>NZ_JAUSWN010000011.1:0-108336 GCF_030815255.1 Hathewaya limosa
TTTTAAATTTATATATATAATTATTCCAAGCTAACGCTTAAATTCGTAATTTTGCGATTGAGATAGTTAATCTTTCATAATTAATTAACAGAACCTCCTTCGTTACTATATTTTTATCATAATTTGGCATAACTTTCAACGGCAAATTTTTACAAATATAAAAAAAGCGTCCTTTATTTGGATGCTTTTTTTAAAATAATCTTAATTTTAATTTAAATTCTTACATCAAAGAGTCTATATACTGCTTTGCTTCTATTAAATTTGCCCCTGAAAATTCTCTATAAGTTTTAATGGCCTGAACTTTTTTACCTGCTTTTATAAGTTCTCTTAATTCATCATCTATATTTTCAAATTCTACATCTAGTTTTTCTGCAATTTTATCTATTTTTGAATTCATACGCTTAATTTGTTTTGAAAAAGTACTAATAGCACTATTTACAGTAAAGTAAATACTTAAATTCATTAAAATTAAAATAGCTATATAAATATACATGTTGTCCATCTCATTTTCCCCTTATGATAATTAATATTGTAATTTGATAAAATAAGCTATGTATTTTTTACTTATTTATAAAATTATTTCCTTCATAGTATATATTACTTTTAACTATTTCTCAATATTTTCTTTATAATGACTCTTTTTAAATTTTAGTTTCTTTATAAACCTTTTATTTTCATTTTCTCGATTATTTTTCTTGACCTTTCTTCTACAAAGTTATCCATTTCTTCCTTACTTAGATATACAAAATTATCTTTATTTTCATTATTTTCTCCTAAATAAAATTCTGTTATGTATTTTACTTGTCTAGTAAATGCACCTTTAGGAAAATAGTCTAGATAATCTGGAACTTCTTTTACATGTTGAAATACTTTATAAAATAAAGATTGGTACACCAGAATCAGGGCCAACATTTCCAAGTAAAAATGATTCAACTTCAAAGTCCTTTCTAGTATTCAATATCTTTTCTGCTACTCTCATATGAGCAATCCATGTAGCCATATTTATATCCCCCTAAAGTTATAAAATTATTTTTGGAATTTTCTAAATTTTATATACTATACATATAAAGTATTCAACAAAAATTAAAGAGCACTTAAGTAACCTAAGCACTCTTTATTACTATAAAATATTTACTTTTTAATACATCTATATAAATAAATCCTTTTTCTAATAAAATTAATCATAGTCATAAAAATCTTCATCATAATAAAAATATTGCTCTTGATTTATGTTACATGACTCTTCACATCTTCTAACCAAAACTTGAATTATTGAGCTATTATCCAAAGTACCATTTAAATATTTACTTTTTTCAGTTTCATTCAAATTTTCCAATAACTTTCCTTCTTCATATACCTTAACCTCTTCATTTTTAATGCAACTTTCATATTCTTTTAATACATCATTTAATTTTTGATCCTTACTATCTAAAATCCCTTTTATATTATTATTTTGTACTATAATATATTTTTCCATATTTTTGCTGCACCTCTCGTTGTTAAAATATTATTTATATTAATATTATCATAAATTTTCTAAAAACAATACAATTTTTATAGTATTTCTTTATATCAATATAAAATTCTTAACAAAATTAATACTTTTAATATTTCCTAAAAATCTACTATTATTAATTTTTTTCTTCCTTTTATCCTTTATTTATATTTAATGATTTATGAATACGTCTTATTTTTCTTTCAATTAACTTTTAAAACTGTTTTAAAAGTTTTTATAATACTAAAAAGAGACTATCTCTAAATAAAAACTTTATTTTTATTTAAGATAATCTCTTTTATATGAATTCTATTATTTTTTAATTTCTTATTTAACTTATATTTACATAATTCTTAATAAGCCAATTCTTATTAAATGTTTTCCTATATGTAAAATCGCACTACTAAATACTCTAAATTAATCTCATTATGATTTACTATATGTTTTAAAATACTATTTTTGCCCTATCAAGAAAACCTTTTCTTTTTGTTGTAAAACTTTATCCCCTATAAACACAATTTTATCCTTTTTATTAATTATATATTATAACTGATCTTTTAATTGCTTACACATATTCATTAGCTGATATATTATTAATTTTACTGTATTGCTATTAAATATTAACTGTATATATTTTTTAAATTCTCTTTCATTTTCTACACTTATATAGTTAAATGTTTTATATTGTATATAATTGAATTGAGGATCTATTGTTAATATCTCATTGAGTAATACATTTTTCATTGTTATTTTTAATGGGTAAATGGAAGTACCATAACTTATTGAAAAAAGCCAGTATGCACAATCCTTAAAATCCCGACTAGTTACCTTAAAAGAATAAGCACATTCAGTATTATTACAAAATGGATTTATTATGTCATTTTCAGATTTATAATCATATTCAGGCAAAACTTTTGCATATAATAAATTATTAGTTAATTTAGGTAAGAAAGCAGCTTGATTTTCTAGTATAACATTAGGAAATTTTTTTCCATCACAGCTACATTCAAAATTTTGAGGCCATAAACTGTCCATATCATTTCCTCCAACATACTTCATTCAATCTAATTTATTATATATATTTATACCTCTCCCTAAAATATTGTACACTTATTTAAGTTTTTGTCAAATATTGTACATTGCATTTTGAATTTGTAAAATATCTCAATTTATTTTTAACTTCATTTACTTCTTCATTATACTTATTAATATTTACTTATAAATGTACACTTTTTAAATGATTTTATTATTGCATGTAAAAAATCTACACTACATTAAATTCGTATAATAAACTAAAAACTGTATCCATATTCTTGAAGTTTTACCCTATTTGAAATATTTTTAATAATTATATTCAAAAATATTTTTATCAATTTTGTATTTTTAAAAATACGCAGATTTATTCCTCAAAATTTATATAACAAAATAAAGAGATTCAAAACTATTAAAATACTTATACATATAATCCATATGCTTCTTCATAACTCTATAAATAAACTTAAAAAGTACTATATTGGACTGGTTCCACACTTTTTTAATATAGCCACTCTTTAAAACTTAAATCCCTCTTTTAACTATTGCTATCCATTCATGGTAACCTGAAATATCATTATAATAAATTACTTTTTTAGCATATTTCATAGCAATCTCTACAGACCAATTGGGTTTCAGATTAAAAAGAATATAGTATGATATAAGATAACAAATATGTACTATTTCCTTTCTTGCATTTAGATTTTTAAGATAATTATATTCATGTAGTAAATCAAAAAATATATTTACTCTTTCATTATCAGAACTTTCATCATATAAATTTTCTAAATGGTCTTCTCTTAATTCCATAAACCTTTCTATTGGTATCTCAGAAATAGTATCATCTTTAAAATAATCTTTTATATCCATATTTATATTTAGTTATAAAGTTTATTAATTTAATAAACTCCTACTAAATCCTCCTTTTTAAATATATAATATATTTCACGTTACCATTTTTTGAATATTCTATTATTTATAGACTTGTTATATTTTAAATTTCTTTGTGTTTTTTAATAGACGTTTAACATTTTTGATTCACTTAAATCATCTTCTAAAAACAAGTAAAAATTTTAAGTGAACATTAATATTTTCTAGTTATTTTTTACTTAAAAAATTTATAAAAACTTGTTTTTTAAAATTTTATGTAACGAAATAAAGGTGTTCAAAATAATTTATTAGTATAGTATTTATTGGAGGAAAACATATGAGTTTTGAACCCTTTACTTGTATAGATGCTGGTAGTGAGTTTTGTCCTTGCCATTTGGCCGAAACTGGGGATTGTATTCTTTGTAATAACTTAAATAAATCATGTAATCAATGTCATTGTCCACATTGGAAAGGGGTTTGCATCTATCAGGAATTCGCTTGGAATGGTTATAAAGCTAAAGAAGGTAGAAAATATTTTAAAGGCACCGTAGTTGATAAAATTAGACATAATGAAAATTTATTTGTACTTGTTATAAAGACAGATGATTATTTAGTTAGAAATCTTACTTCTATAGGAAGTTATGTGTTTTTAAGAAGACCAGAGGATAAACCTATGTTTGGTTCACCTATTTCTATAATGGATGTTAATACAAAAGAAAATCAAATCATTGTTGCTATAGAAAAAAAAGGTGTTAAAACTGAGAAACTTTTCATGCTAGAAAAGGATGATGAAATATTAGTTAAAGGTCCTTTCTGGAATGGTGTTTTAGGTTTAAGACATTATGATAATTTGAAAAACGAGACTTGTATATTAATTTGTAGAGGTATTGGCGCCGCTCCTTTAATTCCAATTTTAAAAAGACTTCACAATCAAAATAATGATGTAATTGCGGTTATAGATAATGGTCACTATGATCACTGTTTTATTAAGGAATATTTAAATAGGTATGCAAAGGAAGCTTATTTTATTAATACTTTTGATAAAGGAAATCTGCCTAAGGAGTTTCAACAATTTTTAATTAATACTATCTTAGAAAGAAAACCTGCCCTTGTTCATTGTTCTTGTTTAGATGTAGTTAATTATAAGACTATGAGAGTTGTAGATAAAATAAATGCTGAAAATACTATGCCAGAGATTAAATTTACTTGCTGTAATAATGCAAAGATGTGTTGTGGTGAAGGAGTTTGTGGTTGTTGTACATTAAGAAATAATGATGACTTGGTAAGAAGAATGTGTAAAATGCAAACTGATCCTAAATATATTTTTGAAGGAAGGCGATTATATTGAAGATAATAATAGTAGGAGCTGGTTGGAGTGGATGCGCTGCTGCTCTTACTGCAAAAAAAGCAGGAGCAGAAGTTCATTTGTATGAGAAAACTGATATGGTTTTAGGTCTGGGTAACGTTGGTGGAATAATGAGAAATAATGGTAGATTCACTGCATCAGAGGAGCTTATGGCCCTAGGTGCTGGAGATCTTATAAAGTTAACCGATGCAAATTCTCTTCATAAAAATGTGAATTTCCCTGGTCATGAACATGCATGCTACATAGAATTGCAACCATTCCTAAACACATTACTTTTCTGTTGAAGAAGTAATAATCCATTTTAGGTAAACCTTTTTCAATTTTCAACAGTAATTATATATTTTTAATTTAAGTATTATCTAACCTCTTTGGAAAATCCAAAAATCCGAGCATATAACTAATTGCCCGGATTTTTACTTACAAATTATTGTTTTATCTGATTTCTTATCTTAACATACTATATAAATCCTTAGGATTTTCTAATATAGGTACAAGACTTTGAGGTTCACCTATATTTTCATCTTTAGCAATATCATACATTAAACGTAACATTGAATAATCCTCTAAAGCAAAACCTACTGAGTCGAAAATAGT
Source organism: Hathewaya limosa (assembly GCF_030815255.1). Classification (NCBI taxonomy): domain Bacteria; kingdom Bacillati; phylum Bacillota; class Clostridia; order Eubacteriales; family Clostridiaceae; genus Hathewaya; species Hathewaya limosa. Next base: position 5,358 of record NZ_JAUSWN010000011.1, read on the forward strand.
GATTTCATCAGGTTTTCTATCTATAGGTTTTCCAGTTTTAATTATATTCCAAATTTCAGTTACTTTAAAGTTTTCATCCATATGTTGAATTTCTCCTTCTATACGACTTTGAGGTTCAAACTCAACATATACATTTCCCATATGAAGAACTTCTGAATCTAGTTCTGTTTTTCCTGGACAATCTCCACCAACACCATTTATGTGCATACCTGGTTCAACCATGTCAGGAGTAATAATTATAGCATTTTTCTTATCTGCAGTAATAGTTGTTATAATATCAACACCCTTACATGCTTCTTTTACACTATTACATTTTATTAACTTAAGATTTTTTACATCTTTTAGGTTGTCCATTAATTTATCAGTAGCAGCTGGATCTACATCATAACAATAAATTTCTTCTATACCTAATACGTGATGAAAACCAAGTGCTTGGAATTCACTTTGACATCCATTTCCGATTAGAGCCATTTTCTTAGGATTAGGTTTAGCCAAATATTTTGCAGCCATTACTGAATTAGCAGCTGTACGAATTGCAGTTGTTAAAGTCAATTCGCTTAAAAGCAATGGGAATCCAGTTGATACTTCTGCTAAAAGACCGATAGCCATTACTGTTAAAAAGTTACGTTTAGGATTTTCAGGATGTCCATTTACATATTTAAATGAATAAGTCTCTGAGTCACCTATAGGCATTAATTCTAGAACACCTATATCTGTGTGATGTGCTGTTCTTGGAATCTTATGAAAATCATTCCAACGTCTATAGTCATCCTCCAAATATGGGATAAGACGCTCTATAATTTTTTCAGAACCAACTGACTTTAAATATTTTGCCATAGTAGGTAGATCAATATACCTTGTTTTTAAAGTTTCCATATTTAACACCCCTTATATAATATTTTAATACTAACTATTCGGCTGAATAATTATAAAAACATTAAATAAAGAATATTCCTTATTTAATGTTATTTTTAGAATATTCTTGATACTTCCATTAACAATATATCAGAATGTTAAACTTATGTCAATGATTGTTAGGATAAATATTATCGACATAAAAAGCTAAATATTTCAAGAGATCTAGAATCTTTTTATAACATCTAAAAACATCTATAGTATACTATGCCTTTAATAATTATTTTATTACTAATTTTATATAATCATTTTTTATTATCTACAATACATGTGTATCCATTTTTACTTTTAATTACAAAAATAAAGGTATAGCTTAGAATTAATTTCTAATCCATACCTTTTAATTTAAAACATATTTATTTAATATTTAATATACTTTGCAGATACATATCCGCCATGATTTGGGTAATATATGTGTATCCAGTCGCCTTCCTTCCTATATAGCTTAACTTTATCTCCTTTGTTTAAGTAACTTAAAATGTTAGTACTTATGTTGGTGTTTTTTGAACTTCTTATTCTTACTTCATTTCCTATACATATTCCAGTTTTACCATCTAGGTTTAACCAATTACTTGTATTTAATGATGTCGTATTATTAGAAGTTAAAACTGTTTTACCAGTAATACCTTTTAATATTGCATTAGCTATTCCTTCACCACCAACACGTTTATATATTTTGATATCTTCAGTAGCTTCAACGAAAAAAGGTTCAATAATTACACAAGGGCAATTTGTATTTTTAAGTTCACTTAAGTTTCTTACATCTGCTTTTGCTCCTCTGCTTTTAAAACCTAAAGCTGATAATTGTTCTTCAATCTTAATAGCAAAATCTTTGCCCTTAGAACTATTTTTGTAATATAGAACCTCACATCCTAATGCTCCACTGAAGCTATTATATGCATTATTTACATGACAACTAATGAATAAATCAGCTTTCCATTTGTTAGCTTTTTCTATACCATACCACAAACTATTACTTAAGGTTCTATTTGCCTCAGGTGGTGTTACATCTAAAACTTCATGACCTAAAGCATTTAATTTACAAATTAATCTATTGTGATAATCTTCAGCAACTATAATTTCATTAACTAATCCAGAAGCACAACCATCTTGTCCAGTTTTTTGGTGTCCTCTTCTTACTGCAATTTTCATATATTTAATCTCTCCTTTGTTTTAAAGTTAATTATTTTATTTTTTATAAATATTTTTTTTATTCCCATTTTTAAGTTGAATAAGTGCATTTTTTAAAGATTCAGGTATAGGAGCATTTAATCTAGCTCCATTCTCTAAAATAGAAATTCCTTCAATTCCTATATAAAAATAGATTACTAATGTACGGAAAGTCCAGGATTGTCCTAAAAGTCTGTCTAACATAACTGCCAATATTAATATTATTAGTATTGTAAATTTTTTCTTTAAACCTTTAAATCCTACTTCAGAACTAAGCTGATTTTCTTTAGTTGCACACATTAAACCAGTTATATAATCTAAAATCATACATATAATTAATACCTGTAATCCAATTTCCCAATTTCCAAAACACCAAGTAAAAAAAGTTCCTCCACTAGCTATAATAGTGTTAAAAATATTTTCTTTAGTCATTTTATATTCTCCTAGTTAATTATAATAGTTACTTTTGATTCCCTGATTTCTAAGATTAAAAGGCAATAAAAAAAGACTATTCCTAGTCCTATCTATTGCCTTATAAATTATTCTTCTATATATTCTTGACCTGTAATTTTTTTAAAATCCTCTTTACTCAATACATTCCATTTGGTAGCATCTTTTAATTCCTCTAATGTTAAATATTTTGCATCGTAACCCATTTTATAAAAATCGTACATATTAATTACCTTCCTTTTTTAGTTTATTCATTTCTATATTTAAAGTATTTATTTGTTTAAATAACATCGTTTCGCTTTTTTTAGAACTTATTAACACTCGTGATAATTGTTGTGTCAATGATTTATTTTGTTCTTGTAAAGTTTCAACAGGTGTCTTTGGAAGTTGTTCTTTTTCTTTATAAACATACCAACATTCTTTTTTTACAGGATTAAAATGCAATTCAGATATTTTGTCTTTTTCAACTTCTACAGGTAAATTATCAATTAAATACCCTTTTTGTAATGTTTTTTCATCTAAACCATACTCGTGATCGTTAGGTTTATAATGAATGAAATTAACTATAAAATCAAATTCATTTACTTTTTTAAAATCTCCTAAATATATCATAAAAAACCTCCATTCATATTATTTTAATGCCCTTATCTTGTGATACTTTAAAATTATAATGATACATAGTTTTATTTTTGCTATCAAATCGATAACAATGAGTTAATTTAGTATAACTATCACACGTAACACTCAATATTTCATTTAACCTTGAATAAAAATTACTTACTTGCATTGTTGGATACACTGTTAATAAACTTATATTATAATTATCAGATCGGTATGGATCAGAAAAATATAAATAGTTATTACTATCGTACTTGAGTAATTTAGAAAAATTTGAACTAGATTTTCTCATATTAATTGTGTGTCCGTCAGAATCAAGTTTACAAATTAATCCATTCTCATATTGAGTATATAAAATAAATTTACCATCAGCGTCGTATACAACATCATTTGAATCAGGACACGTAGTAGCAGCATGTTTTTTAAGATTAGTACCATCATCATTAAAAGTTACAACAAGTTTATTAGCATCAAACCCAATCCAACCATCGTTCGTTTTTCCAATTATAAAATTGACGTCACGTAAATCAAAAGAATATAATTTATTATCTAAATCATATGCGTGAAGTTTATTATCATATTTTACAAAGTATTTTCCACCCCACTCAATACTATGACTAGGATTAAATGCAAGTTCTAACGGCGTAGAAGTTGAGATTAACTGCTTTGAAGAATTGTTACCATATATTAAATGCATTGATTTAAAACCAGAATATCTACCACTTTCAATACATATTATTTTGTCATTAAAATATGTTATTATTTCTTTGACATCCACCTCAACGTTAATAGTTTTTATTTGCTCAAATGTGTGAACATTGAAAACTTTCAAAGATTTTCCCGAAAGAATTACTGCATTTTTAAAGTCATTACTTATAAATGCACTTTCTTCAAAAAAACCTCTTAAAATATTAATTTTATCATTTGGAATTACATCACCAGTAGAATAACCAGTTTTAATTTTTCCTATGGAATTTTTTAAATCATTAAAACTCGGGTTCGTGCATACACTAACTTTATTATCTTTGTCGATAATAGCTTGACGCAATAACTTTTTACCATTATCGACACTTGTAAAAACCTCTTTTAACGCCCCCTCAACATCATTCGAACTAAACAAGTTGTCAGCATCTTTTATAGTAACTTTTGCCGCAGTTAGTTCAATTTTATCTATTTTTTTATCAGTATTTTCAATGCTCACTTTTAGATTATCAATTTCTTTTTTATTATCTTTAACTTCTTCTTTTGTTGCTGAAATTTCATTTAATAAATTAGTGGCAACATCACCCTTTAACTTTTCTTTAAGAGCATTAAACCATTTTTTAAATTCTTTATTATTAGTATCATAAAAGTTGTTTAACTTATCTAAAAAGCTTTGCGTATTTTGTGTTATCCATGTTTCAAATTCCTTCTTTTTTTTATCTGTCCAAGTGTCTATATTTTTATCAAATTCACTTTGTTTATTAGAGTACCAACTTTGAAATTGATTAAAAATAACAGTAGAATCTATCTGATCTACTGTAGTATGCACTAATCCACATAGTTCTTTGTTAAATCTTAAATCTGTAATATCTGTTTGAGTAATTTTTATTGTTCCAGCATTTACTTGTATATCAGCTAATGCTAATTCGTACATATCTGAATTTCTAGTTAAACTTGGTGAATTAGCTTTACTATTATATTCACCTTTTTTTATATATGATCTTATTTCTCTCTTTAAAAAATCTAATCTTAATACAAGTCTATCTATTCTATTAAGTACACCATCTGCAGGTTCTAAAATAAATATACGATCATTTGTATTTTCGTATTTATATCCATTTATCCATGCTTTACCTTCTTTAATTCTAACTTGCATATCGTTATCTATAGCTACTACTTGTAGCTTAGTTGTTGGATTTGGGAATATACCATTTCCAATGAAAGTAGAAAAATAGTCTGCAAAATCTTCAGCTAAATAAGACCTATCTGGTACACCTTCGTTGCTTATTACCGCATTGAAAAATCCACTCTTCTCCATATATTTACCTCGTTTTCTGTTTGATTTTATCTATTAAATTAGGAATATTATTTCCAAATATTATATTGATTTCTAATCCTTTTTCTTCATAAATTTCCTCTATTTCTGTTATCATTGCATTTAACTGTATTTCCCATTTTTTATCTACTACTGTCACTATATCTCCTAAGTCAAAATCTTTTTTATACTTATTATTTCCATCAATATTTATCTTAGAATCAAATGTTTGTATTTCTTTATATTCCTCTAATCTCTCTTTACCTCTTTGCTTTAAAATATGTAGATACTCATCTACTGGTATAGGAATTTCTTCTGTTGTATCACCTTTTTTTATTTCCTTAGTAGCTTGTATATCTCTAGCATCTACATATAACTCATATCTGTTAAGTCCTTTTCCTTCTTCTATAGATGTTAGTGTCCTATCTTTCCCCTCGCCTCCTCCTGCGATCAAGCAAGTATTTCTATAATTATTTAAACTATCATAGTAATTTTGTTCTAATATATTTTCAAAATCTCTACTAAAAATACAAGGTTCTGCACCAGTATTTATAGTTCTATCAATGCCTTTATACACATCAAATATTATTTTCCTATTTTTTATATCCAATAAATTTCTATAACCTAATACACTTGTATTACTTATATTCTCTAGTTGTTCTAATATATTTCCAAAAGAGTTTTGATACTTAATATTCTCTGTAAAATTTTTTAAATCTCCTAAAATTAAATTAGGTATTTTTCTATTCTCATTATCTGGATTTATAGCATTATCGTGAATAAGTTTTCGCATCAATTTTTCAGTTGTACCAGTAAAATCAATTCTATTCCAACTAATACGCCTATCTAAATAATTAGTTAGAAATTTACCTGTTAGTTGTAAATACTCTTGTCCATTATTATCTATTCTTAATTGTCTAGTTTCTATATAAGCAGCCTCAAGATCATCTTTTTTAAATATTATATTTTCTCTTTGTAAAAGTTTTAAAGTATTAGAATTTAAAGAGCAATGCAACTCAAACTGTCCTGTTTTATTATATTTTTTAATCCATATTAGAGATTTAAACGTATCTAATATACCTTTTAATTCTAAATTTCTATTTAGTATGTATAATTCCATACTTCTACACTCCCAAATAATTATTATTATAGTAAATAGTAGCTTCTAAATTATTTAAATTTTCATCGGCATTGTATCTAAATAAATTATCTCCTACATTTAATTGCAGAAAAGTATCTCCACCACCTACAATATCTAAATAATTTACTATATTTGTTTCAATTCCATTATTAATACTTAATATTTTCTTTTTTCCAAAATTGGTATTGATAATAATTTTTTCACCTGCAATCATAGATTTATTTATTTTTATAAATTCTCTAGTATTTACATTAAACAAAGAAGGGTTTTTTAATGTTCCTCGTGCATAAAATTCTATTACAATACCTGTTCTAACTTGTCCTTTATTTTCTATATTAACAATTAAAGAAGGCTCTCTGTGGCCCATGATAATACCAGCTTTAGGCATTACTAAAGGAAAATGAAAATCTCCCTTCCATAGTGCTATATTTACCTTAGAATCAATATAGTCTTTCCAATAAGGATTAGGACATAATAAACTTATTTGAAACTTAGGTTTATTTTCTTTAGTTATTGTTGGTGCATTTTCTACAACACACTCTATATATTTCTTTATGTTTCCGTTATCGTATATTAATTTAGCTCTTAATTTAGGATTAACTATACTTAATAACTTTTCCCTATTAATTTCTCTATTCTCTGTTATAGCACCTTGAATAACTACATTTCTATTATCCAATGTACTTCCTGTATAAGTAGAACCGTCTTGCTCCATACCTTTATTGCTATAGATTATATTTTTTAATCCACTTATTCCATCTATATTCTGCAAGAAAAAAGGACTCCAAATAGAAAACTCAATTTGTGGCCCTCTCTCATTTTCAAATATAAACTTTTCTTTTTTATTCAATTACCACCACCTCAATCTTTTAAAAACTTAGAGATAATTCTCTTAAATTATTTTTAGTTTGTCTTGCAATTTCGCTTGGACTAGGCGTTGGAGCATAAATATTTTGAGTAACATTTATTCCATTAGTACCTCCATTAAATCCTTTTAATATAGAATTTGCAACTTTAGTAGCTACATTTTCTGCTGTTTGTTTAACTAAATCAACGCTTGCATCATGGTTAAACATTCTAGTACCACGTGGTAAATCATATAGTTCATAATTACTATTTCTGCCTGGTGCATCATGTAAATAAGTTAGTCCGCCTTCCCAAAACTTATTACCTGTCCAGTTATGCCCTACATTCCTAGTTGTAGCGGGTTCTTCAACTTTGGATTTAATCCATCTAACTATAGGATTATTAGTAAACCAACTTTTTAACTTATCCCAATTCGTTTTAATTTCCCCATTACTAGTATTAATATCTTTTAAAATTTCACTATTCTGTTCTCGCATTTTCCCAACAACCCCATCTTTTAATTGATTTGCTTTATCTATACTTTCCTGTTTTTGTCTATCTGCTTCCTTAATCATCTTTTCAGCTTGATCTTTAGTTATAGACTTATCTTCATCACACATCTTTCTTATTTGTGCAACTGTTTTACTGTGTTGTTGCTCTGCATTTTTTACAGATTCTTTTCTTTGTTTTTCTGCATTTTTTATTACTTCACTTGCCTGTTCAGCCGTTATCCTACTACCATAACTCTTAATTCTGCTTAATATAACTTTGCTTTCTTCTTCTGTTTTAGAAAGTTTTTTAATACCTTCAACTTTCATTTTTTCTTGAATTTCATTTATTTTTTTTTGTTCATCTAAAGTTAAAGCACGTTTTTCCTTACTAGCTTTATTTAGAATATCTTGTATTTGTTTCGTATATTTATAAGTTTGTTTTTGCTGATTTAAATGAGCTTTTTCCATGCTTTCTAATGCTTGTTTTTTGTCTTTATCGCTCATATTTTTATTATTATCTAAGAATTTTTTAAAACTTTCTAATCTTTCTTGATATTTCTTATCTTCTCCAGCTTTTATTTGTTCTCCCATTTGTTTATATTTAGAAGTTAATTCTTTAGCTGTTTTATCTGTTATTGTAGTAGAGTTTACATATAAATTAGTTAACTGTTTTTTTGCTCCATTATTTAACGATATAAAGCCACCAACTGCTTTCTTCGTACTATTTGCAAAGTTTATAGTTCTAGTAGTAGCTACTTGTATTTTGTTACCATATCTATCAAAAGTTGTTTGTGTTGTTTTTACTTTATTATTAAATAAATCAACACTTGGTACCGTTTCTTTAGACAAATGTTTATGTAATGCATAAGCACTTACTCCTACTGCTGCTATACCAATTGTCCAAGGATTTAATAATAATGCACCAGCTTTTGTTACTAACCCCATAGCACTTATTCCTTTTGTAGCAATCGTTGTTGCTCCATTCACCGCAGTTGTAGCAGTTTTAGTTTTCCCTAAAAACCCAGTTAATTTAGATAAACCACCTGCTAAATTTCCAACGCCTTTAATTGTTTTGCCTATTCCACCAATAAGTGGTCCAGTTGCAATTCCAAGTGCAGCCATTTTTACAATTGTTTCTTGTGTTTTTGGACTTAATTTACTAAACTTATCAGCCATATTACTAACTTGCTTAGCTAAGTTAGTAATACTAGGTGCTACTACTTCAAATATTTTTATACCTGCACCTTCTAATGCACTTTTCATTTCAGTAATGCTACCTTTTGCATTGTTACTCATAGTTTTAGCCATTTTATCAGTAGCACCTTTAGATGTGTCTATAGCTTTAGTAAGTTTATCAACATCCTGTGGGCTTGCATTTATAATACTTAACCAACCACTCATAGCTTCTTTACCAAATATAGTTGACACTACATTTGCTTGAGTTGCTTTATCTAATTTTCCTAATTTCCCCCTAAGTTCTCCTATAAGTTGCCGAAATGGTTTCATCTTGCCATTTGTATTTTTAACAGTTATACCATATTTATCCATAGCAATAGCCATAGAATCTGTTGGTTTAACTAAGTTAGTAAGTCCAGTTCTAATAGCTGTTCCAGCCTTATCTGCTTTAATACCAGCATTAGCCATTAACCCTATAGCAATTGCAGTGTCTTGTACACTATAGCCTAAGGCTCCCGCAACTGGTGCTGCATATTGGAATGTTGCTCCCATCATACCAACGTTAGTATTTGCATTACTACTTGCTGATGCTAAAACATCAGAAAACACTCCCGCATCTTTAGCTTTTAAACCAAAAGCAGTTAAGGCATCTGTTACAATATCACTTGTAGTTCCAAGTTGTTCCCCAGAAGCTATAGCTAAATTTAATATAGGAGGTAGTCCATCTAACATATCTTGTGTTTTCCATCCCATGTGTTATCCTAAAGGCTTTTTATCCTATAGTTCTTATAGTTTCCTATAAGGTCGGCGTACATTTTCACCCTCGTTATTACGTTAGGTTTTCAGATTAATCTATAACTAATCGTGTTCGGCACTCTTGGGAGAATTATATTTATTCATCTCCTACGCTCTACGGTGCTTAATAGCCTTTCGCAATCTATTAAGTTACCTCGGTGTTGACATATTTACATAAAGAAAAAAGCACGTTATTTAAAGGTTCTTAAATAATTTATTATTTTATTTTCTCTTTCCTTGGAATAGAATTTTTGTTCTTTGTACCAAGTGTAAAAATCTTTATTGTGCTTTTGACAATTACAATTTCTACATACTGGAATTATATTATCTTTTGTATAATTGCCACCCTTAGATAAAGGAATAAAATGGTCTTGTGTTAGATTTTTAAGTTTTCTTCCACAATAAGCACATTCACTGTTAAAAAATTTTTTGCATATCTTCCAATCAATATTAGTAAAGTTGGAAACAACATCTTTGGATCTTTCTCTTCTTCTTTGCTCTGATATAGCATGATTTGCTTTATAAACATCTGGATTTTCTTTTCTGTAATTTTTATTATATTTATTTTCGCATTCTCTACATACTGTAAAAAATCCCCCATTAGGTCTTTGCCTAAATTTCTTTATTTCCAATTTATTATTACATTTGCTACATATCTTAAAACCTAGTGTTAATTCTTTTTTAGTTCTTTCCTCTATCATGTTCTTAGTATCTGAGTACCATTCTTTTTTTCTTCTCAAATCATCCTCATGATTTTCCTTCCTGTAGATCTTTCCCTTTTTACTTGCACACTCTTTACAGTAAGGTTTAAATCCATCCCATGAAGGTTTATTTTTTGAAAAATTACTAAGTTCTAATATTCTTTTACATGTTGAACATTCTTTATATTCTATTCCATTTTTAAATACGTGTTCTTTCTTCATATTTTCCACCTCGCCATTTCTTAATACTGTTATATCAAGTAGCGAAATATTTGTAAACTTAGTGTTCACCGATTTTGCCGAATTTTAGATGACCCGATGTTTTAAGCCATCGCCATATACTCAAGTCCTTCAGCACTTTCAGTAGCACTAAATTTAGTTTTACTTCCCATTTCTTCTGCTTTAGCTTTTAACTTTTTAAAATCTTCCCCTGTTGTTCCACTAATAGCTTGTACTTTAGACATTTCAGCTTCAAAATCCATTCCTACTTTAGCACTAGCTATCCCAACTGCTGCTAATGGTGCCGAAACATGAGTTGTTAGTTTACTTCCTATACCTTCAATTTTTCCACCAACATTTTTAAGCCTATCCGAATGTTTTTTAAGCTCTTCACTAGCTTTTAACCATTTATTATTGCTCTTATCTAATTCAGTATTAATTTTATTTAATTCTGCTTCTGCTTTAGTCATTGTAGTTTTAGCTTTTGCTAAGTTAGTTTCATATCCTTGTATTTGTTTAGCATTTGTTTCTATTGCTTTTTCATTTTTTTCATATTCTTTTGTTGTTTTTTCAACTTCTTGTTTTGCTTTCTCATATGCTTTTACTTCTTTTTCTTTACCTACAACAAGCTTTTTTTGTTCATTTTCAAGTTTATTTATTTGCTCTTTTAATTTTTTAGCTTCTACACTATTTTCACCATACTTCTTTTTTGCAACTTCATATTCTTTATTTAATTTGCTTAATTCTTCTCTATTTTTTATATAGCTTTGTAATTCTTTGCCATGTGTATCTATCACTTTTTTTAGTTCACTTTGTGCTTTGGATAAACTTTCTTTTAATTTATCTCTAGTTTTAATATTCTCTTGCATTTTAGTATTAGATTTTTCTATACTTTGTTTATATAAATCTACTTTTTTACTATGCAATTCAACTTGTTTAGATAAACTTTCTTGTACAGATTTAAGTTTTTCAGAATTTTTGCCAAAGCTCTTAATACCTTCACTAGCTAATTTAAGTTCAGCCTGATGTTTTTTCATTTCTGCATTAAGACCTTTTAATTTATCATTATAGCCAGTAGAATCTAAGACCATTTTTGCTGTTATACGTTTCTCTGTATTACTAGCCAATTAGCTTACCTCCTTTCTATAAGAATGATATATCTTCAATGTTTACTTTTTTATAATTCGTATCGCTTAAAGTGTTATTTTCATCATCACTTTTTACTTTCCAGCCATTAAATTTTATATGGGCCTTCCACATATTATATATTTCTGCATGTGTACTATCCCAAAATTCTTCTTTTGTATAATTTAAATGTACTTTAGATATATAAAATAACCAGTCAAAGTCTATTTCATAATCCTTAATAGTCCTTGGCTGGTCATTTAGTTTTTTTCAGTTTCTTCTTTATTATCATCATCATTAACACCCATATAATTCAAATATAGTTCAATTGCTATTTTTGTAATTTCTTGATATTGCTCACCTGTTATTATTTCTTCTAATTCTTCAATATCCCACTCCTTTATAACTTCTTCATATTTATTATTTTCTTTATCTATACATTTTCTTTCTTTATCTATACAACTCTTACTTAATAATCTTAAAGCATTTGTATAAAATTGTTTTCCTTCCATAAGTCCATAAATTACTGAACCATAATTTCCATATGCTTCATCAATTTTACGAATAGTTTTATTAGTCATTTTAAAATTATAGTCTTTATTGCCTATTTTTTGTTTTATTATTTTATCTATCATATTTATACATCCTTTCCTTTATTGAAATAGAAAAAGGTAGAATTTAATCTACCTTTTAAAATTAATGGTGTTCTTCAACAGATTGTTTAACCGTAGGAATCATAACAGATTTAAAGAATTTTTCATCTGTTATATTATCTTCTTCATCAACTTTATAATTCCACATTTCATTATTGTGAAGTGGTGCAAAAGTTGCTTTTAACTTTTTCGCTTGAAAATTCGTTTTACCTTCTTTGCCTTTGTAATCTTCATCACTTATTGTAAATGTACCTTTGTACAATATTCCATATCTAGCTTTTCCATTTCCTTTTATAGCTTTATAAAGCAAAGCTACCTCTGGAGCTTTGTCATTAGCACTTCTTATAATTCCACCTTCTACAGCTAATTTATGTCCTAATAAAAATGCTTCTTCTTCTTTCCTTAAATCTGTTATATTAACTTCTACGTCTATGTTTGCTAAAGTTGTTTCACTTAACCACAACATTCCTTCTGCATAATATTCATCAGAATTCACTTTAGGCTTTAAAGCTAATTCTTTAATTCCTTCATAATATTTTGGTTCTCCAAACTTAACACCTTTTTCATCATCTTGAATTACTTCCGCTACATATAACTTTTTTAGGTCCACTATAGGAACTACTTTTTCATTATCCATCTAATCAAATCCTTTCATTTTTTAATTTTTGCATAAAAATAACTAGCTTTCGCTAGTTGGTAAACTTATATTAAATCTCATTGCCTTATGATATAAGCCTGTATCCTTTTCGTAAAGATCAACTGCTGTATCTCTACTAAATCCATTTTGTATCATTACTTTCTTAACTGTTTCCTCACACTCTGTATAATCTCCTATACTAAATATATCAACTTGCACTAAATACGTTGTATATTCTTCTTCCCCTTCACTATACTGGGTACCAAATTCATTAACTATTTCATATTCTAAATATAATTTTTTGTTTGGATTATTAGCATGAAGAAAATAAACTCTTTTGTCTGGTAATAAATTTAATATTTCTTTATTCTTTAATGTTTTAAGTAAATATTGTTTTATATTCACATATAATCACCTACTTTGCTTTATCTAACAATTCTTTTGCTAATATACTCAATGCTTCATCTTCCTTATTTTTAACACTTCTATCAAAATAACCTACATTTTTCTTTTGTTCACTTGTGCCAAACTCCTGAAATATATCATAAAAAGCTTTTGTTCTAACAATACCAACAGTTGCTAAACCTTCCTTTTTAACTGTTTTAGATATTTTTTTTAGTTTACCAGTTGAACCTATTGGTGTATTCTTTTCAATTTCTTCCGCAATTGGTCTAATGGCATTTCTTATAGCCTTCTTTTCATCTGCTTCATCTATAGTCATGCCTTCTAGCATATCTGTAAATTCTTCCATACCTTCAATTTCTATACCATCCATATTTATACCTCTGTAGCTTTTATATCTATCCATTCGTGTCTATTTTGAAAGTCGTTTACATATTCAATATTAAAAATCTTGTCTTTATATTTAATTCTAAATTTTTTAGTGGCATCTTTTTCTAACAATGCTTTTATTTTATTGCAATATCTAACTGTAAAGGTAACTATATTTTGTGCTTGTGTGGCTTTTGCTGCTTCATATTCTTTGCCATTTACTGTTTTATAATTACACCAGCATGAATAATACTCTGGCCATTTTTCTATATCAAAGCCATTTTCATTTTGATTATTAGAAATATATTCTTCTATAATTATTCTTTCAGTTAATCTACATTTAGCCATCTTCATCACCTACATTTGATAATATATCTAATATAGTATTTGAAATTCTATCATATCCTTTTGACTTTTTACTATCTAAATATAATCCTTTATCATCATATAAGTCTTTTACTATTTTTCTTAATAATATATCTGCTAATTTCTCTTTATCTGTACCTTTGTATCTTTTTCCAACACAAGAATCTATATATATTTCAGTTTCTTTTATTAAGTCCTGTATTAATTTATCATCATCTTCATAGTCAACTTTTAGATGATCTTTCATATCTTTTAAATCAACCATTTAATCACTTCCCATAATAAAAAAAGAAGGGACTTAACCCCCTCTTAAAACTCTATTTTCTTTATACTTCTTGTTGATCCCTTTGTTACTCCAAATCTTTCAAGTATCCTAATTTTAACTGTATCATCTTCAAAACCTGCTTCTGTGCTTCTAGCTATTGTAACAGCTTTTCTATCTAAATATTTAACTGCTTCCTTCCAATTTAAACTATAAAATATATGTTTTCCTTCTGAAGCTGGTAATAATGTATCATCCGCTGGTACTAATTCCTTACCATTAAAATAAAACTTACCGTTTATTTCTGTCACTAAATTTAATGGTCTACCATTTTTATCTTTTAAATTCTTTAAATATGCAAATCCTTTTGTATTAGTTAATGTAATTAAACCAGTTTTAATAGCTGGTAATGCTGTATCCATTACAGTTTCAATATCCTCATAACTTGTTGCCCCTACTACCTCAGTTGCATTATTTTTAATTATATCTAATATTTTTGTATTTTCACATACAGTTACTATTTCAATAAAATTCTTTTTAGCTAATCCTTCGATTTCAATTTCTGCATCATCTACAGTTTCAGAAGACAATGATTGAATTAAACCATATTTTGCACATTTAAATGATAAATCTTTAGTAACAAGCTTACCATCAACGATATTATCTCCTTCTTTCACTTCTAGTAATTCATTTTGATCTACATCTACAATTGGAATTGTACCATCATTCTTAATAACTGGAATAACATCACAATAATCTTTCAAAGAACCAAAACCTTTTTTTATCTCCTGTAACTTATTTACAAACTGCTTAGGAATTATAGCTGAATTATCAGATGTTTTTATTGTTGCTCTTTCCTCTGGAGTTATTTCTTCACCCATGATATTTTTTATTATTGCTCTAAATTCGTCTACTTCTTCTGTTCTTTTAGTCTTGTTTTTCTTTTGATTTTCTAAATCCCTTTTTTCTTCTTCCTGTTCTTCTTCTACTATCTTAATTAACTTTTCTAACTCTCTTTTTTCTTCAACTGCTTTTTCGGCCTTATCAGCTTCTTTCTTTTTAATAAACTCCCTGATTTCTACCTTCTTATCTTCTAATTGTGCTCTTAATTCTTCTAATCCCATTCTTTTTTCACCTTTCTTTTAATAATTTTTTATATAAAAAAAAGAACTGTTATAATTACAGCTCTAATTCTAATTCTAATAATTTAAGTTTTAATTCTTTTTCTTGATCTTCTTTGTCTTTTTCTATGTAAATCTCAACATTATCAGAAAAACTTCTTTGTTCTATACTTATCTCTTCATTATTTCTATTTTCTATAGATGTTCCATAATAAGCTGGTGTTCTAGTATCATCTAATACTGATACTTCGCTCACGTCTATTTCTTCTAAATACCTTCTATCTACTCCATTGTCAGTTTTACCCCAACTATCCTTTAACTTAGAAAACCCAAAACTCCAGCCTACTAATTTATTGTTTTTAGCCTTATCTATTACTTCTTTATCATATACCCTAGCTTCAGCATAAAGTCCTATATTATCCTCTGTAAGTCTTAGAGTTCCCTCTTTCGTAGTTGCTAATTTTCTCATTTTATTATGATTTAATAATAGAGGTATATCTTCTTTTTTTGATATTGCATTTTTCCATGTACCACTTCTAACCTGTTCTACAAAATTACCTTTGGCTGTTGGCATTTCCCTACTATCTCTTTCAACTGCATTTATATAGCCTCTTATAATTGCATAGTTATTCCTTATCTCTACTCTCACTTTTATCAACTCCTTTCTTATTTAAATAACTTACATTACCTTCTAATAAATCCTTTAATAAAACTTGTCCTGAAGGTAATGTTATTATAACTTCTCCTCCTATTTTTTCTACTCCTAAAATATCTCTAGCATAGTCCAAATCATAAACTCCATTTTTCACAAATGTACTTATTACTTCTGCTTGTGTTTTGCTATCTGTTCTAAGCAATACATTTACATTAAATCTTATTTTATAACCTTTTGCTCTTTCAGTTGGTGTTAGTAGCTTCCAATCCATTTCTTGCTCTATTTGTTCAAATATAACAAGTAAGCATTCGGTTAGATATTTTATACTGTCTTGTTCTTCAGAGCTAGCATTTTCTTTTATGAATCCTAGTTTTGTCAAAGGTACTCTAAAAGACATAGCTATTTCTTCTTTAGAGAGTTTTCTCAACTCAGTATATTGTGCATCACTTAAAGATAGGTTGAGAGGTTGTATATTATATCCTGCTGGAATAGTAAATATACTACCATTATTCGAATAAATTCTGTCAAACTTTCCTTGTACTTTTTTTAGTTCTTTTTCATCTTTAATATCTGATGTTAGCTGAACTACTATTTTATTAGTTAATCCATTAGTAAAAAGCTTATTTAAATAATTTTGGCTTTTTAAACTACTATCTAAACTTTCAGATAGTATACTTCTATTTGCTTTACCTTTTATTCCATCAAGTGTAAAATCTCTTAGAATAACTATATCTTTATCAAAGCAAGAACCTATTTCACCATCTACACTCTCAAAATCCCATAAAATTTTATTACTCTTACAGCTTTTAATTAGTCCAACATTATCAATTGTACAATTAGTTATTTTTACTGGATATAATGCTTTAACCTTACCGCCTTGTCTCTCTATAAATAATCCTGCATATCCCCGATGCTTAGATAATGCGACAAATGCTTTATAACAATCTATAGCACTCATATATGGATTAGGTCTTAATCTTAATAAATCATATAAATAGTGTTCTTTTGCTAATGTTTCTCCTTTTGAGGTTTCTTTTTTTATTTGTAACGTACATTTAGCAATATCTTGAGATATATCATTTATACAACTAAAATAGGTACTTTCTTTCATTTCCATTTCAAAAGGTGTAATATCAAATCCATTTTCAAAAGAATATACTTGTTTCCACTCATTTACATCAGTGTCTCTTCTTTCGATTAATTTATCAAAGATCATTTATTTTTATTTCACCTCTTTTCCGTAACTTTATATAAAAATATACTAAAGCTTATTAAGCTAATTCCTAAAAAGTATAAACCAAAATATAAACTTATCTTGAAATTGGTATAAATAATAATAATAAGTCCAATAAAAAAGACTATTTCCATAACAAAAATGTCATTTAAAATAGTCTTTTTAAGTAAATTATTAAATTTCTTTTTTATTTTACTCACCTCTACCAATCTGTTTTATCTAATTCATCTGCTGCATTATACCTTGTATCTTCTCCTAATAACTGAGTATATGCAAAAATCAACACTACTACCATGTCTATTCTTTGCTTATTTTTATTTTCTTTATTAAGCATTTCGTCGTCTGCCTTACCTTTTGTTGTACTAGCATTGTTCATGTTCCAATCTAATAGCTCATTTTTTACATATCTAACTTCATAATCATAAACTTTTTTTCTAAATTCCTTTGTTGCTGGACTTAAATTAGTATAAGTTTGTTTTAATAATATAACATCATAATCTTCTGCTAGGCGTTCCATCATTTCCTTTGCATTCATTGGGTCTGAAATAATACATTCTATAGTACATTCATATTCCTCTTCAATTCCTCTTATATATTCTTCTACAAGCGTGTAATTGACTGTCATTCCTTCATGAATATCACAATATCCCAACTTTTCATACTTTCTGTAATCTATATGTTTTTCTCTTCTCTTTGCTAAACTTTCATCTGGTAAAAAACCATGAGAATTACAATAAATTATATTATCTTCTTCAAATTCCATCCCTACAGCAGTTAAGTCTGTTGTAACTGAAAGATCTACACTTACTTTAATCTTTTTCCCTTTTACCTTTTTTCTAAACTCTTTCTCAGTAATCTCACATTTTTTCCAATACTTAATATCTAAATATTTGTTAAGTTCATTAGATTGTAAAAAGATATTTAGATTTTTAGTTAAAAATTCTTCTTGTTCGCTCGTTTTTATTTTGGCTATTTCCCTATCACTTTTTATTTCTGCATAGTTCTCTTCAACTCTTAAAGGATTAGCCTTATAAATAGCTTCATCTGTCCATGCTTCTTCCATTGTTGCATAATAAAGTAAGGTAAATAATCTCTTATTATCTATAACATCATTTAATACTGCTCTATTATATTCTAATTCTTCAAGCATTATAGAATCACTTTCTGCATAAGCAGTTGTAGTTTTAATACACAAAGGATTAAGTACACTTAATTGTCCTTTTCTCATTGCCTGTATGTTAGTATTACTTGTAAATGCTCCGACTTCATCTGCAATAAAACATGATGGTCTTATTGAGTTATTTTTATTAGCTTTTGCAGTTCTTGGAACATAATAACTATTAGTTATCAAACATTTAATAATTCCTATTTCAGAATCTGATACAAAAAAATGTTTTTTAATTGCTGGACTTGCTGAAATCAACTGTGCCATAGCTTTTCGTGTTTCTTTTGCTAAATCTCTGTCTATACAAATTGAATAAAATTCGCTAAATTGTTGTTCTGTCAACATAAGCAATAATAATATTAATGCCGCTATAAAACTTTTAGCATTTTTTCTAGGTATAAATAAAACTAAATCCCTATATCTAAATTTCTTTTTATTATTCTTATATCTCCAACCAAATAAAGCTGAAATAAGTAATGCTTGAAATCCACTTAAACCCTTTAAAACCTGTTTGCCAGCAATAAATCCTGTTGCATAATTAAATAACTTTAATAAATTATTTATTTTTTTCAACTTGTTTTTATCAAAATAAAACTCAAATGTATCTAGGTATTGATTAGTATTATAATCATCTAAAAATATTCTACATTGTTGTTTAACTTCATATGTTGTAACTTCTTTTCCTTCTATAACATCATTACAATATTTTAAGGCCTTATCTAAAAGTATCATTCTTCATCATCTTCTCTTAAAATCTGTAATAAAGGATCTTCTTTATCTTGCTTTGCTTGTAAATTAATATTTGCAAGTTTTGCCCTACTTTGAGGACTTAATGATAATTCATTACAACATCTATACAAATCTTTAGTGTACTTATCTTTTGCACTCATAATTTGATTTTGCATTAATAACCTTGGACTATTATTAATTTTATCTTCTATGAATTGTAATCTGTCTATAGCAATTACACATGTTGATAAAATATAAATATCTAAGTTGTTTAGAAGTTTACTTTCTTCAAGTTCATCCTTAATATAGTTAAATAACATTCTTTGATTTTTACTTAAATAGTTAGGAGGATTTATATTATCTGATCTACCTTTTAAAGATTCTTCGGCTTCTTCCCTTTTCTGTTTTTCTTCTTTTGTTAAATGCTTACTCATTAAATTTATATTTTTGCAAGGTCTAGCCAAATTTTCACCTCCTTTTGTCTTTTAAATTCAAACTTTCATTTTGGGAATTTTATGCGATTGAGAGGACACCATGGACTTTTCTGTCTTGTCCAAAAACTTTTAGCACTCCCCCCCAGTTACTTATAAAATTCTTTATTGAATTCATGTATTAAATTTTTTAAAGTATTTTGGATTTCAACTTTATCTTTATAACTCATTTCCATTTTTCTATGAACTTTCTTATGACAACAATCACATAAAGGTATTAGGTTATCTTCTCTCAACCTTAAGTCTGGTCTATCCTTAACTGTTTCAATATGATGTGTAAATTGATTTTCTTCTTCTAATCCTTGCTTCCAACATAACACACATAAACCAAGATAATGTTTCTTTATAACCTCGGATAAATTTAACCATGTACTATTACTATAAAACCTTTGTCTTAGTCTTTCTTCTTTATCTTGTAACCTTCTATGCTTATATTCTCTATATTTTTCTTTTCTTCTTTTATCCTCACAGCTGCATAATGTTCCTGCTAATACCCTTTTACCACACTCAGTACATATTCTATATATAGGCATTATATTGTTATGGTCTTTGATTCTATTTCTTTTTCTTTAAGCTTAGTAAGCTTCTTATCGTTTGCAACCTTATGAGGATCTTCTTTCCAATGTAACTTATCTTTATTATTTAACCAATATTTTTGTGCTGCTAAATCTGGATGTTTATACTTTTTTATCTTACTTATCTTAACATCTTCTTTTACTAATACTATTCCATCTTCACCGATCTCCTCGCATTTAATTTTAGTGGCTATCTCTTCGGTGTAATGATAACCAACAGCATTATTAAATAAAGCCTGTTCAACATTTTGATTCTTTTTATCTTTTCCTTGTGCGATTACTTCTTTTAATGTATTATTACTGCTCTTATATCTTCTGTATGTAGAATATCCTATACCTATTTTTTCAGCAATTTGTTTATCTGTTTTTCCTTGTTCAACCATACTTTCTATAATACTTAAACTACTTTTTATTACTTCTTCTGCTGATACCATATTACACCTCCTACTTCTTAAAACATTGAGCACTCACTTTATACCCTGTGCTCAATGTAGTTATTTTATAAAATTTTATATTTTCTTTTCAAGGAACTCTTTAACCATTGAAAACACTGATATTACAATATATTTTATACTTTATTTTGAATGTGCTATTTATATATAGAATCACACATTCATTTTCAAAAATCTCTACTACTATATATGCTTATTTTTTATAGTTGAATGTTCATAGTACTTAAAATAGAACATTCAAACGTAAAAAATAAAAAAATTACCTTATAAGGCTATTTAGTGAATCAGAGTATTTATCATATAACTCTCTATCTAATCCTAAATATCTTTTGGTAATTTCTGTACTACTATGACCTAACATTTCTTTTACAATAAGCAATTCTTTATCACTTTCCAGGTAAATAGTATAAGCATAGGTTTTCCTCATGGAGTGTGCTGTTATATTAGTTAATCCAAATTGTTCTCCAGCTTCCCTTAGAACCCTACTTACATGACTAACACTTATATATTTATTTTTACCCTTTCTAGATGGAAACATATACTCATAATCTTTCTTATTTTTAATATAATTCCTAAGGATTTTATCTAGTTTAATTACTATTTTAACTATTCTAGGTTTTATATTCTCTTTTCTTATATTTTTAGTATTTACTTTTTTACTTTCTAATATTTCAAAATATCCACACTGTAGTGCATTCCTTACATCTCTAATTTTTAACTTAACTAGATCTCCTGCCCTATATCCCGTAGATATTCCTAGTAAAAATAATATATAATTTCTTTCATTTTTTTCTTTTAAATAATCCTGAATATCTAAAATTAACTCTAAATCTTTTATTGGTTTAGCTGGTCTTTTTTTACTCATTTTACATCACCCACACCTTCTTTCTTATTTTAACGTTCTACTTTTTTGTCTTATTACTCCATGAACTTTTCTATAAGTTCTATGAACCATCAGTTCTCTTAAATCATTTGCCTCTTGTTCTTTATCTACTTTCTTACTATTACAGTAAGGACATGCTATATATCTATCCTTACTTATTTGCTGAACTTCTTCTGTTAGAAGTATAAATTCTTTTTTACAAACCTTACACTCATAATTACTATAGAAATTTAGCATATCTTCACCTTCCTTTTAAATAAAAAGGACACCAGTTACGGCGTCCTTAGATAATTTTGTTAGGGGATAAGTATTTAATTCTTCATACTAGCATTATATATTAATTTACTTTAAAAGTCAGAGATTTTATAAGTAAATTTCATGTAATTTTCATGTAAGTTTTAGGAATAAATAATATTTATTATCCTGAAACTCTATACTGACTATAAAATGGTTCTAATATATCAGTTAATCTTTTTAAAATATTTCTATTATTCTTTTTTAAGGTTTCATAAGTTACATAATTTCTTTGTCTAAACTCTGAATTATAATTAAACTCTACATCCTTCCAATACATACCTTCAAGGTATTTAACTTTTCCTGTTCATTTAAGCATCCATTAATAGCCTTATCAATTTGTTCAATTTCTAGCTTTTTAAAAAAGATTCTTGATTGATCTTCTCTAATCCACTCCTCAATAATATGTTTATTTAATTCTTTATCAATCATATATTCTTCTGATACACTTCCAACATAACTTCCTTTTGGTCTTCCTGGCATACCTAATGGACTAGATTTAGGCACATAATCCTTGTACCACTCCTCTGGATGAGCTATTGCATATTTATATTGTTCTATTCTTGCTAATGTTGTATCTACATAAGCCTTTTTAGTTTTATATTCTTTTAAAATCTTTTCTATATTCATTTTCATGCCTCCATTTAATAAAAAAAGCTATATAAGATATTTCTATCCTACATAGCTCCTCTTAGCTTTTAACTGTTCCACTTAACAGTCTTACTTAATAATTTTAACATTTAATGATTGTACTCTTATTCCATCCTTACACTTCTTTATCATTATATCTTTTCCTTTTTGTAATTCTCTAACTATATTCAACTTATGTTTTTCTATCTGTTCTATTAAACTCTCTCCTATTCTTCCATCTACTTCTATCTTTTCTAGTTTACCTTTTTCACTCTTTACATACTGTTTCCAATCCTTATTAGCAAAATGTAATTCTACTGCTCTAATAGTTATCTTTTGTTCTTGTTCAGTTATCACTTTTATCTCTCCTAAATAATATTATAAAATTTATTTAAATCTATTTTTGTACTTGACTTTTAATGTTTTAATGATACAGTTTTTAGATTTCTAAGCAATTGATATAGTTTGTCCTTAAAAAGAACATTTAAAAAAATTCTTTTTAAAGACAAATTTTATACAGTTTTTGAGTTTCTGAAGTTTCTTTTAATACTGTCATTGTTATATATGCTTTAATACATGAACAACTGCCCTCATATACCCTTATAGGCTACATACATAGTCGATATTGCTACCCAGTTGACCTACCTATCTAATTTATGAAACGGTTAGATACATCCGTTTGACGGGCAAATAATACAATAACAGAAATATTACTTGTCCGAATAGACTTTTTTGCATTGGCTCTATTACACCTCGTTACGGTTTCGGCGTCCGTTTCCTAATTTTGAGTATAGGAAATACAGCCTTTATACTTGCATTTTTTTACATCTTGTACTATGATATATATAAAGACTATAACTCTTATTTAATTGTTAGATTATAACTCTTACTTAGTTGTAGTGTTATAGTTTGGTTATTGTTTAAAGGAGAATGTTTCACACAAAGCATTCTTCTTTTTCGTTAATGTGTAACCCTCTTAACATCTGACATGTGCTATACAAGACAGATAAGCCACATTTAATAAATATGTTGTAATTTACCTTGTATCCATATATACAAGACAAATTACAGCATATTAGTACTGTTCTTTTTTATTTACATAATTTCTTTGAATACATTTAAGGTTATGTTGACTAATACACTTCTCTATATCTGTAAATTTATTAAAAGCAACTTTTAAACATTGAATATTATGTTCTAAATCTAAAAATTCGTGGAGTGCTTGTACTACTTGATGCCACTCCTCTTCTAAAAAATCTTCTCTTAATGTTTTGTTTCTAATTATTTTAATTAATCTAGGTAGTGCCTCTTCCGCTTCTTTTAACTCCTGCTCTAAACTCATTAATACACTTTCTAAAGACAAATTTACATTATTTAATATTTCATAATTGAAAACTTTTCCTATTGGACAATATCTCTTACAATAAATTAATGTCATATTAGGATTGTTATAAACCCTATTCATCTCTAAAACAACTTCAGGTGGTGGAAGTGTTTGATAGTTCTCGTAGTTACTCAATGTTCTATTTGCTATATGTAGTTTATAGGCTGCTTCCTCTATGCTAAGTTCTTTCTTTTTTCTTGCACTTTTGTACATGATTTTCCCTACTTTCTGTTAAATAATTTCCTTGTATAATTTTTTTTATAATTTAAACTATAATTAATAAGATCTTTTCTAATGTTCATATCGTGTTACATAACCAGGGCATTCTCCAAGAAGCCACTTCCAACACTTCTGTTTAAATAAAGTACATTCTGCTTCATTGTGAGATGCCCTACAAAATACACATTGTTTAGCAATTTCTAAATCCTTGTTTTTATCCATAAGTTTTTCCCTAACTTTCTTTTAAAGCAGATATAAGCTGATCTATTACATCAAGTGGATAACATTCACATAATATTTTAGCTACTGCTTCTGCCGTTCTTCTTTCATATTCTTCTTGATTTTCAGGCGTAGGATAATTTATAATAACTTTTTTGATTTTTGCACCTCGTACCATTTATCCCTCTCCTTTTTCTAATATCATTATTAGATTATGTTTTATCCTTTGTTTTGGTTACCCTTACTAACTATCTAATAGATCAATTACTTCAACCTGTAAAGCTTTTGCAATTTTGCTAAGTGTTTTTATTGTAGGATTTAATGCTTTACCATTTTCTAAATCAGCAATATATCCTATAGCAACTCCACTTTTATTAGATAATGATTGTACGGTTAAACCTTTAAAAAGTCTGATTTTCTTTATTTTGTTCATAATTCATAACCTCCCTATATTTATATAGTAATCGTTACAACCGAATTTATCAATCTTATTACATTCGTTTAAATCGAACATGGTTTTATTTATCTTTCTTTTTCTCTTATTTTCTTGCAATTTCTTAGAACTTGAATTATTATTAAATTAAATTAATTTCGTTTTGAACGAATTTCCTGAGGTGTACTATGAATGATTTAAATTTTATAGGTAACAGAATTAGTAAGTTAAGAAAAAAATTAAATTTAACAATGAGACAATTTTCAGAATTAACTGGTTGTTCTCAGGGATATATTAGTGATATTGAACACTCTAAAAATATTCCTTCTATACCTAAATTAATTGAAATATGTCAAGTTTTAAATATAACTCTTTCTGAATTCTTTAATGATGGTACTGAACCACTAGCATTAACTCCTGAACTTAAAGAACTAGTAAACCAAGCTAGAAATCTAAATCCTGAACAACTAAAATCATTATCTAATTTTATAGGCACTCTTAAATAGGTGTCTTTTTTTGTTGTTCTTTCATATTCTTATTGATTTTGAAGTGTAGATGAATTATAGTTGATTTTGGTTACCTATTGTTCTTTTTAGACACTATAAATCTAAAAAAATATCATCTTTTTGATAATTAAAAACTGATTTTATTCTCATAGCTAATTTAAATGATGGATTTTTAGTTCCATTTTCTATATTTGTATATGTGCATCTACTTATATTTAACTTATCTGCAATTTCTTTTTGCGTTAAATTGAATTTTTCTCTTGTATTTCTTAAAATTTTTCTCATCTAATCGCCTCCATGTGTCTTTTAGGAACTTAAGTAAAGTATAGTGTCTTTTAGAAACATTGTCAATATCTTTTTATTTTTTTAGTTCATTTTAGACACTACAAGTTTATTTTAGGAACGTTTATATGTAGAATTAAGTTAGGAGGTGTAAATATGACCTTTGGAAATAAATTAAAGTTATTACGAGAACATAATAACTTAACCCAACAAGATTTAGCAGAAATCCTTAAGGTTGGACGTCCAACAATAGCTGGATATGAAACTAAAGGTAAACAACCTGATTATGATAAGCTAATAATACTTTCTAATTATTTTAATGTTTCTATAGATTATCTTTTAGGTAAAACTGATATTAAAGAAACTGCCGAAAAAATATTAGAAAAAACTAAATCTGAAACTATAGCTCTACATAGAAATAATGGTTATGATGATGATCTACCTGATGAAGCTAGAAAAGAAATCGAAAACTTTAAGGAATTTATAAGAAATAAATATAGTAAAAAATAAAATAAAAAACTAAATTAAAGTTTATAAGAAAATCATATAAAAAAATATATAAATCATGAAAAATGAAAATAAAATAACTTATTATTAAAAAAATCATAGAAATATCTATATATTAACCAATGAATTGATTGTCTTTTATTAATTTATTGATATAAATCATTAATAATATGTAATTTTCTTATAAAACAAGTTAAGTTTTATAAAAAATACTATAAAATACTCATATATAAATCATAAATACGTAAAAAGTGAAAATAAAATAAATTATTATTTTAAAAATGATAGAAATATCTATATATTAACCATTAAATTCATTATTTTTTATTAATTTATTAATATAAATCATTAATAATATATATTTTTCTTATAAAATAAGTTAAGTTTTATAAAAAATACCACAAAATACCTATATATCAATCATAAATACGTAAAAAGTGAAAATAAAATAAATTATTATTTTAAAAATGATAGAAATATCTATATATTAACCATTAAATTGATTATTTTTTATTAATTCATTGATATAAATAATTAATAATATATAATTTTCTTATAAAATAAGTTAAGTTTTATAAAAAACGCGATAAAATGCCTATATATCAATCATAAATACGTAAAACATAAAAATAAAATAAATTATTCTTTAAAAAATGATAGAAATATCTATATATTAACCATTAAATTCATTATTTTTTATTAATTTATTAATATAAATCATTAATAATATATATTTTTCTTATAAAATAAGTTAAGTTTTATAAAAAATACTATAAAATACTCATATATAAATCATAAATACGTAAAAAGTGAAAATAAAATAAATTATTATTTAAAACTTTATTTAAAGGAGATTTTCTATGAATAATAAAGAAATGATCTTAAATCTACTAAATGAAATGAAAAAACAAATTACTCAACTTAACTCTAAGAGATATGATAATCATAAAGAAATGCTTTCTAAGTTCGTAAATTCAATAAAGTAGTAAATAGGCATTAATAAGTCTTGAAAGGATGATTATAATGGAAAACGTATTTAAACAAATACTTGAAAAACTAGATTCAATTCAATCTGATATGAAAGAACTTAAATGTAATGTCTCAGAACTTAAATCTGATGTGACAAATATTCAATCACAACTTACTGATTTTGAAGCTAAAACTGCAAACTATCACCTTGAAACTATTAATAACTTTAACGAAGTTAATGAAAATATTGATTTCTTAACTCATAAGGGAAATCAAACTGAAAAAGAAGTATACAGTATTAAAAAGAAACTTCAAATTATTAAGTAATTTATTCTATTAACATTAATCATAAATATGTACAAAATAAATTATTATTTTAAAAATTCTACAAGTATCTATGTATTAATTTATTGGTATAAATCATGAATAATATATATTTTTCTTATAAAATAAGTTAAGTTTTATAAAAAATACTATAAAATACTCATATATAAATCATAAATACGTAAAAAGTGAAAATAAAATAAATTATTATTTAAAAAATGATAGAAATATCTATATATTAACCATTAAATTGATTATTTTTTATTAATTTATTGATATAAATCATTAATAATATAATTAATAGAAAGTGATGGTGAACTTTATGCTGAGCAATAGACTTAAAAATCTAAAATTAGAAAAAGATGTTCTTCAAAAAGATGTAGCTCAATATTTAAATATTATCACTAGTGCATATGGCTTTTATAAACAAGGTAAAAGAATCCCAGATATAGAAATAATAACTGAATTAGGAGATTAATTTAATGTTTCTATAGATTATCTTTTAGGTAAAACTAATATTAGAGAACCTGCTGAAAAAATATTAGAAAAACTAAATCTGAAACTATAGCTCTACATAGAAATGATGGTTATGATGATGCCCTACCTGATGAATCTAAAAAAGAAATAGAAAACTTTAAGGAATTTATAAGACATAAATATAGCAGAAAATAAAATAAGAAATACTTTACTAAAATATTTCTTATTTAAATTAATATATTAACTACTAATTTATGTTCTTAACCTAAATAAAGATATAAAAGACTTATGAAACAATATATTACTATTGCTTCATAAGTCTTCTTTTTAAATATCTACCTCGTATATCTTCTAATTTTAAAATTTCTTCTTCGGTAGCTATATTACTTAGCACTTTTTTATTTACATAGCTTATTATATCATTTATATCTTTATTATTTCTAAACATCTCATCTAAACATTTAATTTCTTCTTTATTAATTTCTATGTAAGGAATTGTTACTTTTTTAAACTCATTTGGAGTTAATTCACAAACTCCTCCTGCATAAAATCTGCCCATATATTCACACATAACTAAAGTTAAAACATTATAAAAACAAAATGCTAAACTATTTTTATCATATTTGTCACTTAAAATAATATTATACGCTATATCAGTAGTATATATATTAGACTCATTAATTACTAACTTAGGGTATTTTCCATATCTTTTAAAGAAAAATAAATTTCCTATATTAGACTTAGGAATTATATACCATGGCTTTCTCCTGGAACACTTAAACCTAAGATTTATTTTATTCTCTTCTCCTTCATTTAAATATTCCTTTATTCCTTTAGGTAATTTGTTATAATTAAAATCATTTAACTTTAATAAATTAACTAACTTATTATCTTCATTTAATCTTTTAAAATCTTCTTTGTTAAAAATTAACTTTTGCCCAATGTATGAACTTTTGGGTATTATTGGTACCACATAATTCTTTATTCTTTTTGAACTAACAAACTCCTTTGTTAATATAAAAAAGTTATTTGCTCCTGTAACTATTCCTGGAGTAATTTTTCCAAAGGTATCAATGGTTTTGCATTTATCACTTAGCCTTTTTATAAGTTCTATTTCCTCATCATCGATAATAGAATTAGTCCACTTATCTAATGGCATATTTCTCATTATTTTATTAAAACCAATTGGATTTTTTAAATCTACATCTTTAACTATATTATATTTTATATAATTTTTTATATCATTCTCTCTATTAGATATATATATTAAACATACATCCTGTTGTATAGTTTCAAATATACTTTTTTTAAAAACAAAAATTTCAATAGCCTTAAACTTTTTTTCTAAAAATATTCTAATTGGTTTTGAATGATTAACTTGTAAAAATTCTAAAGGAAGTACAAAAAATATTGTTCCATCAGATTTTAATAATTTTATGGATGCTAATATAAATGAAACCCATAAATTACTGAAAGTTGCTTCTCTTAGTCCAAATTCTTTATATAACTTTTTTGATAAATTTCTTTCCTCTTCATTTAAATATTTCTTATTTATATAAGGTGGATTTCCTATTATATAATCATATTTTTTCTTACAAGTAAAACTATATCTAATAAAATCGCTATTAATTGAGTTGACTCTTTGATTTTTAAATTTAGATCTTATAAATTCTGCCTTTTCGTTTATCAATTCAACAGCATCTATCTCACAATTATTTTTTAATAATTTTTCTATGAATCTTCCATCGCCAGCTGATGGTTCTAAAATATGTGTTCTGTTTAAATCTTCTTCGATAAACTCAACCATTGAATTTACTAATTTAATTGGGGTGTAATAAGAACCCGTCAGCTTACTATCCAAATACTCTAACCTCTCTCTTCTACGATCTCTTTTAATATATTATCAATTTCGATATCAATTTCAATATATATCTTTGCAAATTCTTCTAAAGCATTATGTTTTTCTATCTTCTGTCTCAACTCTTGTTTCTGCCTATATAATTTCATAACCTTCCAAAGCATACTCATAGGCCTTATATTGAAATTCAATTCCCTACACATATATTCACCTACTTTAGTAGCTCCATATAACCTTCCATCTTTATCCCTTTTTACATGTTCATCATACTCTTCACTTGCTGGATCGACAAATCCAACCTTATCATCATGATTTATTTTTTTATCTTCTGTGGGCCACTTATTCCATTTTGCTCTATTACACTTTTTACAGCTAAAAACTAAATTTGAATAATCATTTATTCTCGATTCATCTTTAACTTTTGGAACAAAATGGTCTATTTCAAATGGTCCGTTAACTATATTTTTATCTTTACCACAATAGCCACACATAGAATAAAAATCTTCTTCCAAGCTTTGTCTATATCTATGAAAATCAGCATATACTTTTTTTATTTGTTTTCTTCGTATTATTTTTTCCCCATGTACTCTTTCCATTTCCCCCTAGATTCCCCCATGTAATATTTATTTATTTAATAATTCATCTATTTTATTTATTAAATTATCTACCTTATCTTCTACCTGTTTGTTTATGCTTACAACAGAAACATCATCAATGATATCATAGGATCTTAAAGCCTTAAATAAATCTTCTAATTGTTCTTTTTCCTTAAAATTCAGGACATCTTTTTGAGCTTTTTGTAATAAAGCCTCGTACCTTTCTTTTTTTAGTTGAAATCTTTTTCTAAAAACTTCTATGGCATGGATAATCATAGCAATAAACTCTTGTAGCTCAGAAGATGTTCTTTCTTTCCCAATAAGTTCTTTATCAAATATTAATAGTTTTAAAACTAACTTTTCATCTTCTGCATCTTCCTTATGAGATGTTAAAATAACACAAGGTAAATCTCCTATTTTATTATTTATACAATTTATTAATTCAGCCCCTGTAAATGAAAACTTATTAACTAATTTATAATCTACCAACAAACATTCAATCCTATTATTAAGAATCCATTGTACAACATCTTCACAAGTATGACATCCTTCTACAGAAGAAATCACAATATCTTTATTTATACTTTTAAATCTTTTTTGATATCTTTTAAGCTGTTCATATTCATCATCTATAAGTCCTATATTATACATATACTTAACCTCCTATTAGTTTATTCTATTTTCGAAAATTATTCTTATTTTAAATCCACTTTTTAATGAGATATTTTCTTTTAAATCAATAGATCCATTATATTTCTTAACAATTTCATCTATTATCCACATCCCCATTCCAGTGCCTATTTTTTCACCGTTTTCATCTCTCTTTCCTGTTTCAAGTGAATTTAGTATTTTATATGGATCTTCTTTATATGATTCCACTAACCCTTTACCATTATCCTTATATTCGATAATAAACCCTTTATTATATTCATCTAAAACTATATCTATTTTCTTTTCGCAACTATTAAGAACACTTTCAAAAGCACTTACACTATTAGTAATTAAATTATGAATAATGCTCTCCATTTCACAGGCAAAACATTTTCTTTCTATATTTTCTCTTTCGTCAAAATTTATACTTATCTTCTTTTCTGACAATACCTTTTCCCATGATAATGTTAAATTTCTAATAATCTCCCCTATATCCCATTTTTTCATTTTTCTTCTGTCGCCTCTAACTGAATCTATAGTAACTTTAAACCATGAATTAAATTTATTTTTATATCTATATGCAGATTCTATACTATCAAATACCTCTAATAGATCTTCACTTATATTTCTTTCGTCCAAATTTTTAGGTTGTATAATATCTTCTAGTGACTCTTTTGATGTCACTATATCCATGAATAAGTTATCTGATAGTGCCCTTAATTCATGAATATATTTATTAGTTACAATACCAGTAGTAGCTAATGCTATAAGTAATGAATTCTCCTCTTCTAAATCCCTTATTTTTTCATCTTTCTCATCTATAACCGCTTTTACCTTATGAACCTCTACAACATAATCTTTAACTTTATCATAACTTGCATTCGGATCTTTCTTATAATCCTCTAAGATATCTTTTATATCTTTATTAAAGATTGTATTCTTAAGAGAACTTTTAAAATTATCCTTCCTATAGTACTTTCCAATCTTTTCATTTATCTCAATTTTAAATTTTTCAATATCATTTTGACTATTGTACATATCACTTAATTTACGTATAACATATTGTCTATCTTGTTCAAATATATTTATTATAGATGTCAATGCTTCCTTAAACAACTGAAATTCCTTTGTTTCAACAATTCCTTCACGATTGGCTTGATCAGGTAAATTTACATTTAATCTAGATATATTTACCTTTCCTATAATTTGTGCCTCTCTTACCTTCCAATGGCCACTTTTAGATGAAATAGCTGCTGGGGATTTAGTTTTTCTTTCAGATAACATCAACCAGTCAAAATTTGATGTCCCAGATTCTCCATATGGCCTAACTCTAAATCCATCTCTATATATTTTTATACCCCCAAATTGTTTAGCGTAATTTTTTCTTCCAACACATGACTTATAGTAATATTTGTCTTCTTCATTTTTTTGAGAACTAATCTTATAGAAATAAATTTCTCCTGAAAATTTTCCTATATTTAAAATAAGCTCTTCATCTATGCCAGGTAATAATTCTAGTAACGTCTTATTATAAATAATAGGTGTACCCATAAAATAGTTTCTATCTTTAATTGAGAATTTAGCATTTTCCATAATTTCATCAAATTTATCTCTAAACTCAAACTCATTTCTATATAATTTTATATTAATATTTCCTTTTTCATTACATTGAAATAATATTTTGTAATCATAAATATTAATAAATTTAGATTGTATATAAGCCTCGTTTAATAAAGTACTTTCTTCAAATAAATAAATTTTAAAAATTTCTTCTATATCAGGAGGTATTAGTGTAGATAAGTTATTACTAAGTTTATTTATAAACTTATCATTCCAAACATCCCTTAAATTAGTTAATTTAAAAATAGTTCCCGTATTTTGAAAAGTTTTATTAATCAACTTAATAACATTTAAATTAGTTACATTACTTAAAAATTCATCAAAAGTTAAATTATTTTCCTCAATTTCAGCATATGTATCTGTTATTTTTTTTCTTTCATCAAAATCTTCCCAATTAACTATCCACCTTAAAGTATTTTTCTCGTTTTTAGTAAGCATTATGCAATTACTAGATATTCTATCAAGTGCAAATCTTCCAATTCCCTTTGATCCAGTTTGTATTCTTCCTTTTCGTGAAATATATTTTTCTACCTTTGAAGAAAGTCCTATTGTCATCCAATGCTTTTCTATAATATTCTTTGTCATACCTGATCCATTATCACCAATATATAATGTTCCCGTGGACTCCTCATAATAGATAAAACAAATTCCTGCATCTGCGTCATAAGTATTTTTTACTAATTCAATAATAGCACTTTCTACCTTAGAAAGGTTTTCTCTCCCTATCAATCTTGCAGTATAAGCATCTACATTAAAAGGTATTTTTTCCACTAAAAATCTCCCCCTACCGTATTAACATATTTATATATTATCATAAATATATATGTCTTTTCATATTTTTTTATATTTTTGTTTACTTTTAGTATTTCATAGAACATATGTTCTTTTTTATGCTATACTAATATCACCAATATTCTAAAAAGAAAGAGTAATATTTTATGAAAAACCTTGAAATGCTTTTTAATGTAATTTACAATAAAAATATACAAGTCAATTACATTCTTTTACCCTCTTATGAATTATCCCAATATTTTAATTTAACAGAAGAATTCATCATTTGGAAACTTTATTTTATAAAACTAAATCAATCTTCATATACTTATTGTATGAATAACTTAGGAGGATCTTTTTATGATAGCTGCAATTTATAGTAGAAAATCTGTTTTTACAGGTAAAGGAGAAAGTATAGAAAACCAAATTTCTCTATGCAAAAATTATGCTAAAAATATGGACATAGATAAATTTTTAATATATGAAGATGAAGGTTATTCTGGTGGTAATACGAATAGACCTGAATTTCAAAAACTTTTAAATGACGCAAGAAAGAAAACCTTTGATGTTCTTATATGCTATAGACTTGATAGAATCTCTAGAAATGTTGCGGACTTTTCATCCACATTAGAATTACTTCAGGATCATGACATATCTTTTATAAGTATTAAAGAACAATTTGATACAAGTACTCCTATGGGTAAAGCAATGGTTTACATAGCTTCAGTATTTGCCCAATTAGAACGTGAAACTATTGCTGAACGTATACGTGACAATATGCTTGAACTTGCTAAGACTGGAAGATGGCTTGGTGGTCAATGCCCTTTAGGATTTAATAGTGAAAAAGTTATCTCTAGAGATAATGAATTAAAAGAACATTCTATGTACACATTAAGTCCTATTCCTGAAGAACTTAAAATTATTGAATTGATTTATACAAAATATCTGGAAACTGGATCTATTGCATCCACTTTAAAATATCTTTTATCTTGTAATATTAAAGGTAAAAATGGTGGTGATTTTTCAGTTAAAAGTTTAGAAACTATATTAAGAAATACTGTATATGTAAAATCCGATGAAAATGTATTTGAATATTTAAATTCCAAGAAAATTAATACCTGTGGAACTCCTAATGGTAATGGTCTTCTTATATACAATAAGAAAAATTCTAAATATAAAGTAAAAGATACATCCTTATGGATAGCAGCTGTAAGCAAACATAAAGGAATTATAAATTCTGACTCCTGGCTTAAAGTTCAAAAAACCCTGGATAAAAACTCAAAAAAAAGTAACCCAAGACAAGGAACTTCTAAAGTTTGTTTATTATCTGGAATATTAAAATGTGGTAAATGTGGAGCACCTATGAGAATAACCTATGGTAGACTTCGCAAGGATGGCGCTCGTAATTATTATTATACCTGCACCATGAAAGCTCATTCTGGTAAAACTAGATGTAATAATAAAAACGTAAATGGTCCTTATATAGAAAAGGTTATAATTGAAAATATAAAATCATTAAATAAAGATAAAATTCTTCAGGAGTTGGAAAAAAGTAAAACCTCTATTCTACTTAGGAATAATTCTTCCATTATTAAATCTATTGAAAAAGACATAGATTCTAAAGCAGTTGAAATGGATTCACTATTAAAACAATTAGCTAAATCTAAAAGTGATATTACTTCTGAATTCATTATGAAAAAAATAGACTCTCTTGGCCTAGAAATTAAAGAACTTCAACATAATAAAGAAAAGTTAGAAAATGAATCTTCAAGTAATAAGGATCTATTAAAAAATACAAAATTAATTATAGATGCACTTAATGAATTTAATAATTTCTTTACTGAAATTGACACTAAGGAAAATGATGAAACTATAGTAAAAAGAAAAAGATATTTACTTGAAATGATGATAGATAAGATCTATTGGAATGGTGATACTGAAGAAATTAAAATTGATTTATGGGGATGTAAAAAAAAATAGATTTTTATATAGGCAACTTAAATTCTATAAAGGAATGGTCGCAATTCAAAGAAGCATGCTCATGCATGGCTATATGATGTAAATAATATTGAACCTGTTGTTAGAAGATATTTAGAAGATAAAGGTATTCAAATTCACACTAGAAGTAGAGTTGTAGATATTGAATTAAAAGATAAAAAAATTCTTGGAATATATCTTGGAGATGGAACTTTCGTTAAAGGTGATGCATTTATTGAAACTACTGGAAGTACAGGACCTATGGGAAATTGTTTAAAATACGGTAATGGATGTTCTATGTGTGTTTTAAGATGTCCTGCCTTTGGTCCTAGAGTAAGTTTAACTAAACAAGCAGGTCTTAATGAAATTATGGGTGAAAGAGCACCTGAAGTTTACGGAGCATTTAGTGGTTCTTGTAAACTTTGCAAAGAAAGTTTGTCTCCTAAAATTAGAAAAGAATTAGAAAAAACAGGTGTTTCCATATTAAAAGTCCCTCGTGAAGATGTTAATCTTGATAAATTAAAAATGAAAGTATGTCAACAATACGCCCTAAAAGAATTTGCAGAAAATGTAATTCTTCTGGATACCGGACATGCCAAATTAATGACATGCTTCTACCCGCTTGAAAAGCTTAGAAAAATAAAAGGATTAGAAAATGCTAAGTTTGTAGATCCTTATGCTGGAGGTAAAGGAAACTCTGTTAGATATTTATCTTGTGCAATTAGAAATAATAGTTTAAAAGTTACTGGCCTTGATAATCTTTTCTGTGCTGGAGAAAAATCCGGACTATTTGTAGGTCATACTGAAGCTATATGCACAGGCTCTCTAGCTGGACATAATGCAGCAAGATACTTGGCTAAACGTCATCTTTTAATACTTCCAAAAGACTGTTGTGTCGGTGATATTATTTCTTATTCAAACTATAGAATGTTGCAAAAGAAAGATAGAAAGGGTAGATATACCTTTGCTGGATCCCTTTATTTTAATAGAATGAAAAAACTAGGTCTATACACCATTAATAAAGAAGAAATTAAAAATAGAATTGAAAAACTAGAATTAACTAATATATTTGAAGAAAAATTTCTTTAATAATTATTAACTTTATACATGCAAATAATTTTATTTCTCTTATAAATTATAAAGGACTATATCTAAATAACATGTTTATGTTATTTTAAATAGTCCTTTTTACCTTTATCTTATCTTTTAAACTACTTATCTATATTTGCTAATCCATCTGCTATAGAATAAAAATTACCTGACAATGCATTAGCCAAATCTTTATTAGGCTCTATACGCCATTTTCCATTTCTTTTTATTACCTTAATATCTACTATAGTTGTAACCTTAGGAGCACCTGATTCATTTATAGATTTATTTAAATTATCAAATATAGCTTGTTGTTGTGCCTCATCATCTATTCCCTTATCTGAAAAAGCTTGTTCCATTACTTTAGGAAGGGCATCTGCTAATACCTTTGTTGCTATCTTAGTTAAATCCACGGATGTAATAGAAGTTTTTACTATAGCTGAATCTTTTTCTTTAATTACTTTTCCTGTAGAATACTTTATTTTGGAAAAAACATTTTTAACACACTTATCCTCTGGTGTATCTTTAAGTTTTATTTCCTTTTCAATAGAATCATCGGTTATAAGTTTTGATGCTTTTTCTATATCCTGTTTTTTAATTGCTTCTAAATATTGCTTAACTACTTTTTCGGGTTTAAATTCAGATTTAGAGAATAATCTTTTTAATTGAGTTCCTTCATAAAAGAAATTTTTTAATTGATCTCCTCCACCTCCAGCAATCATACCTATCCCAAATGCTACTACTAATAAGATTACTGTTAAAATCCAAAACCATACCTTTTGATAAAATGGTTTCCTACGTTTATTTGCCATATAATCCCCTTCTTATTTAGCTAATTTGGTATCATTATAACAAAATTTTAGCTATTTCTCCAGTATTTATCTTTATTTTTGAAATTTTCAAAACAATCATGTTATAATAGATTAACTTTTAATACTTAAACATTTTTTAAATCTATATAATCTTAGGGGGATTTTATTATGCGTCTTATGCTTATTTCTGTAATATTAGGTTACTTAGGAATTGTTTTAGGTCGTTCGCTTGGCTCTGATTTTTACTCTATTTGTTTTGGATTAATAGGTTTTTTTCTTCCCGTATTTTATATATTAGAGAAAATTTATACAGACTATGATAGATAAACATATAATAAAAAAGAGCAAGGAAATATAATCTTTGCTCTTTTTTATTATATAAGTATATTAAATTTTATTATACTTTGTTTTAAATATATTTTAAAATAAACCTCAAAAAATCTTTTATATTTTAATACCTAATAAATTAACTTCTATTATTTTACCCTACCAACAGTAGTGTTATCACAAGTTCTATCTCTAAGTTCATCAATTGGATTTGGTGATTCTTCAAATCTATAATCTTCACCTTTTTGTTTAATATAATTATCTATAACTACATGACTTGCAACATCATCAACATTTTTATTTACAATATTTTGATACTTAAAGAAATCTGCATTATCTGAAAGCTTTGCAACATCAGTATAATCTTCTTTGTCTGCAGTTAATTTAGCTGTTTTTAAGACCTTTCTTAAATATTCCTTATTTGGTCCTAGATTAAGTAATTTAGGGAATGTTCCATTTGGTATAACTTGTTGCCATTCCTTACCCTCATATTTTTTCAAAAGTTCAGCTGCTTTATGTAAATGAGCAACCTCTTGAACAAAGCATTGTTCCCATATCTTCTTAACATTTTCATCTTTTTCGTCTTCATAACATGAATAATATAAGTAACATTCTGTGTATTCATGCATAAGTAATTCTTCAAGCCAAGTACATCTAGTATCTTTTAAACTTCCATATTGACTAACATGTTGTTCTTCAACCATTCCAATTTCTAAATAAAGTTTTCTTCCAATATCATTTTTATATAGAGAACTAACATTCATATAATAATTCATTGTTTGTTGTTCTGCCGCTGTTATAATCCCAATATTAAGATTTGTTAATAAGTCAGCTTCTTTAGACTTTGTAGATCTTTTAATTGAATCGTATGGATGACGATGATGTGATATTGTAGGGCGTCCAGGCATAATTTCAGTATAATGACCTACAAGATTTTCTGCCTTAACACCTTGCTCCATTTCAAGCAAATCTGCATATCTATACAAATGATCAAAATCTTCAAGTAAAGCAAAATCTAAGGCATTTTTTACATCCATATCAGTTTCACTTTTTGCAAGAGCGCAAGTTAGATCAACAGCAAGTTGTTCATAACTTATTGTTGTTTCTAATATAGTTTCATCAAGTGGTCTTAAATTACTAATTTTCTTTTGTTGTTGTTGCTCTACTCTTCTCATAAGAGCTAATTCACGTCTTATATCATTATTATCACAGTGACGTGAAAATTGATGTGAAAACCAAGTTGCCTCAAACTCAGTTCCATTCATTAAAATTATACGTGTTTTAGTATATGGATCTACCTCATTTTTATTATATTGCTTTGGATATAGTTGTTTCCAATCTTCAAGAGTAGATTCTATACTTGAAGGTTTTTCTTCAAATGGATTTAAATTCATAAAAATTACTCCTTTATATTTTTTTATATGTTTATCAATTATTATTTAATATTTCTCAAACCCTATTTTTTATTCAATTATCTTAATATGTAATATTACCATTTTTCAACTATATCTCTTCGATTTTTACCAGTTTTATATCTATTTAAAAATTCTAAAACAGATAAAAGGAGCTTAACATTTGCTAAACTCCCTTATCTCTTGTTTAAAAACCTATTTTTTGAATTCAAAATAACTTACTTTCTTTGTAAGTCTATCTACACCAACAACTACTTCATTATCCTTACCATAAGTAAATGTAACATCCATTCTATTTTTTAAATTTATTTCACTAGCATTTTTAAATGTAATTTTTTCATCTTTTTTAACTAATTCTTTTTCTTTTATAAAATTTTCTGTAGCTTTTTTAGCCTCTTCTTGAGAAATTTTTCCATCCTTCATATCACTACTTCTTTCAATTTCTAACATAGTAAGTTCATTGTTTTCAGTAGATACTCTTGAAGTTATAGCTTTTATTTCTCCTTCTTTTACTTGAGCCTTAGGTTTTATATGAACAGCTGCTCCTTTAAATAAAGATTTATCAGTTGCTTTTTCAATTACTTCTTCAGCTTTATTATATGTTATGTCATAATTTTGTTCTTTTAAATCAAAGTCAAAATATTTTTTTAGTCCTTTTTTAGTTGATTCTATAGCTTCCTTTGATTTTACATCACTTTCATTTGTTTGTTTTTTAGTTTCTTCTTTCTTCACTTCTTCCTTCTTGGTCTCTTCCTTTTTAGTTTGTTCTGTTGTTTTTGGTGCCTTTTCTGTATTTGGATTAGTTTCTTTAGTAGTTGTAGTACATCCTCCAAGTAATACAGCTGAACCTAAAACTAAAGCTATGATTCTTTTATTCATAATTCTTCCTCCTTTGTTTTATCAAACCTTACATTGTGACTCATTCCACATTTCTCTAACTGTACTATATATTTTTACCCCATTATAATAAAATATACGAATATATCCTTAACTTAAATATTGCCAATAGTTTATTTAAACATTTTCTTTAATTTATGCATTGTACCTTCTTTATTTAAAATATCCTTTGAATTATATATAGGTTTTTTGTATATTACCTTGTCATGGCTTAAAATCTTATAATATCCTATCATCGAACCCTTTTTAACATTACAATCTTTAAAATTATTTTTCTTTATATCTATAACCTCTTTATATTGTTCTCCTTTTTTAATAGGCACTAAAACATCTTCCTTTAAAGTTAATGGAATCTTATTTCCTCTTATATCCCACATATCGCCTACTACATCATTTTTCTTCTTTAAAGCTTCATAGTCATAAGTATCTTTCACATATTCGTATAATTTTTTACTTTCTCCCCATCTTTGAGGACAATTTAAGGTAACTACTATAATTTCTCTTTCTCCAATTTTAAATGAGGACACCAAACATTTTCCAGCCAACCCTGTGTATCCGGTTTTTACTCCTGTACAACTAGGAATGCTGTATAATAATTTATTAATGTTATTATAATCTCTTGTAAATTTATGTTTTTCTTTTTTTATTTCCTTACTACTGCAAATTTCACTAAATACTTTACTTTTCTTAGCCTCTGCTGTAATTAAAGCTAAATCATATGCATTTGTATAATGATGCTCCTTATCCAATCCATGAGGGGTTTCAAAATGAGAATTAGTTACTCCTATTCTTGCTGCCTCTTCGTTCATTAACTTTGCAAATTCTTCAACAGAACCGCCAATACCCTCTGCAATTGCTATGGCTGCATCATTTCCTGACTTAAACATTAAACCATATAATAATTCTCTAAGAGTAATTTCTTCTCCACTTCTATATTTTACTCTAGATCCTCTCACAGTAGCCGCTCTCTTAGATATAGTAAACTTTTCATCTAAGCTTCCATGTTTTAAGGCTACTATGGAAGTCATTATTTTAGTTGTACTAGCCATTGGTATAACTTCATAAGCATTTCTTTCATATAACACAACACCAGTATCCCTATCTATTGCAATAGCACTCCTAGCATTTATGTAAGGTGCTTTATTTAAAGCTAAAACATCTTTTACGTTATAAGAAAAAATACATATTAAAGTAAAAAACATAATTAAGCTCTTTTGTAAATGCGATTTTTTCATATAATTATTCATCCTTTCCATTTTTAATTATAAATTTCACAATTATGGGTATAATATTTAAAAGTTAAGATAATTATGGAGGAAAGCATGAGGTATACAATTGTTTTAGGAATAACTTTAATATTTATTGTGCTTTTATTTTTCCCAATACCTTTAAAAATATATGTAAAGTTTATAGAAAAAAATTTCAACTTCTACATATATTTATTTAACTTTCAGCTTAATAAAAAAAAACATGATAAAAACAAAGAAAAATCCAAAGAATTAAACGACTTTTCTTTTAAAAAATTATTAAAGAGAATATTTAGGAACGGTTCCAAAGAATTTAATTATATATTTAAAAAGAAACTTAAAGCTAAACTAAAAGCAAATATAGACTATGGTTTTGGCGATGCATGTGAAACTGGAATATCTTATGGATTAT
This sequence comes from Hathewaya limosa, assembly GCF_030815255.1. Classification (NCBI taxonomy): domain Bacteria; kingdom Bacillati; phylum Bacillota; class Clostridia; order Eubacteriales; family Clostridiaceae; genus Hathewaya; species Hathewaya limosa. Next base: position 46,929 of record NZ_JAUSWN010000011.1, read on the forward strand.
TTTGGGTAGGTATAGATACTTTATTAAATTATTTAACTCAGTATTTTAAATTTAAAGAATGTGATATAAACGTAAAACCTTATTTTAATGAAAAAAAACTAAATCTTGTAATAGAAAGTATAATTTATTTAAATTTAGTAAAAATAATATATATACTTATTAAATTCACAATTATAAAGAAAAAAACAAAAGAGGAGGAAAAATAATGAATAATAACTCTCATCCTATAGATAATCTACTAAAAAACACTATGCAAAGTTTAAAAGAATTAGTAGATGTAGATACTATCGTAGGTACCCCATTTAATACTGATGATGGAAGCACAATTATTCCTATATCAAAGGTTTCCTTAGGTTTCGCCTCTGGAGGCTCCGAATTCTCAAATAATTCTCAAAATCACACCGATGATTCTTCTTATCCATTTGGAGGAGGATCTGGTGCTGGAGTATCTGTAAAACCAGTAGCTTTTTTAATTTTAAAAGGTGAAACTTTTAGAATGTTACCTTTAAACTCTGAAAATACAGCTGATAGAATAATTGACTCTGTTCCTCAAATTTTAGACATAATAAAAAATATGTGTCCTAAATGTGATAAAAACTCTAAAGATAAAGACAAAAAAAATAAGGACAGAAAAGATAAAGAGACATGTAAACACGAAAATAACTCTTGTTATGACTATGAAGGTGAAGAATAACTTAATGTTAAAAACCCAATATATTATCCCTTTTAGGAACTATATTGGGTTTGTTTTTTCTCTATTCACTTAGTTCAAAAGTAAAATCTTTTAGATTAGGAAGTTCCTTTAAATCTTCTAATTGGAAATACTTTAAGAATTCTCTAGTAGTACTATAAAGAATAGGTCTACCAGGTATATCTTTTCTACCATTTTCCTTTATAAGTCGTTTTTCTACTAGGGTATATATAGCCCTATCACTTTTTACCCCTCTTATTTCTTCTATTTCAACTCTAGTTATTGGTTGTTTATATGCAATAATAGCCAAAACCTCTAAAGCAGCTTGTGATAATGATTGTCTTGAATTAGTTTTTAATAACCTTTGTACATAATCACTATTCTCAATTTTAGTTACAAATTGATAGGTATCCTCTAACTTTATAACTTTGATTCCTCTTTCTTCATCATTATATTGAGTTATAAATAGGTCCATTAATTCAATTGCAAATTCTTTACTACATTCTAAGGCATATGCAATTGAATTTATACTTAAAGGATCTCCACTAACAAACAATAAAGACTCAATTATTGAAAAATATCTTTTCTTATTACTAACTTCCTCAAATTCTAATTGTTCCTTATGTATACTCAAGGTTTAAACTCCCTCCATATATATTTCATTAAAATTCTCTTCTTGTACAATCTTAACCTTTTTTAATTTAATCAGTTCTAACATAGCTAGGAAAGTTACAATAACTTCAATTTTACTTTCACAGTTGAATATAACCTCTGAAAATGTACTCTTTGGTTTATATTTAAAATATTTAGTTAAACTATCCATTTTATCTTCTATTTTAAACTTATCTATACTAATTTGTTTTGGTATCTTTCCATTAGTGTTCTGTTTATTATAGTAATTAGTTAAAACCTTATTAAATAAGTTATATAAATCAAGTAAAGAAGTATTCTTTAAAAGTTCATTTAAATCTAAAGGTTTCTTTTTATCCTCTATAATCTCTGGTCTCTTACTATACATAACCCCTTCTTCGATTTCTCTCCTTCTTAAGAAAGTAGCAGCTTCTTTAAATCTTCTATACTGAACCAGCTTTTCTATTAATTCTTCCTTAGAAACTTCTTGTTCTTCATCATCTTTTTCTTTTATAGAAGTGTTTGGTAATAATTCCTTAGATTTTATCTCTAATAGTGTAGAGGCTAGTACAATAAATTCAGAAGTAACTTCCAAATCCATTTCTTGCATAGTATTTAAATACTCTATATATTGATTAGTTATTTCTGAAATTTTTATATCGTAAATTTCCATTTCATTTTTTTTTATAAGATGTAATAATAAATCAAATGGACCTTCAAAATTCTCTATTTTTATGCTAATAGACATGCACATCTCTCCAAAAATTTAATATAAAGACTAAGATTTATTATACCATATTTTTTCTTAATTTTAATATAGTCTAAAGATTTTGCATATATCAACTTAGCTTTTTTAAACATAAAAATAGGCTGTTCTTTTCAATTAGAACAACCTATTTTTCGGATACCCTTATACTGCATTATCAAACATTTTGATTAGGTTATCTTTTAATTCATTTAAGAAATTACCTACTCTTATATCTCTATCGGAATATACTTTAACACTTCCACAGACTTTGCCATTTAAAAGGATATCACAACGTCCGATTTCTTCACCTTTTTTATATTGTTTTTTCTTGTTTAGAATTGTTTTCTTTTCTATTTTATTGTCTTTTCCTCTTTCTAATGCAATTGAAAATTCATCCTTAGCTTTAGCTATTAAATATTTGTCACCTTTTTTATTAAACACTACTTTTTCTATTTCGCTATCTTTTTTAATTACGTTTTTATATTCAAATTTAGAAAATCCGTAATTCATTAAAGCTGATGCATCTCTATTTCTTATTTTATATGTAGGTGCACCCATAATTACACATAACATTCTTACATGGTTTTTAGTTGCTGTAGCTGATATACAGTATTTAGCTTCATTAGTAAAACCAGTTTTTAAACCATCACAACCCTTAAAAAATCTTACCAATTTATTATGATTTACAAGTTCAATTGGTGATTTTCTGCCTTCTGAAATAGTTTCCATATAAGTACCTGTGTATTTTAAAATTTGTGGATGCTTTAAAAGTTCCATAGACATTTTAGATATGTCATTTGCAGTAGACTTATGACCTTCTATTGGTAGTCCAGTACAATTTTTAAAAGTAGTATTTTTCATACCTAATTCATTAGCTCTTTTGTTCATTTTTTGTACAAAAGCATCTTCACTACCTGCTAGATATTCACCTAAGGCAACTGCTGCATCATTACCTGATGCTATACCAACGCCCTTAAGTAATTCCTCTACGGTTCTAACCTCTCCAGTATCCAATAGCATTGTGCTTCCACCCATTTTTTTTGCATTTTCGCTGACAGTAACTTTATCCTTTAATTTAATTTTGCCACTATCCACAGCTTCCATAGTTAAAAGCATAGTCATTACTTTTGTAACTGAAGCGGGAGCATACTGTTCATCTTTATTTTTTTCAAATAGAATTTTTCCAGTGCTAGGCTCAATAAGTAATGCAGATCTTGCTTCTACGTCAAGTCCTTTATTTTCTTTTACAGGTTCCTTTTTAATTTTTTCAGCATTTAGTGCTAATATTGATTTAGTAAAAATAGAAAAGGTAAAAAATATTGATAGCATAATTACTAATAAACTTCTCTTTTTCATATGCAATCCTCCCAACTTTAATTTACGTTTTTATTTTTACCAAAAGTCCTTAATATTATCACAAATACCCTAATATTCTCTATAAGAAGTTTTTAGCAAAAAAGGTATAGCCTTCTTGACTATACCTTTTAATATATTAAACTATTTTATTACTTCATATACTAGAGGAATATTTTCATTATACTCATCTTCTATTACATAAGCCTTATAGATTTCTTCCTCTGCATTTTTAATTTTAGATTCATCATTAGAATGAACGTATGCAATAACTTCTCCAGACTTAACTTGGTCTCCTCTTTTTTTGTTTAGGACTATACCTACACTTAAGTCTATTTCACTTTCTTTAGTAAGTCTTCCTGCTCCTAAGTTCATAGCTGCAACTCCTATTTGTTCACTATGAATCTTTGTTACATAACCATCTTTATTGCTTTTTACTTCATATACATATTTAGCCTTTGGAAGAAGTTCTGGATTATCTACGATTTCTCCTTTTCCACCTTGTGCTACAATAAATTCTTTAAATTTCTCTAAAGCTTTTCCGTTTTCTATAACAGCAAGAAGTTTTTCACGTGCTTCTTGTTCATCCTTAGCTCCTCCACCTAAAACAACCATGTAGCTTCCTAATGCAAGACATAATTCAAATAAATCTTCAGGTCCTTTTCCTTTTAAAGTATCAATAGCCTCTTTAACTTCTAATGCATTACCTACTGCTAATCCTAGTGGTTGATCCATGTCAGAAATTACAGCAACAGTTTTTCTATCTACACTCTTCCCTATAGAAACCATTTCTTCTGCTAACTTTCTAGCATCTTCAGGAGTTTTCATAAACGCTCCTTCTCCAACCTTTACATCAAGTACAATAGCATCTGCTCCTGATGCAATTTTTTTACCCATAATACTAGATGCTATTAATGACATATTATCAACAGTACCTGTAACATCTCTTAATGCATATATTTTTTTATCAGCAGGTGCTAAATCTCCTGTTTGTCCTGCTAATGCAATTTTAATTCTATTTACATTTTCGATAAACTTTTCTTCTTCAATAGCTATATTAAATCCTTCAATACTTTCAAGTTTATCTATAGTACCACCTGTATGACCAAGTCCTCTTCCAGACATCTTTGCAACTGGAATTCCTAATGCAGCGACCATTGGTGCTAAAATTAGAGTTGTTGTATCACCAACACCACCAGTACTATGCTTATCTACTTTAATACCTTCTATTCTAGATAAATCAAGCATATCTCCTGATTGTGCCATAGCCATAGTTAAATCAGCTGTTTCTCTTTTTGTCATTTTATTTATGAAAATAGCCATTAACAATGCTGAAGCTTGATAATCTGGAATTGTCCCATTTGTATAATTTTCAACAAAGAAATTAATTTCTTCAGTACTTAATTCCATTCCATTTCTCTTTTTTACGATTATGTCATACATTCTCATATTTTTTCACCTCAAAATTTATTTTAAGTCTTATCTTCGGTTTTATCTTAAGTTTGTTCAAAAGGTTTTAAAATACTATTTTAAAATTTCTTTTGTGAAACTATTACCAGCTAATTCATTTTTCACATCTAAAAGTTCTAAAACAGTTTTTCCTATATCAGTAAAACTTGTTCTTGTTCCTAGATTAACATTTGATTTAAGGTTTTTTCCATAAACTAATAATGGAGTATATTCTCTTGAGTGATCTGTACTTTCTGTTGTTGGATCACATCCATGATCTGCAGTAATAATAAGAACATCCTCATCATTCATAGTATCAATAATTTCTGGAAGACGATTATCAAATTCCACTAAAGAATTTGCATATCCTTCCGGATTATTTCTATGTCCAAATTTCATATCAAAATCAACTAGGTTTGTAAAGATTAATCCTTCTTTATCTGTTCTCATGTATTCTAAAGTTCTATCTACACCATCCATGTTGCTCTTAGTATGAACAGCATCTGTTACACCCTTTTTGTTGTAGATATCTTCTATTTTACCTACTGCCATAACACTTTTGTTATCTTCTTTTACATAATCAAGCATAGTTTTTGAAAATGGATCTAATGCATAGTCATGTCTATTTGCTGTTCTTACAAAATCTTCAGCATTTTTTCCTACAAATGGTCTTGCTATAACTCTTCCTACCATTCTATCTCCAACTAGCATCTTTCTAGCAATTTCACACATTTCATACAGTCTATCAAGACCTAGTGCTTCTTCATGTCCTGCTATTTGGAATACACTATCTGCTGATGTATAAACTATAGGGTTACCTGTTTTAACATGTTCTTCCCCTAATTCTTTTATTATTTCAGTACCTGAAGCTACTTTATTTCCTAAAACTTTAGCTCCTATTTTTTCTTCAAATTCCTTTATAATATCTTCTGAGAACCCATCTGGATAAGTTTTTAATGGTGATTCTAAAACAACTCCAGCAATTTCCCAATGTCCTGTTACCGTATCTTTTCCCTTAGATGCTTCCATACATCTTCCAAAATTACCTACAGGATTTGCAAAAGCTTTTATGCCTTGCATATGATCTATATTTCCAAACCCTAAACGTTCCATATTAGGTAGTGAAAGACCATTAACAAACTTTGATATATTGCCTACAGTATTGCTTCCCTTATCTCCATATAAGTTAGCATCAGGTAATTCACCTATACCAACACTATCTAAAACAATTAGAATAACCTTTCTTTTCATTTGTTTACTCCCTTCCCAAATTAAATATTTATAAAAAACATATGAAAAATAATATAAAAATTATTGATAAACTTTTCTTTTATACTAATATTATTATACACTAAAACCGTATTTCCTGCTAAATTTTTAATTCTTGCAAACTTTGCCCAATAAAAATTCAGAAAGTTAGGAATTAAAACTCCAAAAATGTATAAAATTGCAAAAGATTCGATAAATCTGATAATAAATAATTTCAAATCTCTTTTATCTATCATATGCCAATAACCCTCACTGCACTGTTTAAAAGATTTAATATGTAAGGACAAATAAATGCTTCTATAAAAAATCCTATACACATAAACAAGAAAACCACAAAAAATTTTAAAGAATAGGATAACATAGAAGAAAAAATACTATAAAATACACCTTCTTGTGATTTATTTCTTATAATATTTATAGAGAACTCCATAGAGTATACAGAAATTATTATTATACATGGTAAAAATATAAGGTTTTGCAATAATACAGCTCCCATTCCTACCCATAAACCTTTAGTTCCAAAACTATTTATTATAAAAGAAAAAGTAAATCCTAATGCATATCCTTTTAAAACATCTAGAATTAACACTAAAGGTATTCCTATAATTGTTAATCCCAAAAACCAAATTAACAAAATAATAGGAAGATAATTCTTCATACTAGTAAAAAACACTGCTACTTTAGATATATTTGATGAATTATATAGGTTTATTGAACCCTCTATCCATTGTATCATGGTGCCTTTATCTGCAGCAGACATATACTTAACATTGTAAATTCCTATAATTACTCCTACGCATACACAAATAAAGCATAAAATATATAATACAAAATTCTTTTGTACATGAAATAGTAGGTCATTAGAATTCACTTTCACATCTCTATTTATTCCAACCATTTATTTAATTCCCCCCTAAATCTTAATTCTATTTTAATATTTATGATGAAGGGGGAAATTATATTCTAAAAAATTAGTTTACAAATACATTAAAGATGCTACAGTTTTACCATCCTTTATAGTACCTTTTTTAATCATTTCTTTTATTTCCTCTAGAGAATAAGCTTCATTTTCTATAAATTCATCTTCATCTCCACCAATATTTCCTTTAATTAAATTAGTTGCCTTAAAAATATGGAGTACTTCATTACAAAAACCAGGAGAACTATAAATCTTACCTAAATATTCTATATTTCCTCCTATAAATCCAGTTTCCTCTTCTAACTCTCTTTGAGCACATTCTTTAATATCTTCATTTACCTCTAATTTTCCAGCTGGAATTTCCAAAAGTACCTCATCAAATGGTTTTCTAAATTGCTTTACCATTAAAACTTTATTTTCATCATTAAAAGCAAGTATTGCTACTGCACCTGGATGAGTTACAATTTCTCTTGTAGAGGTTTTACCATTAGGTAACTCTACAGTGTGAATGGAAACATCTATTATTCTTCCATTAAAGATTTCTTTTTTTTCTATGGTATTTTCATAAAGTTCCATATTATCATCTCCAATTTATTATGTTCATTTAATAATTATATTAATTCCTTAGAACATTCTTTTCCTGCTGTTAAACTAACATATTTAATCATATAATCAATTTCATGATTTTTAAGTTCTAAAGCCTCTTCTTTATTTTTAGTAAATATTATTTTATTATTATCTATTTCTTTAAAAAATTCATCATTACATTTAATAAACCAAAGCTTCTCTACATCTTTTTCTGATTCAATAGATGTAATATATTCTATATCTCCTGTTTTAAGAGTTATTTCTTTACCATTGTCTTTTGTTTTTACTAATTCACCATCAGCTTCATTTTCAACTTTTTTCTTTAAAAACATTTTCTATTACACCTCTTTAAGATTTCAGAATCTTTCATTTTCTGTAAAATAAATTATATCATTAATCATCATAAAGTAAAAGATTTTCATTAAATTAATTATATTCGGTATTTTTTTACACTATACTATAAAAAGTACATTCTCTAATACAAAACATTTTTTTATTAACAATTTCATCTGAATTATTTTTTATTTTAATTAATCTTTCACTCAATCTTACAATTTATTATATATCAATTCAATTTATAGCTATGAAATTTTTTATTAGTTAAAATAGGTTATATTTTAATATTGACTTTAAGATAAAGATAAAGTAAAATTTAAAACAATATTTGTCATTATATAGGAATATTATATAATATTTTCTTTACTTTTAAGCATTTACGCTCTAATAAAAGAAATAAAACATTTTCTAAACCAATATTTATATGGATTATGAAAATCAACTATATCAATATAAATATTAATGGTAACTATCTATGTAGTTTATATAAATAAAAAAATATGTTAATTTTAAAAATTAGATTTTTCAAGGTGATATTATGACTAAATACAATAATAAATTCATTAATAATATTAATTGTTATATATTAGGACGAGCTATATCTTCCTTTGGAACTCAAATATATAATTTTATATTAGCATTATATATTTTGAAGATAACAGGTACAGCTCTAACATTTGCAATTACATTAGTTCTTTCTATAATTCCTCGAATCATACTAGGTCCAATTGCCGGTATATTAGTAGATAGATTAGATCGAAAAAAGATAATAGTTATTACTGATATATTATGTGGAATTATAATGCTCTTATTATATCTATATATGTTAAATCATAATATAAATATAATTTTAACTTTAGTTTTGTCATCTAATAAGCATTTAAAAACTCTTTAATTATGTTCTAGAAGAAAAAATACCGTATATTCAATTTTGAATAATACGGTATTTTTATCATTATATTATTTATTTCATTAATTTATCATTTTCCATTATAATTGGAGCTGGAAGAGGCATATTACCTTCTGTAGTTATTAATCTATCAAACATATAACTTCTTAAATCCTTTTTATTTTTAAATTTAGTTACTTGGAATGGCATAGCGGGGCTATACTTTTCTATAAATAATATTTCATCTCCATTTTTAACTGAAATACCAGCATGTCCAACATATGTATCCTTAAGATCCTGATCTTTAATAAATCCATTAATTAAAGTTACATCTTTATTTTCACTAAATTTAATTCCTCTTTTTTTCCATGTATCACTTATTAATTTCACCATTTGATCATCATTTCCAAATTTCTCAACTTTAATAGTTGAAAATATTTTCTTAAATGTCTCAACGTTTGATTTAGTAAAATTACTCTTCTTAGCAATTGGATTTTCATCTATCATGGCAAGATCCATACCTAAATTAGATATATCTCCATTAAACTTTGTATCAGCAGATTTCACAAAATCTCTAAATAAACTAAAAGCTGATAATCTACAATTAATGTCTATGTATTTATGAGACTTTGTCCATTTATCTGTGAAAGCTCCTATATCATATGATACCTGTGACTTATTAGTTGTACTGAAACCGGACTTATTAACTAAATCATTTTTATATAATTTATTATAATCATTTATTAATTCAAAATAGTTATTTATATATTTTACATTGATTTTATTCTTCTCTAATACTTGTTTTGCTTCATTTTGAGTCTTTTTATCTATCAAATTACTATAATTTAATGAAGTATAACTTGGTTTAGCAATTTTATTTTTATTTCCTAATGATTCTTTAATGTTATCTTGTTTCTTTGGTTCTACTTGTTTCTTTTGCTGTACATTAGCCTTTTCATTTTTAGATACACTTACTTTAGCACATCCAGTTAAAGATATTATTGTAGATGCTACCATCATACTTGCTAAAAGTATTGTTAAAGCTTTCTTTTTCATACGAGACCCTCCGGTATATTCTGAGTAAATTTTTTATTTGCTCTATAAATATACACTATTTTTTAAATAAGTATCGTTACAAAAGTGCTACAAAAATATTACAAATAAATTTCAAATTTATAAAAATAAACTTTATTACAATATATATTTTTTCCTATATTTAACTTTGACTTTAACAATATAATTTTTATAATTTTATACTATAAATTTTAAACATAAAAAATACACTCCTTATTTTACTTAATTAAAAATAATAAATAAAAAGTGTATTCATGTAGTGATTTTTTTAATTTGTTGCAATATTTTTCTAAAAACTATATGTATTTTTAAAAATTTATTGCTATTATTTGTGTCCACTTTCTTGATATCACGACCTTAGCCTACTCTATTTTTAAGTCTAAGCTTGTCTGCTACCATTGCTATAAATTCACTATTAGTTGGTTTGCCTTTATCATTGTGGATAGTATAGAACGTAGTAATATCAATGCTTTACGTAATTTATATATAATAAAACTTCATTAAATTTTTCTTTGTTTATAAGATTTCATGCATTTTATTCATACACTCATAATATACCCATATTAAAATAAAATCAATAGTTTTCTGAAAACTTTAATAAAAAATATTTACCTAGATTACAAAGCTCCGACTATTTTTATTTCTTTTTCAACTAAAATAGTTTCTTCTTTAACTACTTGTAATTTAATAGTTTGTCCTATTAGACTTCTATTCTTACAATATAAAATACAACTTTGATTATCTGATTTTTTAATAGTTACACTACAATTATCAACTTTCCATGATATATCTTTTATTTCCTTATCTAGTTTAAATTCTGTATATCTTTGAAGTTTTAATTTATCATCACCTATAATTACTGTTTTCTGAACCTCTTTTGCTTTAACTTCAATATTATAAGTTTTAATATAATTATAATATGTAATGGTTATAGTTGCATTACCTTCTTTAATAGCATCAATATATATCTTTTGATATTTAATTTTAACATTAACAACATTATTATCAATAGTAGTTACTTTACACGCTAAAGCATCTCCAGAAAACATATCATTTTTTAATACTTCATATGTTATTACTTGATTATCGCCTTCTAGCATATTAGTTTTAATACTTTCAGATAACTTAACCTCATATGTATCTGTTGGCTCTGTTGGTGTAATATCTGGTTTAGATGGTTCTATTGGTGTATTAATTGTATTATCTAATCCTTTAAATTCTATAGTATTATCAAAATTCTTTTCCTTATCTTGATCTACATTTAAATCTCTTTCTACATTATATATAGTTATATTTTTACTATAAGCCTTATTTTCAGATTTAACTATCCATGCTTGACCATTTAATACAAATCTACAATTTACAAGACTATCCTTGATAAAAGGACTATACATTATTAATTTTGTATTATCATATTGTACCATTGTTTCATTCATTTTTAATACAATATCTTTAAAAAATACAGGTACTTCTATTTTATTAATTTTTATTGTATGTGTAAAGTCTTGTATTATAAATCTTGTATAAATATTATTAAAAGATTTATCTACTTGCATAACCATATATAACTTTTTATCAAATTCTAATAAATATCCTTGTTCTATTTGCTCTGTATTAGCAGCTAACACATATTTTATATCTTGGTTACCTTTTAAATCCTTAATTTCCCTAAATATAACTTTAATTTTTTTGCTCTGATTAACTATACACTCTTTACCTTGTCTTTTAAGCATATTGTTAAAATGATTAAGTAATGTATTCATATTATCACCTTCTACCTTTTGAAAATAGCATACTTGCATTTGAGTAAGATTCTTCTGTTAAAGGTAAACTTGCAATTCTTTGTTTAATATCATTTATTCTTTGTCTTAATATTTTATACGCTTCTCCTGTAGATAATCCTATAGTTTCATCTGTAACTTTTCTCATCAAGTCCACATCATTCGCAACTGATTCTAATATATCTACTATTGCAAGTAATAAATTTCTTTGCATAGTTTCTTTTTTATACTCATCATCAAATTTTAATTCATTTTCTGATAAATACATTTTATATGTATCATCTTCAAAATAATCTTTATTATTTAATTCTATTTTTAACCTTTCTAATACTTTCATGCTTTAAACCTCCTTTAAATTGTATAAAAAAAGAACACCCTAAAGTGTTCTTAATATATTTTTATTCAAATTTCCAACTATATCCCATATTAGTTTCAATTTTTAATCTATACCAGCCATCTTCTAGTACAGATACTTCTCCAGCAAAATTTCCTTTTCCTATTTCATTAATTAATAATTTTTCGCCTAAATGTACTATAACATTACTATCTTCTCCATTACTTACATTAATCTTAAAAATATAACTCTTTCCAGCTAACAAATAAACTTTCCATATCTTTAAATTATCCGAATTGGTAATAAGTTGTGGTTTGTAATTATTTTGTTCTACCACATTTTTTTCTTTTACATTCTCAACATAATTTTTATTTTCTAATTTAATACATTGTTTTTGCAAATTTAATAATCTTGTATCATCATAATTAAAAGATAATGTATTTGAAATTAATTCTTTTGCCTGTTTTATTTTATTTTCTTTAATTAATTTATCTATTTCTTTATAACTATTATTTACAGTATCATTAACAAGTTTTATTGCTTTTTCTTTTTCCGTTTTATTTTCAAGTTTATCAAAATAAACTTTTGCTAAACTATAATTTTTTTTATTCATTTCATCTATAAAGTTATTATAATCATAATGTTTAGCATTATCAATTGATTTTTTTAAATCTGCAACTTCTTGACAATCTCTTAATTTTTGAGCTTTATTAGCATATTTTAAAGCTTCATCATAATTTTTATTTATAATTTCATCATTTGCTTCTACTATATAATCTGTATATTCAGTTAGTGCAAAATAATCTTTCATACTTATCATAAATCCTATAATTGCTATTATAATAATAACCAATACCCCTATAATTATTTTCTTTTTCATTTCTCACCTATCCCCTTTTGCAAAAATATATGTACAAATTAAATATTAATACAAAGTTTGAAAAATGTAAATATTTATACTCTTATATATTTTCTTTTATATCTTCTATATCTTTTTCAATCTTCTCTAATCTATTATTATTTAATGATAGATTACTTATAATATCCTGATTTCTCTGTATAGTTTCATTCAGGAGTTGTTCTCTTTTCTTATTATCTTGTTGAACTTCTGATACAAATTCTTTAAAATCTTTTCTTTGATAAAACCAAAATACAAAGAAAGCTCCAACAACTGGAGAAAACTTAAACAGATTTATTAAAATTTCACTTTCCATAATTTTTTACCTCATACTTTCTTATAAATTCACCTCTTTTAATTTAATAATTTTAACTTATATTATTGCTATCACTCAAAATGATAGCGACAACCAAATGGTGGTTAGTGATAACGAGAACCAAATGGAGCCGTCCGATTATTTTATCTACATAGATAGCGATAAAATTTTACTGTGGGAATATTTTATATTAGTTACCACATCTTTTCTGTAAAAGGGGTAATGACTATCCATGTCGAAATCAAATTTAAATTCTAATTCTATAAATAATTCTTATTTTCGTATCTATTTCCAATTTATAGTGTACTATCACTCTGTATATATCTAAAACGTTCCAAAATCAATTCTAAGACTCTTAAATATTCATGTATACCAATTACACTACCTTCAATATTTTAACCTCTTAAAATAGATATTGTAAGGTCGATATTGAAGTAACTACAGTTGTATAATTTTCCATTCTAATTTCATTCCATTTATTTCTAATATTATGAATGATATATTAATAATTAACATTTTTATTTACATTTTATTAACCGAATTATACTCATTTTTCTATTAAATTAAATAATGACATCATTCATAACCTCTTAAAACCCTAAACCTATTGATATATCTACATTGTACTAGTTTTTATATATTTATATAATGACGCGAAATCATTATTTAACGACATTATTTAGACTATGATTCAATTTGAATACGAATGATTATATTTTATATTATGTATATAGTTCGTATAACCACCTTTTAACTTTTTATTCCATTTAATAGGTGATAACTATATTTTTAAATTATTTTTAATCAAACTATACTAATAATTAATAAAATAAGTTGGATATAATTGTATTTTACATTAATTACCTTGGAAATAAGTGTATATTTGTAATTTAAATTAAGATATATTGCTTAATAGTGGGAACATAACTGTCCTATTATAGAACAACTGTTCCCCTAACTATTAACCTATACTTATGACACCACTTATGACACCGTTATAACTTGCATATACTCTATACTTACAAGCAATTTACATTCCCCAAGATTGGAGAATATCTATACTTATGACACTAAGTTATGACACCACTAATATATCTACTCATCACACTTTGTATCGTCTATATTCCCTTCTCTCTGTAATCTTTGCAACTCTTGTATTTTATCTTTTGTTATATCACTTTTTTCTATAATACTTTCTACGCTAATTGCTCCTACACTTCTTTGTTTTGTTAAGTTATCTATTAATTCAGATTGATTAACAGGTCTACTATAATTAAATTCTACGTCTATATACTCATTATCTTTAAATCTAATTCCATTTAATTCTAATAACTTATCTATAATTCTAAATCTATTTTGAATTCCTTTTCTGATCCATTTCTCATTAATCATCGCTAATACATCTGCTAATTGATATAACAATTTTAATGATACTTCGCTCACGTTCGCAACGTTAGCGTTACCTGTTGCTATACTTGGCATATGTGCTATAAAGTTTAATTGTTGTTGTATCTTATCTATGTATAATTTAATTGAATTATAATCTAATTGTGCATTTTTAAAATTAAAATCTCCTGTATCTAGGTTAATACTATAACCTACTGCATCTGAATCTATTGTACCTTCTATAGTTTGTCCGACGCTTACACCAATAGGACTTAAACTTAAAGTATATATACTATCTCCCATTTTACTTAATATATCTTCCATTTCATCCAAGCATGGTTTAATATCTTGTAGTATGCTTGTACCAAAATGATTATATTCACTCTCACAATTGGAATAGTGTATAGGTAAACCACTTACATTGTTATTTTCATTTTCTAAATGTAATTCTCCACCTTCATTATTCCAATATTGTACTTTGTTTGGATAATAGATATAATAATAACTTATATTATTTAGTGCATTAGTCCAATGTTCTATAAATCCTATATACTCCCCTGTATCTTCAGAATATATTGGGTATCCATCTTCTGGACTAATTAACTTACTTTTAATAACTCCATTTTGTATATATACATATTCATATACATCTGCATACTTTAAGCAATTAATAAGTATATTAAAATCTGTATTGTGAAAATTACCTTTTCTATATATCTTTTCATATTCTTGTACCTTTTTTTCGCTACCTATTAAAGATATATCCTTTCCTAGCAAATATGTAGAATGAAAATTTAATATTGTTTTTGCTTGTTGTAATATCAATTTCTTAGTTATATACTGCTCTTTTTTCCATTTAAAATCTTTTCTTTGTAAAATCTTATGGCTACCACTTAAATATTGCTTGTTATTAATTACATCTGCAATTCTCCTTAAGTGATAACTTTCTTTTATTTCTTTTGTAAACCAATTATAATTTCCTTCATATTTATCTTGTATATATTGTTCTAAATTTTGCATAAAAACCTCCTATAATAAATAATCTATAAAACAATAGTTAATATTTTGTAAAATATAGCAACATTTAAAATTCTATAGCATACGCTAGAAGTGCAACGTAGTAAGCGTAGCTTATGAAGTTCACTTATAGCAACTTAGCATAAGTCTACTTATTTTTAGTAGGCTTATTTTTATATAAAGATTATCTATATTTTAAGTAATAATTAACTAATTTATATATATAACTGACTAAGTTTAAATTAGTCAGTTAAAAACTGATACACATAATCTGTGTAACAGACATATAATATATAAATACATATTTCTCTATAAAAATAGAGTTTCGGAATCTGAAAATCCGAATTTTTACCAAGGTCGCCCTAAATTGGGGCGTTGCCACTTTTGGCTATACCCTTCCAATTGGGTTTCTCCACATATGGCGAATATGACGAATGTGGTAATTTACATCTGATAATAAAATTTATTTAAGCGACTAACTATTGCAAGAGCCATAGCCATTACTGTATCATCATGGCTACCACTAATAGCACCCATACTACCATTATCATTAATTTCAAAAACTTTCATCTCTTGCAATAGCGTTCTACTATTAATTAATAGTTGACCTTTTTCAAACAACTCTACGAAATTATTAATTATAATACTCTTACTTTTACTATTAGTATCAAATCCAACGTTCCATATAGTTCTGTTAAACTGGTCATAGGTTTTATATTTAGTCATATTCATGTATTTAAATTCATAGCGTAGACGTTCTATTACAGAATGTCCACCACTTGCTTTCTCTATCGTTAGCAATCCGTTATTATAATATCTACCTAATACATTAATAATTTCTGCCATTTTATATGGTTTTATATTATTATTTCTAAATTCTAAAACTTGTTCATTATCTTTATCTAAAACTTGTATTACACTATAGTCTTTGCCTACACCTTCACTTAAATCTGCTCCTATGTAATAACGTTCTCCAACTTTAGGAATTTGCCATATTTTAATACTATTTCTATATACCTTTAATAAATTAGGTAAACCAACTATATTCTTAATATCTAATTCTTTATTTTTATTATTAATAATTGCTTTTTCTGTATCTGTAATTTTCTTATTATTAAATACAGATGCACCTGTGCTTATAAACGCTTCTAAATCTGTACTTGGATATTCTTGGTGGAAAGCATCTAATCCTGTACTAGCAACTTTTAACCTACGCCACATAAGTTGTTCTATTGTTGCACCTAATTTAAATAATTCTTGTTCTTCTTCATCTAATTCAAGTTGAGAAAGTATTTTACCATTATTCCTAGCCTTATATATTTTTATACTATTCTCATAGTCCTTTTTAAATAAAGATGATCCATTAATCCAATTAAAGAAAAATGATTTATAACTATTCTCATTATTTTTTGCTTTAAAATATAAATCGTGGAAATAGTTAAGTCCATTTGCTGTACTTTCTATTATTAGCTTTCCAGATGGTGCTAATGCTTGTGTTATACTGTTTAATTGTTTATTTTGTAATTTCCAAAATGCAAACTCTGATAAATGGACTATATGTAATGTATCTCCCCGTCCAACGTCTTTATTACCTGCACAAGTACAAGTTATCTTACTACCATTAACAAGTTTAATTTCTTGCCTGTTATTTGCTATCTGCTTAGGTTTTAACCATTGTGGCAAACTATTAAATTGTTGTTTTAATTTATCAAATATTGCATTACATGATTTTTGATCGTGTGATACCAATAAACAACAACTATTAGGATATACAATACATTGCCTTATACTTAAAGCAACAGTTATAACACTTAAACCTAGTTGTCTACTTTTAAGCACTATATTAAACTTTTCTAATCCTTCTACAAATTGTTGTTGTTCTGCAGTTAATACAAATGGTACTGTTTTAGTATCTTTATTAACTATTTTTATAAATGCTTTTATAAAATCTTTCTCATTTCCATCTTTAAATAAATATTGGAGTTTCCTAGCATTTTCTTTTTTAATATTAGCCATTGTTATCACCTAACTCTGGTATATCAATTCCATCTAAATAATTATCTATTTCATTCTCATCATTTTTAAAGAAATCTGATTTATAAAATTTCTGACACCACTCTGCACATTTTACATCACCTTTATTAATTGCTTTTTTATACATACTTTCAAACATTTGGATCATTTTTATATTTGCTTGACTTTGCATATAACTTTTAATAGCATCTTGCACATCTTCTCTTATAAGCCATTCTTTCATAGCGTGTTCATATTCCACCACCGTATTATATTTACAATCCTTATCATATGATTCCTTAGATTTATTTGAATCTACATACCACTTAACAAAATAACTAATCTTATTTGCGTTAGAGCCTAAATGTTTTTTTATATTAGTTGTAATACCCACTTAACCACTTCCTTTCTAATAAATAAAAAGGTATCCTTAAAATCGGATACCCTTAACACTATATTTAATTAAATTCTTTCTGCTTAAAACAAAACTGAATATATCTTCTTTTAAATCATTTTTAGTAATATTATAATTAATATTTTTAACTTTACTGTTATAACTACAACATTTATTAAATTTAGCTTTAGGCATAATAAAAGGTAAACCAAACAACTCTGATAGACCAATTAAATCTATTTTTGTTGTTAGTTTACCTTCTTTATTTATGTATATTTTTTCTGTTAAATTATACTTTCTAATAGTTTCCTGAAACTTGTATTTAGGATACTTTTCTAATATGTCTATTAAACAATCTAATTCTAATTCCTTTAAGTATTTTTTACAATAATAACCGTTATTAAAGTAATAACCCATATATGTACTATCTATTGCAAGTAATCCAATTTTGGCTTCGTCATTTAAATTATTTATATCTACATTATATAAACTAATGATAGTTAATAATGTACTACCACAATATTTCTGATAATAATTTTCTCTGCTAATGTTATAAATATTATTTAAATTAAAGCACTTAGTATTATATGTATCTTTTTTACTTATTTTGGTTACATGGTTACCAAAAGCATGACCTTTAATTATATCCATGTCTACTCCTATAACATATTTATCAAATTTAGCATTTTCCTTAGAATATAATTCACTAAAATTATAAAACGCTCCTATACTTAAATTAGGGAATAAATCCCGTAATATAATACAACTAAATAAACTATCTATATCATCACTTAAACATAAATAATCTACTTTCTTCATATTTTCTGTTCTAACCCATGATATATCCTTATTTTCATTTATTTTTATTTGTAAATTTTCCATATATATATGTAAGATGTTTTTTTCTATTGACCTAACATCAAACATATAAGTTTAAACAAACCTTTAACTTAACATTTAACTTAACTTATTTTTTAATCTAACACTCCTTTAATTTATATATTTGTACTACTTATACATTATTTAAATTAAACTTAAACTCTTACTACACCTACCTTTCTTATTTATATTTTTTATCTATATATTTTTTTGTTATTTCTGCAACTGCAACAATTAAAACTAATAATATTAAACTTGTATTACTATCCATATTACTTTACCTCCTTTAATTCTTCTATCGCTTCTGCCATTTCTAGCATATCATCTGTTAATTTATTTTTATCTTTTTGTACTATAGTATATATAGCACTCATATAGCGATCATGAAACTCTCTTGTTAATCCTACTGCATGATTTTCAACTTGACTTATTCTATTTTTTGAAATACCCATTTCTTTTCCTAAATCTGATTGATTTATATGATACAGATTTCTTATATTTCTCATTTTTTCTATACTTAGCATTACTTATCACCTTCTATTTTTTTATTATTAGATAAAACTCTATTATTATTTTCTAAAATATTATTACAGTCTTTATCTAACTTCTTACAATTATTACTAATACTTTTTAATAATTCTGCTATTTTATCCATTATTAATTTCTCCTTTACTATTAACTTTTTACTTTTTTAAAAAGGACTAAAGAGAAAATTCTCCCTAGTCCAATTTACCTTTAAAGTCTATGCTATAGTTTTTCTTATAACAACTAATCCATCATCTTTTAATAGTTTAGTTGCATAGATCATATCTGTTACAACATCTGTTGCCTTAGACTTTGCTTGTCTATCTAATTCGATGTTTAAATCTCTTTTCATTTTATAGCCTAATGCACCATTTTTAATTATGTAAGTAATACATTCTTTCTTAGTGGTATCATAAGTGCCATGGTCTGCTACATATACAGGAATACCCCTCCATAGTCCTATACAACCATTTTTAACTATACCATTACCTTCTTTAGTATAAGTTAAACCTGTATTAACAAACTCTGGCATAGCATACATACTACCAACTAATCTACTATTAATAACTATTCCATTAAATTCCTCTGTATCTATTTCATCTCCGAATAAAGTCATTCCTTGGCTTAATTCTGCTATAGTTAATGTATCTGCATTACCTGTTGCAACTTTTAAAGGTGTTGCTTGTGCTTCTTTTGCAATATCATCATCTAATTTTCTAGCAAATATAGTAGCGTGTTGTCTAGCATTTTCTTGCACATGGTTACCAAATGCAGTTAAATCAACAATATCAAATACTCTACTTGCAAATCCAACTTGTTTAATTACTGCTGTGCTATCTTCTTGTTCTAATTCTGTAACATCTAAAATATCACCTTTTTTCATTTCTTTCATTTTTGAAGTGTCTAAAGCTTTAAACTTTGGAAAATGAATTGTATCTCCTACTTCACTAAACTCTGGAATTTGTCCTAAATCTACTGCAAGATTTAATAATTTAACCTTTTCTTTAAATTTTGCTCCCACTATGTTCTTAAAAATTTCTGGTACTATAACGTTATTACTCATAAAAACATCTCCTTTAAATTTTAATTTTATGTATAAAAAAAGCACCTACTATTAAAAGTAAATGCTTTCCTATTGGCTTAATTGATTATATAATTCTTTATTACTGTTATATAAATTTAGCTGTTGCTCATAACTCATATTTTTAAATTCTTCTTTAGTTATACCTTTATTTCCACCATGATTAGAAGGTTTAAAAGAACTATTAATTATTTGTTTATTTATAATTTCTTTTACTTCTCCAACATAACTTTCTAAATCCTGTACCCCTGTAGCATTTAAATATTTACCAAGTTGTGTAGGTAGACCGTTAGTTTCTAAGATATTATTAATTTTAAATTGATTTTCTTTTGCTGCTAACTCTTTTTCCTTCTGTTCTAGTTGTTTAATTTTATTTTCTAATTCAATTTCATTTTCTGATTTTTCCTTTGGCTTATACTTATTTAATTCTTCTTCAATAGTTTTAATCTTATTAGAATACTCTGTTCTAATCTTATCATTTTCACTTTGTATTATTTTATTAACTTCTTCTTCTGTAAATGTTTTTGTTTGATTATTTTCCATAAATACCTCCTAAAGTTTTTATAATCTAACCCTTTACCCAATTATGGGCATGAAGTTTTAAACTATAAAGCCTTTTATTTTTAATTATTTTAATGTTATTTTATGTATATGTATGTAGATAAAATACATACAATATTACCACTTTTGGCTACGGTATAATGCCACTTAGAGCCATCTAATAATGCGATGCGACTCATAAATCTACAATATTTTCTAATCGCATTTTCATAGCACTCTAACCCTTTATTTAAGCCATTCTACTTTTACTATTAATAATAGAAAAGGGAAGAATAAATAAGAGTTAATTAATTACATTTAATAATCTGTCTAACTAACGCACACTTTCTCCCTATGGTCGAAAAGTGTTTGTTACTCAATCGTGAAGAAAACCACTTCACGCTTTCGTTCCGTTTATTTTTATTGATTTATCTGTAATTGTATGTTATAATAAAATTTTGTAGACATTTTTATGGAGTTTACTATAATATAGGATACTCCACATTTTTGTCTACATTTATAGTTAAGGGTACTTTTCAAAGTTATTATATTATATATTTTAATAATTGTTTTTATATATAATAGTAGGTTTGAAAAGTACCCCTAATTTAAAATTTTAACCTATTTTCTCAATTATCCAATGTGATTTTTCTTTTTTAACTTTTCCATCTATATCTCTATAAGATTTTCTTTTACCTTCATTAATTACATAATTTAATTTATTTTCTATTAAATATTCATTTAATTGCCCTATACTCTTTTGTAATCTACCTCTAGCATCTTTAAGTCCTATAAATTCAATCAATTGCTTTTTTTCTTCTTTAAATAGTTTTTTACCTACAATATTACCTAAAGTTTCTTCCAAAGATAATATTTCTTTAATTATTTCTAATTCTTCAATATCACACAAATTAACTTTTAATTGATTAGCAATAATACTTTGGAATACTCTACCTTTATTTATACTATTTAATTTTTTATCACTTAAAGCACTATATAATACTAAATCATTTTTAAATTTTGCATACATACATTTATTTACTTGTTTATGTATTTTACCATCTATCACTATATCATCAATAATTCTTTTATCTGTAACTCTCTTATAATTAAAATCCGTATATTTTATATCTCCATGTTTAATTAGACTATCTGCTTCATTTAAAGAATTAACTATTTTAGTTCTAAATCCATTAATTCTTTTATTGCTTACATCTGCAAAATATAAAGTAATCTTTTCATTTTCTATAATTCTTTTTCTACCTAAGCATTGTATAAATGTATCTCTATCAACTACATCTAAGATTATATGTTTAACGTCTTTATCTATTATATTTACTCCATTATCTAATGCAGTAGTTGTACATAATAAATGATTGTTAAAACTACTATTTTGAGTTATATTTTTCAATTCTTCTTCATCCATATATTTTTTATATTTATCATTCCATTGGCTACATATAAATGCACCTTTATATTTTTTACTTATTTCTAATCCTCTTTTGCAACCACTAAAGAATAATATTTTTTCATCTTGTGGTATATTTTCTATAATACCTTCGATAGTTTCAGATTTCTTAAAGCATATTATTTTTTTAATATAAGAATAATCTGTTTCTAATTCATATGTATAATTAAGACTTATGTTATACTCTTTAAAATACTTCTTTAAGCTCCATGCAGTAGCAGTCATTAATATTTTACAAGCATTATTACTTACTATCCATTCAAACGATAAATCTGTAGTTCTATTAAAACTTGCATCTGTAAAGAAGTAATGTGCTTCATCACATATTATATAATCAAAATTATCAAGATTAATTCTTTCCAAAACAGTTCGTTCGATTTTTTGATAAGTTAATACTGTAATTGTATTATCTTGTTCTATATCATTTTTTACTTGTTTCTTTAAATTTGTTCTATTGCATAAATATAAAATTTTCAAATTATTTTGTTTACAATAATCCTTTAATATATTTTTTACAAAATAAGTTTTTCCCTGTCCTGTACCACAATTAATTAATATATTATCTCCTTTTTTCCATTCCTTATATGCTTGTCCTATTATATCTTGTACATACTTTCTCATTATCATCAAATCCTTTCATCACACATAAAACTTTAAATAGTTATTGCTTTTAAATCTTCTTGTAATTTTTCATTATTAACAAATAAAAATATTAGAAAGTTCCTATTTCTTCTATCTCTATCTATTTTAATAATTTTATGTCCTTTTTCCAATAATACATTAGCATCACTATAATTTCTTATTACTTGTATTGGTTTCATTTAATCAAATCCTTTCTTCAATTATATATTTAAATAACCCTTATAGGTTAATTTATATCTGCATAAATTTTATTATTTTTTATTAAGCTTATTAAAGTTCTACTAACATTATATAATTGTGCAATATCCTGTTGTTTAATATTAGTAGTTTTAATTAATATCTTAATTTCTTTAACTTGCTCTTTGTTTAATTTAACATACATTTTTATTCCTCCTATCTATAAATGTTGATATATCTATATTTTAAATTTATATTTAAACTAAATTCACATAAAAAAATTTTAAAATAATATAGATGTGTAGCAAATTAACTACACACCTTTTAAATATTAACAACTCAAATATTCTTTTAAAATTAGAGAATATTTTGATGAATAAAATAAACAAAAATAAAAATTCATGGAAGTATACATAAAAGTACACTTTATAATTTAATCAAGTTAGATTAAACTAAAAATATACTTTATAAAAAAATGTTACTCTTGTACTACATATAAGAGATTGGTAAAAATTTTATAAAACGTAGTCTAAAGTTAGCGATATCAACGGGTTACAGAGTTTTTACGTTTCGGACATTTAGCGTTTTTGTCCTTTTTTATCTTATCTGTATAATTTAAAATTTTAAAAAATGTTATTTCTGTATTACATATTAGTAAATGGGAAAATTGGATTGAAAACTACGTCCAAACCTTTTATTTATGGGCAACGTAGCAATTCTTCTATTCCGTTACATTTGGCTATTTTTTATATTTTCATATTATTTTTTTGTTTTTAAAAATCGGCTCTAGCAAACTTACCTTCCATATACTAAAAAGTGATTAGCCTACTACTTTTAATAGTCATTGGTTATATTTAGCCATATTTACCCTTCACGTGCAATTAAAATTTAATTGTAAATAATTACAAGTTGATATCGATATCCTTGTACGCTAGTAATAGCAATAGTTACATTACATTTTACGTTTCGAACATTTTTCACATTTAAATTTTTATCTTCTATTTGCTCTGTTTTTCTATATAGTCTATTTTAAACATTCTTTGTGAGTATAGTTGGTTTCCATAAGGTAAAAAGTGAAAAATCCTTGTAACTCTAGTGATATCAATAGGTTACAGAGTTTTATGCAGTTTTCAAATTCAATCTAAAACCTTTGTAACCGTTGGTATAGGCTAGGTTTGAATAGTTTTACGTTTCAAACATTTTCTTTCTCATAGTGCGTATTTTCATAAATTGCCTATAACCCTAGTCATATCAACAGGTTTGACCACTTCAAAAAATTTCTTAGGATTGATAAAACCTTTGTAAACCTAGTAATATCAATGGTTACAGAGTTTTTCTATGCGTCTAGTAAAATTATTTGTTTCTCATATATTTTCTTTCTTTATATGTATTACATATTAGGAAACGGTAAAATCATATTTCAAACCATGTCTAAGCCCTTTATTCATGAGGGTTACAGCGATTTGAATAAAACTTCACATTTAACGTTTTCTTGCACTTTTCATGCTTTCCTTTGGAGATACGAAATTATTTCCAAGCTCCACTACCTCACTGGTACTATAGACTTCTAAAATTAATACAAGCCACTTATGGCTACTATCTATAAATGGCTTAAATTGGTGACCTAAAAGCACTCTTATTGCTTTCTAGCGTGTGTCATGTATAAATTATAGAAATAGATAAAACTTTTAAAAATTAGAACATTGGTGGCTCAAAATTGAGTTGTGAAACTTAATCGTAAATTGCTATTGAGTTATATTAGATGTGCTAATTTAACACATCCCAACGCAAAATTGCTTTTGGCTATGTTTCAAAGGAGTGTCGAAGTTTTGACCGTCCAACATCCTTTAAAAAAGGAGTATCGAAGTTTCGAATGGAGATTTTTTTCGCCCTTCGAATCTTTATTTTATTTCATACAACTCTTTTATATCTACATTTAATTCATCAGAAATTTTTAATAATATAGATAATTTAATATCAAATTTATTATTTTCTAAAGTCATGACTTAGGATGTTAAAAGAGTGTTCTAAGTTAAACTTAGGATCCTTTTTTGCTATATCTTTTTGAGTTATCAAACCCACAATTTGCTTGTTTGATTTTCTTGAGGTAATTCGGACATTTAGCCCATATTTTATATGCAGTAGTAGATTTTAAATCTCCTGTTTCAACCAATGATTGTAACTCTGGGATTAATTCATTTAATTTTTTATAATCAGATAACTGTTGTTTACTCATAGCTAATTGTTTAGCTAAATCTACTTGTGTTTTTTGGTGAGTAAGATTATCTGACTGACCAATATATTGATTAATTCCTTTTTCATTAGCACTACCTTGTCTTATCCCATAAATTCTTTCTAATTCCATTATACATCTAGCCATTTTCATAGGATTTACATTTCCTACTCCTCTTTGCAACTCGGTTAAACCGATTTTAAAATTGTTTATCAATTGCATACACATATTCTATGTATCTAAGGTTTGTTCATATTGTTCAACCTTTATAAATGGCTTAACTACGTCACTAAAATACACTCTCATTCATTTCTAGGTGGTATTTACTACATTTACTCATCTAACAACTTTCTAAGCAATTTAAACACTCTCTATTTAAACTTGTTTATTTTTCTTGACTTTTACAATGTTTTAAGTTACAGTTTTTAGATTTCTAAGCAATTTACATAGTTTGTCCTTAGAAAGAACATAATAAAAAAATTCTTTCTAAGGAATTACAGTTTTTGAGTTTCTGAAGTCTCTTTTAATACTGTTATTGTTATATATGCTTTAATATATTAACAACTGCCCTAATATACCCTTATAGGCTACATATATAGTCGATATTGCTATCCAGTTGACCTACCTATCTAATTTGTTTAACGGTTAGATACATCCGTTTTACGGGCAAATAATACAATAACAGAAATATTACTTGTCCAAATAGATTTTTTGCATCGGCTCTATTATACCTCGTTACGGTTTCGGCGTCCGTTTCCTAATTTTGAGTATAGGAAATAAAGCCTTTATACTTGCATTTTTTTACATCTTGTAATATCATATATATAAAGACTATAACTCTTATTTAATTGTTTGATTATAACTCTTATTTAATAATTCTTATAATTGTTTGACCATAACTCTTATTAGACTATAATTCTTATAATTGTTTGATTAACTCTTATTTAATTGTTATAGTTTGTAATTTAAGTTGCTAAGGAAGAATGTATTGTAGTGCGTTCTTCCTTTTTCCTTTATATAATCTAACGTGTAACCCTCTTAACGCTTTCTAATGTGCTATACAGTAGAAAACAAGCCACGTCTAATTTAACCTAATTAATACAAATTCTTATTTTCTTATATTCATTAATGGACTAAATTTCTGATAATTTTTTCTTATATCTGCATCTGTTAAGTCTAAATATGCTTGTTCTGTAACAGTTACAGATGAATGTCCAAGAATTTTAGATAAAGTAAATATATTTCCTCCCTCCATAAGAAATCTTTTTGCAAAATTATTTCTTAACTGATGTGGGTTTACTTTTAATCCTATTCTTTTACCATAATCATTTAATTTTCGTTCAAAGCTTCTAACTTGTACTATATTTCCTTTTGTAGTACAAAATAAGTATTCTGATGTAATATATCTGTCTTTATATTGCAACCATCTTCTAAGTTGTCTATGCATTATTTGACTAAAGTAAACATATCTATCTCTTTTTCCTTTTGTATTTTCTGCTGGTAATAGAATACTTCTGTAATTCATATCAACATCTTTAACTTCTATAGCTAAACATTCTCCTATTCTCATGCCAGTATCTAATAAGATTTGAATAATAATATAATCTCTATATTCATGAAATTTTGTTGTATCCATATGTCTTAATAATTCTATAAATTGCTCATCGTTTATATAGTCTTTAGGTTTTCTTTCATTTTTTAGTTGTCTAATATTCTTAACTATATCTTTTTTAAGAAATCCTTGATTATAACAAAAATTAAAGAATACTTTAATATTTCTTATATAATTATTTATAGTTGTTAGAGAAATTTGTTTTTTATAATCTGCTCTTTTGTGCACGTTATTTACACCTTGTTTTTTCTCATCTATTAAAAATGTATATTTCCCTCTATCTTTAGTATTATTTATATATTCTCTTATAATTTTCTCTGTAACATCTGTAGCATTAATAATATCTTTTTCTTCTAATAAATATTTTGCAAAAAGTTTTAAACTTTGCTCATAACTCATCATTGTTTTTTTGGACAAATTTTTAGATTCACAAAAAATCATAAATTCATCAATTAAATAGTTAATTTTATACACAAAAAAATAGACCTCCTTTGTTTTTTTATAAACAAAGAAAGTCTATCCTAAGTTTTATTTTTATTTATACGTATATTTTTACAATTTATCATTTTAAATAAAAAGCGACATATCTCTTTCCCATTGATATCACGACCTTAGCCTACTCTATTTTTAAGTCTAAGCTTGTCTGCTACCATTGCTATAAATTCACTATTAGTTGGTTTGCCTTTATCATTGTGGATAGTATAGCCAAATAGCTTATTAATAGTTTCTACTTGTCCTCTACCCCAAGCAACTTCTATAGCATGTCTTATAGCTCTTTCTACTCTACTAGCTGTTGTATTATATTTTTTAGCAATAGAAGGATATAGTTCTTTAGTAACTGCAGATAAAAGTTCAACGTTTTCTACCACCATACTAATAGCTTCTCTTAAATACATATATCCTTTAATATGTGCTGGAACTCCAATTTCATGTATTATATTAGTAATTTCTGCTTCTAGATCGAATGGTCCTCCTTGTTGATTGTTTTCATTTTTTACTGTCATAGTTACTGGCATTTCCATAGACACTGTCTTTTTAATTTCATCACTGCTTATTGTATTATTAAACATTTGTCTTATTCTTTTCGTAAACACGTCCATATCAAATGGTTTTACAACGTAATAATCGGCCCCTAATGTTATAGCTCTTTGAGTAATCCTATCTTGTCCAACCGCTGATAATACTATTACTCTAGGCATTGGATTTAAATCCATAGCATTAAGTCTTTCTAAAACCCCTAGTCCATCTAAGTGTGGCATTATTATATCAAGAACTACTAAATCTGGTTTTTGTTCTTGTATTAACTGTAAAGCTTCAACTCCATCCTTAGCTATACCTGTTACAACAATATCCCTTTGACTTAAAAGATAATCATTTAAAATATTGCAAAATTCCTTATTGTCATCTGCAATAATTACACTAATTTTTGAATCTTCCATTTTAAACTCCCCTTTAACTTTTTAAATTCCATTTGTTTACAATTTATTTATTCGACAAGTGCATGGAAATTCCTTCTAATTCACTTGAAAATCTTTTTTTTATTTTACAGAAGAAAAAAGATAGCATTTGCTATCTTTTAATGCTAATTCTATTCTACTATGTTTTAGTATTTTTTTCTAGTAGTTTTGCAAAAATTCGCACTCTTTCATCATCCACTCTATATAAATACCATATCCTTTATTTGGTTTATTGACTAAAACATGGGTTACAGCACCTATTAGTTTATCATTTTGTATAATTGGACTTCCACTCATTCCTTGAACTATTCCACCTGTTTGTTCTAATAATCTCTTATCTGTTACTTTAATCAACATACTTTTTGAGTTGGGTTCCTCTTGATGTATAGTTTTTTCTATTTCTATTTCATATAATTTCGGAGCATTTCCGTTAATAGTAGTATAAATATATGCTTTTCCCTCTTTTATTTCATTTTGATAGGCTATAGGCATTGGTTCTTTAAATTTTTTCTTTAAATTAACTTTTCCAGAGTATTCTCCAAATATGCCACATATATTATTTGTTTTTACATTTCCTAAGGGTTCTTTACCATTACTAAATATTCCTCTAAGTTCACCTGGAGTTCCTTCTACACTTTTTTTAACTGCTATAATTTCGGAGGGCATAATTTTACCATCACCTACGTTAATCATAGTTCCTGTATCTCCATCGCTAATTCCATGTCCTAAAGCTCCATATCTGTGAGTTTCATCATCATAGAATGTTAATGTACCTATACCAGAACTGCTGTCTCTTACCCACATTCCTACTTTATATTTATCGTCCAGTTTACTCTTAACAGGAGTTAAAACTTTTTTGTAATTTTTTCCTTTGTGTTGAAATTCTATAATTATTTTATTTCCTTTGTTATTATTTATTACTTTAGACATTTCTTCGCTACATTTTACTTCATTATTTTGGACTTTTAAAATGTTATCTCCTATTTGTATACCTGCCTTAATAGCAGGAGAAGCTTTTAGTCCTTCCTCTGTTTCTATGTCAGCCACTCCAATAACTAATAATCCTTTAGTATTAACCTTTATTCCCAATGGTTCCCCACCAACATATACTTTCTTTTCCTTTCTAACAACATCTGCCTTTACAGAATCACTTTGAGGTATTTTATCATCTCTATATGCCTTATTCCATGAACACATAGTAAAAACAAATGTAATACTTAATACTAAAGATTTAAGTACTCTTATTCTTTTACTTTTATTATCCAATTTTCTCATACCTCCATTCGTCTCTTGTTATTTTCAAGTAATTATTTACTTCTTGCATAATAAAGTTTTAATTCTTTCACGAAATTTTATTTACATATAAAAAATTTTAACTAAGACCTAAATAACTTCATCTATAATAATAAGTTTGTTTCTTTGTTCACTTTTAAATTTCCCGATTAATAATTTCATTATGCTATAGTTTATCTTCATGTAAAGTAAAAATATAAAAAAACATCCTATGATTATAACTTTACTAAGTTATTTTAACCATAAGGATGTTTTTTTAACATAAATATTTTATTTTTTTTAAATTTTAGGAAACTAATTTCTTTTTACTTTCTTTTGCTATATTTAAAAGTTCTTCTGCATGTTCTAAAGATAACTCTGTAGTTTCCAATCCTCCAAGCATTTTTGCTATGAATTCAACCTTTTCTTTTTCTTCTGCTAGCTTAATATTACTATAAGTTTTATCATTTATTACTTCTTTCCATACAACATAGCAATAATCCGCCATAGCAGCTATTTGTGGAAGATGAGTTATACAAAAAACCTGTTTTTTATTAGATATTAAAAACATCTTGTGTCCTACTCTTTGAGCTATTCTTCCACTAATTCCATTATCTATTTCATCAAATATAACACTATCTACATTATCTTTATTAATAAAGACACTTTTTAAAGATAACATTATTCTGGAAAGTTCTCCACCTGATACTATTTCCTCCATTGATTTTAAAGGTTCTCCAGGATTGGTAGAAACTAGAAACTTAACTTTATCTATACCATTTTCATTAAATTGATCTAAACATTTTATATCTACTTTAAATTTAACTTTCTCTAGTCCAAGATAAGTAAATTCTTTTTCAATTTCACTTTCTAATGTTTTAGAAATATTTAATCTTATATCATGCAATCTATTTGATAGAAGTTTTAATTCTTCTTCTATATGTTCCTTTTCTTTAACTAATTTATCTATAGAAATTTCTCTATTTTGTATATCAAAATATTCTTTTTCTATTTGTTTTTTATAATTTAAGATTTCTTCAATACTTTCTCCGTATTTTTTCTTTAAGTTATCTAAGAAATAAATTCTTTCATTAATGAAATCCAGTTCTTCTTTATCATAACTTATATTATCTTTTATGTTTACTAAATCATGAACATTTTGTTCTATTATATAATAAAATTCTTCAAAGGAATCCTTTATTCTTTTTATGTCTTTATTATGTTCTTCCAAGTTACTTAAAGTTTTAATTACTAAATTTAAGCTATCATATACAGAATTATATCCATCATTACTATTATATAAGATGTTATAGCAATTACTTAATCCATTTTCTATTTGTTCCGCGTTATTCAAAAGTTTAAATCTTTCTAATAACTCTTCCTCTTCTTGTGCTTTTAGATTAGCCTTTTCTATATCTTCTAATTGATATTTTAAAAATTCGGCTTTTCTAAAGTCATCCTGTTTTTTTTCTTCTAGGTATTGCATATTTTTTTCAATTTCTTTTAATTTGTAATATTTTATTCTGTACTCTTTTAATACCTCATAAATAGCTTCTTTAGCAAAATAATCAATATATTGTATATGAACACTATTATTTAAAAGATTTTGATTTTCATGTTGTCCATGTATATCTATTAAAGTTTTACTTATTTCTTTTAAAGAACCTAAAATGACAGATTTTCCATTTATTTTAGCAATAGATTTACCATATTTATAAGTTTCTCTGCTAATTATTAAAACATCTTCATACTCGATTCCTAAGTCATCTAAAATCTTTTTAGTTTCTATATTTTCTATAGTAAAGATTCCTTCAACAAAAGCTTTACCTTCTCCAGTTCTGATAAAATTTTTATTAAATTTTCCTCCTAAAAGAAAATTAATAGCATCAATTATAATACTTTTACCTGAACCAGTTTCTCCTAATAATACATTGAAACCTTCATGAAATTTTATGCTAAGTTTTTCTATTAAAGCAAAATCTTTAACATTTAACTCTAGGAGCATTTTATTCCCCCATTTCATCATTTAAATCATATTAAAAATTTATTTATTTATAAATTTTAAAAGTTCATGTAGCATTTCTTCTGCCTTTTCTTCTGTTCTTACTAATATGAATATAGTATTATCTCCAGCTATAGTACCAGCTATATCATCAAATTCTAAAATATCAATGGCTTCAGCTGCTCCTGGTGCAGAACCGGAAAGTGTCTTTATAATTATAAACTTATCTACTTTTTCTATATTTAACACAGTGTTTTCTAGAATAGCCATAAGTCTTTCGGATTCTAAATTATCTTTTCTAACTATTGATGCATATTTATATCTTTTGTTTTTAGATAATACTTTAGTTAGTCTAAGTTCTTTAATGTCTCTAGATAATGTAGATTGTTTTACACATATACCTTTTTTGTCTAACTCTCCAGCTAATTCCTCCTGTGTTTCAATATCCATAGAATTAACAATTTCTAAAATTAATGAATGACGTTTACTTTTCATAGCTCCACCTTCTTTTAAAATTTTTTTACATTTTTAAAATACTTGTCCATATAATTTGATTTTCATAATAAACTATTGAGTAATTAACAACTTATTACGTAATACCTTAAAATAACTATAATTTTCAGTGGTTATAAGTCTACAAGTTTCCTTAGCAGCTTCTATAGTTACAAATTCTTTATCTTCCATTTCTCTTGACCATTGTCCATCTACAGTTAAAAATACTTTATCCGTATTTAAAGTGTATTCTATTTTAATTTTACAATCACTTTTTACAACTAAAGTTCTCATACCTAAAAGATGAGGACAAATAGGAGTTATAGATATCGCTTCTAAGGTTGGATATAATATTGGACCACCTGCAGATAATGAATATGCTGTTGATCCTGTTGGTGTAGATACTATTACTCCATCGGCCTTAAAAGATGTAAATAATTCTCCATCTATGTAAATATCAAATTTAACTATTCTAGCTAATGTACCTTTACAAATTACTAAATCATTTAATGCCTTATAATTTGATTCAGTTTTTCCATAAACATTGCAATTTAATAACATTCTATCTTCTACAGTATATTTCCCATTTATAATGTTAATAAGCTCTTCTTCAAACCCCATTAAATCTGAACTAGTTAAAAAACCTAAATTCCCAATATTCACCCCAAAAATTGGTACTGGAACTTCTTCTAAAAGCCTAGATGTACTTAATATTGTTCCATCTCCACCTAAACTTATAACCATATCCAGACTAGAAAGTAATTCTTTATTAGCTTCTACTTCGTCTAATACTATAACTTCTGCATCGTTTAGATTATTTAATATTGTACATTTTACAAAATCAACTATTTCTTTGTTTCTTTCTTTTGTTCTATTAATATTTATTCCTATTCTATTCATAGCCGCCTCCCACTATAAGCAGTTAAAAGCTTCACTTATAACATTATGTATATCTGTAGAAAAAATATTGTTTTCTTTTGTACAGTCCTTGGTTAAATGAATTAAATATTCTATATTTCCATTAGGACCTTTAACTGGAGAATAGCTAAAATTTAAAATTTTCATATTAAGGCTATTAAAAGTTTCGTATAGTCTAAGTATAACTTCTTTGTGTACCATTTTGTCTTTAACTACACCTTTTTTATTTAAGTACTTATGCCCTGCCTCAAATTGTGGTTTTATAAGTGCCATTATTTCTCCTTTTTCATGTAACAACCCTAAAACATTTTCCATAATTTTTTCAAGAGAAATAAATGAAACATCAATGGAGGCAAAGTCAGCTAAGGTTCCAAAATGATTTTTATTTAAAGCTCTTACATTGGTTTCCTCATATGAAATTACCTTCTCATGATTTCTTAAACTTTCATGTAATTGATCTCTACCAACATCTACTGCAAAAACTTGTTTAGCTCCATTTAAAAGCATACAATGTGTAAATCCACCTGTAGATGCTCCAATATCAATACATACTTTATCTTGTAAATTTATATTAAACTTTAATAAAGCTTTTTCTAACTTTAAACCACCTCTACTAACATATTTTAGCGGTTCACCTTTAAATTCAATATTACTATCGTGTAAAATTTTCTTTCCACATTTAGTCACAACTTTTCCGTCCACGAAAATTTTACCATTAATAATATTTTCTCTAGCTCTTTCCCTAGAACTAAAAATCTCTCTTTTTATAAGTAAAATATCTAATCGTTCTCTTAACTCTTCCATTGTGCCCACCTATTTTATCGTATATATCTATTTTGTATTGTATGTTTTTAAAATTGAACTAACTATTTTTTTAGGACTTAAACCATAAGTTTCATATAAATACTCCACTGAACCATGAGGTATAAATTCATCATCATATCCTAAATTTAGAATTTTTCCCTTATAGGCATTTTTATTTAAGAAGGTTAAGATTTCCTGTCCTAAACCACCCCTTAACATGTTGTCCTCTATTGTAACTATAAGCTCTGAATCTTTTCTTATGTCTAATAATAATTTTTGGTCAATTGGTTTTATAAACGTCGCATTAATAACTTCACTTTTTATACTTTGTAATTCTAATAATTCTTTTACTACCATAGCATGTTGAACCATCTTACCTGAAGCTATAATTTTTATTTTCCCGTAACCACATATTCTTTCCCAAGTACCTAATTTTATATCTTTTAGTGGGGAAAACTTCACATTTGGATTATCTCCACCTCTAGGATATCTTATGGCTACTGGTTTATCATATTCTATAGCCCATTTTAGTAAATATTTTAGCTCATCCACACATTTTGGACATAATACTGTCATATTTGGTATAGTTGTTAAATATGATACATCAAATACACCCTGATGGGTTTCTCCATCTTTTCCCACGATTCCTGCCCTATCTATAGCAAATATCACTGGTAACTTTTGTAGACAGACATCATGTAATATTTGGTCATATCCTCTCTGAAGGAAAGTTGAATAAACAGCAAAAACCGGTTTTAATCCTTGTGATGCCATACCTGCAGCTAAAGTTACTGCATGTTGTTCTGCAATACCTACATCGAAGAATCTGCTTTCATATTTTTTAGAAAAGTCTGTTAGTCCTGTTCCATCAGGCATAGCTGCAGTAATTGCGACTAAATTTCTATGTTTCTGTCCCAATTCTACCATTGCATTACCAAAAGATTTAGAATAAGAAATTCCTCCACCTTTAAGTGTTTTTCCGGTCTTAGGATCAAAAGGTCCTACTCCATGAAATTTATCTGGCATTTGTTCTGCAAAAGTATATCCTTTTCCTTTTTTAGTCATAACATGTATAATTACAGGTCCATCTATTTGTCTAGCTTTTCCTAATACATCCGTTAGATCTTTAATATTATGTCCATCTATAGGCCCAAAATATTTTAACCCTATTTCTTCAAAAAACATACCTGGAACTACTAATTGTTTCACACTATCTTTAATTCTTTGTATTGAAGAAACCATATCTTTTCCTACTGAAGGAATTTTCATTAAAGTAGTGTTTACATCATTTTTGATTCTATTATACATAGGAGCTGTTCTAAGTTTACTTAGATATGTGGATACGCCTCCTACATTTTGGGAAATAGACATTTGATTATCGTTTAATATTATTATCATTTTAGTCTTATTGTATCCTAAATCATTTAATGCCTCTAAAGCCATTCCTCCAGTTAAAGCACCATCACCTATTACTGAAATAACTTCATATTTTTCCTTTTTTAAATCCCTTGCTCTAGCTATACCAAGGCCGGCTGAAATGGACGTAGAGCTATGTCCTGTTTCAAAATAATCAAATTTACTTTCTGAGCGTTTGGGAAAACCACTCATCCCACCAAATTTTCTTAAATTTTCAAACTCTTCTTTTCTTCCTGTAAGAATTTTATGTACATATGATTGATGTCCTACATCCCAAATTATTTTATCCTGTTCAAAGTTAAAAATTTTATATAAGCTTAAAGTAAGCTCCACAACACCTAAATTAGATGCTAAATGCCCACCTGTTTTTGAAACTTTATCTATTAAAAATTTTCTTATATCCTTAGAAAAACAATTTAGTTCTTCCAAAGACATATTTTTTATATCATCTATATTTGAATAATTATCTAATGTTCTACGCATTTTCATCGTTCCTTCTTAAAAATTTGGATAAATTTTGCTACCTTAAAAATTATATCTTTTGAATTTTTAATTGCATAATTTTTACCCAATGCTTTCCCCCCTATAGTAAATGCAGCTATTAATGCCCCTACTATTGCAGGCAAGAAAGCTATTATTGAACTATCTTTGGACAAAGCGTTAAATTTAATAAATTTTTGTGTAATTATAGCACCAGCGGATCCACTTACAATTCCACATATATCTCCTATAACATCATTACAAAAGTTTGAAACTTTATCTGCGTTTCTGATTAATTTAACAGCTATTCCGGCACCTGGTACCTTTTTAGCTGCCATAGCATGAAATGGCATTTCATTTGCAGAAGTTACAGCTGTTCCTATTGCATCAAACATAATACCTATTAGTATAATAAATATTAATATAATAAAAGCTACTAACAATGTCGAGTTGCTTAGTAGCGAATCAGATAAAAGGGAGATACTTCCACCAAGCACAATAGTCCAGATAAATATTATAGTTATCCATTTTTTATGACTAAGAACCTTCCCCTTTTTTTTATTTCTTTTTCTTTGCAATTTAAAACCCCCGCATTTTAATTATGAAGTGGTAGTATATTGAGTAAACCTTATGGCATAGGTTCAGTTGGATTTCCCATAGAAATATCAAAATGTCGCCATCTTGACGGTTACCCTTTACTTTTCTATCTACCTTGTCACCAAAAATAAGTAGTACTGAATTACCACTTAGACCATACTATAATCCTCAATATACCTTTTTTGAAAAATAGTCTAGGAGCTTTCCTCAACAGTTGGCTATTCTTTTAGCCTCTTTTGCAACATAGGTTTAAGCGCATTGCCTCTACCTATATCACTCAAGGCAGGCTACACTACACATAGCTTATCACCACAATGTAGGTTTAATCCATAATCGTAAAATGGGTATCTAGCCCATTCCACAAGTTATGGTCTCCGCGAAAGTAGGGTCAGTACCGCATGCCATTGCGGCTGCCCCACTTTCTTACTCCCAGCACAAGCCCATGACTGGGCGTCATAAGCCAGCACCAGAAACTTCATCGATGTGCCCTTCAACGGATTTTTAGCCCCGCCTTCAAGAATAGTTACCTGACTAGAATACTATACCACATCATTCGTAATTATATCATAAAAATAATTTTTATTCAAAAGTTTGCATATAAATTATATATGTAATTTCTTATAACTTTTTTAAAAATCTCTTAAAAGTAGAAATTTTGTAAGTTCTTTTAACTCTTGAGTATTACCTTTTAGAGAATCTAATAACTCAAAACACTCTTTCGTCATATCTTCAGCCATAGCTTTGCATTTATCAATTCCGTACAATGTTATAAAGTTAGTTTTATTTCTACTTTCGTCCATTTTAGGATTCTTACCTAATTTTTCTTTATTACCTTCAACATCTAATATATCATCTTTTATCTGGAATACTAATCCTAGTTTTTCTCCATACTTACGGAGAATTTCAATTTCATTTTCTTCTGCCTCACCCAGTACAGCACCAGCTAAAATTGAACTTTTTATTAGTTCTCCAGTTTTTTTACTATGCATATAGTATAACTTTTCTTCTTCTATACTTTTTCCTTCACTTAGTATATCGACTATTTGACCACCAATCATTCCCTCTACAGAAGCAGCATTACCTATAATTTTCATTACTTTAACTTTTAGATTATCTTCGATATTTGCATTTAACATAACACAAAATGCTTCATTTAGTAATCCATCTCCAGCAAGTACTGCAATTCCTTCTGTAAACTTTTTATGATTTGTTGGCATGCCTCTTCTTAAATCATCATTATCCATACATGGAAGGTCGTCATGAATTAATGAATAAGTATGAATCATTTCTATAGCCCCAGCTACAGATAATACATTTTTATAGTCTTCTTTATACATTTTATAGGTTAAAAGCATTAATATAGGTCTTATTCTCTTACCACCTACACCTATACTATACCCCATTGCTTCATAAATTAATTTATTATAATTGCTTTTATTACTAAAATAATTTTCGAGATATTCATTAACCTCTTGTTTTAACAATTTGTAACTCATTTTTTAAACCTCTTTTAACATATAAGTTTTAAAATTCTTCCTCTTTTCCATCTTGTAAAATACTAATTTTACCTTCCATAGTATTTAAAATCTTCGATAAATTATTAGAAAGTTTCATGCCCTCTTCATAATTTTTCATTCTTTCTTCTAAAGTCAATTGGTCATTTTCCATTTTATCAACTATGGCTTCCAATTTTTTTAACATAGTCTCATATGATTGTTTTTTTCCTGCCATATCTATTCCTCCAAAACTTCTATTCTAACCTTGATCTTACCATCTTTTAGTGTAATATACAGATTTTCTTTTTCTTTAAGTTGTCTTATAGAACTAACAATTTTTTCATTTTCATCTTGAATAATAGAATATCCTTTATTAACTACATTATAAGGATTGTTAGCTTTAAGTAGTAAATTAAAATTTTCTACATTTTGCTTTTCAAAATTTAACTTTAACTCTATATTATGATGGAGTCTATTTTTTAAAGAATCGATATATTCATATTGATGTACTATGTAATTTTGTGGATTGTTTACTTCTAAACTCTTAACCAACAAATTTATTTTATTTTTTTCTTCTCTTAAAGCCTTTTCTATATTATTTTCTAATAGGGTTTGTAAAACTCTAATATTCTCTTTCATATCCTCATAAATAGGTACTGCAATTTCTGCAGCAGCAGATGGGGTTGGCGCTCTTCTATCAGATACAAAATCAACTATAGTAAAGTCAGTTTCATGACCTACACCTGTTATTATTGGTTTCTTTGAGTTGTATATTTCGTATGCCAATTCTTCATTGTTAAAGGCCCATAGTTCTTCTATTGATCCACCACCTCTTGCAATTATTATAGTATCCACTTCATCTATTTCATTTAAAGTTCTAATTCCCTCTATTAAGTTCTTTGAAGCTATCTCTCCTTGAACTAAAGAAGGATATATTAGAAGTTTAACATTAGGATTTCTCCTTTTAGATACATTAATAATATCTCTTACTGCAGCACTAGTTGGCGATGTTACAACACCTATGCATTTTGCATATTTAGGAATTTCTTTTTTATGTTCTTCACTAAATATCCCTTTATCTCTTAGCTTTTCTTTTAAGGCATTAAATTCGTAGTATAACTCTCCTATACCTTCAAGTTCCATTTCTCTCGCATAAAGTTGATAAGTACCTTCTTTTTCATAAACAGAAATTCTCCCCTTTATTACAACCTTGTCGCCTTCTTTAGGAAGAAATTTAAGTTCTTCTGCATAATCTCTAAACATTACGCAGTTTAATTTTGATGTGGCATCTTTAATAGCAAAATATATATGTCCACTACTATGAATTTTAAAATTTGAAATTTCTCCTTTGATATAAACATTATTTAAAATAACATCATTATCAAAGGACTTCTTTATGTAACCATTTAATTTAGAAACAGTTAATACTTTTATAATCATTTTCTACCTTTTAATTCTTTCTGCTGCTTCTAAAGTATTATTTAATAACATCATAGTAGTTACTGAACCAACTCCACCTGGTACTGGTGTTATATAGGCTGCCTTTTCTTTTACATCTTCAAAATCCACATCACCTGTCATCTTACCATCTACACTTGAGGTTCCTACATCTATTACCATAGCCCCTTCTTTTACATACTCACTTGTTATCATAGAAGGTACTCCCACACATAAAACTAAAATATCAGCTTCACTTGTAATTTCTTTTAAATTTTTAGTTTTAGAATGGCATATGGTAACTGTAGCATTTTCCGCTAAAAGAAGCATAGATACCGGTTTACCTACTATATTACTTCTTCCTACTATAACAGCTTTTTTACCTTGAATCTCTGTATTAGTAGATTTTATCATCTCTAAAACCGCTTTAGGAGTACATGGAAGAAAACACTGTTCACCCTTAAATAGTTTTCCTATATTTTTGTCTGTTAAAGCATCTACATCCTTATTTTCATCAATATAAGATATAATTTCTTTTTCATTTAAATGTTTAGGTAAGGGAAGTTGAAGTATTATTCCATGAACATTTTCATCTTTATTAAGCTCTTCTATAGTCTTAATTACTTCTTTGTCTTCTGTATTTTCTTCTAAATGTATTAAATTGTATTTAATGCCTACTTTATCACACATTTTTCTTTGAAAATCCACATAGAAAAGAGACCCACCGTCATTTCCAACAAGTACCGCTGTTAAACAAGGATCTATTTTATGAACTTCTTTAAATTTACATACAGATACTTTTATCTTTTCTGCATAAAATTCTTTTAGTTCTTTTCCTTTTAAAATAATACTCATATTCATCTCCCCTTAACACTTTAAATTACTTATTACTTTAACAACATATAAAATATATTTTAGTATGTGTTAGATTTACAAAAATTATAAAAATCTAGCTAAAATACCATTTACAAATTTATGAGATTTTTCTTCTGAATAAGCTTTTGCAAGTTGTACTGCTTCATTTATAGAAACTTTGTTTGGAATATCTTCTACATATAATATCTCAAATATGCTTAATCTTAATATACATAAGTTTAATTTAGATATTCTATTTAACTTCCAGTTCTTTAAATTTTCTTCTATTTTTGCATCTAATTCTGCTTGTTTTTCTGTAACACCATTTACTATAGTGTCTATGTACTCAAAGTCAACGTTTTTAAGTTCTTGTTCATCTATGATTTCATTTAAGTTTTCTTTAACAGATTTATAATCTTCTTTGTTTATATTCATTTGATATAAAATCTTCATTGCAATTTCTCTTGATTTTTTTCTATTCATTTATATTCCTCCTATGTTGCCATCTTAAATACCTTTAATATAATACCACAATATATGTATATTAACTACAAAAATATATTTTTAAAAGTACACAACATAATATATTATACTATATTGAAATAATTTGTATATAAAAAATATAACACCTTCCTATAAAATTAGGAAGGTGTTATAAATTACTCTTCTATGTTCTCTTCTTCCTTTTTAGGAAGCATAACATTTTGCACATATACATTTACTGCACTTACTACTAAGCCAGTCATAGATTCTACAGATTCTTTAACGTTTTCTTGAACTTGTTTAGCGACTTCATGAATTTTTACGCCATATTCAACTACTACAAATAGATCTATAGTTGATTCTTCTTCTCCTAAGTTAACTCTTACACCTTTTGAAAAATTCTTTTTTCCACTTAGGATTTCTGTAAATCCGCCAACGATTCCAGCACTCATTCCAACTATGCCTTTTACCTCTTCGGCTGCTAACCCAGCAATAACCGCTACAACCTCATCTGATATTTTAACAATACCTTTTTCTATATCATTACAAAGATTTTCTGACATTGTTGTACCTCCTTGTATATACTTAGGTAACTATGTTTTATGTTCATTATATCAAAAATACTCATATTTTACAATTCAATTGATTATTTATTTTTTAACTGTAATTTCTACATCTTTTATTTGAGTACTGCTTAAAACTTCGTCTTTTATAACTTTTACTTGATCTTCTGAAAGAGCTTTAGTAGATTTAACAAAAACTTTAACTTTATTTCCATCTATAAAACAAATTACATCATCAAAACCTTTTCCTTTTAATTTTGATTCTAAATCAACTTCTCTTTGAGAATTTAATGCTAAAGTTCTATATTGCTCTGAAGCTTTTTCTTTTTGATCTTTTGGTGCATTTTCATTATCAATTAATGTTTGTAAATTTTGATAAGCAGTTGTCTTATTTCTTTCACGAAGTAATTTTTGTTCTACGAAGAAACCATTATCTCCTTTAACATCATTTTTTAAATCTTTCTTTTTAAGTTCTGTTGAAGTTGCCTTAAAAGGCTCATCTAAATTTGCATTTGCTTCATAAAGTGGATTATTTAATTTAATTGCAAGATAGCCTGTAAAAGCTATTAAAAGTAGTAGTGATACTATAATCACAGATTGCTTCTTATTCATTTTTTATTCCCCCTAATTTGTTATTTCTAAAATATTTATATGCTACTTTTTCATAGGATATACCTGAACTTTATTTTCAGGTAAATTAAACAAATTCACTACAGCTTGAACTATTCTAAGCTGTGTAACTTTATCTGTTGCACCTTCTGCAACTACACAAACACCTGTTATTTTAGGTGCTTTAGTTTCTGTAATTAAAGGTTTAGTACTATCTTTCTCATTAAAAGTTACTATAGTCTTTCCATCATTGTTTTGATTTATCTTTCTCTTTCCCCCATTAGTGTCTGTTTCTTCTGTAGCACTAATAGCATTATTTATGTTAATAGCAGGAACATACTGCTCTCCACTTTCAAAGTAGATCATACTCTCTATACGTCCAACACCATCTATTAACCCTAAAATTCTTTTCAACTTTTCATTTAGTTCTTCCCCGTATTTTTGTACATCTTTAGAACCTTTATTTTCTTCATTATTATCCAATTTAAGATTTTCATCTGGGTCTTTACTTTCTTTATTTTTATTAGTACTTAATTCAGCCATAGTAGGTGCTGCCTTGTGTTTTGAAAACACTCCAACGCTCATAAGTAAGAATACACCTACCAAAATTAAGATAAACATATTTGTAAAATTGTTTTTTTTGTTTTTATTTTTATTATTATCTTCTTTTTTATTTATTTTTTTATCTGAAATGCTCTTTATAGCATCTTTAACTTTTTGAAAAAATTCATCCATACTTTTCCCTCCTAATTATCCAAACTGTAAACTTTTATTTTTTCCCTTTGAACTCCAAATTCTTTTTCTACTATACCTTTTATACTATTTGCCTTTTCTTTATTGATATTTTCCTTTATTACTGCACTTTCTTTTGTACTATTTATAATTACTGGCTTAATTTTTTTTACTTTTCCTTCATATACGCCTACATCAATGCTATTTATTGTTAATTTAGAATGCTCCTGATCTAGATTTACCTTTACATCTACATCAAAATTTTCATCTTTATAATATGTTTTTAGCCTTTCCTTACACTGCAATGCCACATTTTCTTTAAAGGTCTCTATAGTCTTTTCTCTATTGATTTTTTTATACTTTTCTAAATCCTTTTTATACTTCTGTGACTGAAAGTAATCCTCAGTTTTAATGCTATATTCTTTTAAGTTATAATCCTTATTAAAAAACTTTAGCATAGGATTAATCATAGTCAAAACAACTAATAATCCTAAAACATATTTGGCATATTTCTTAATTGAATTCTGAGGAAGTATTAGCTCTACAGCAGTTATAAAAATTATTACTGTACTAATATTAACTATCCAACTTTTAATAGCTTCTATCATTTTCTCACCTCTTCTTCCTGGACTCCCTTAAGCTATAATGCCCTTTCCTGTAGCTGTTAATATGGCAATCATTATAAAGTTCATAACAGTAATACAAATTAAACTTGCCATAACTAAAATTAAGCAGTTTC
Source organism: Hathewaya limosa (assembly GCF_030815255.1). Lineage (NCBI taxonomy): Bacteria > Bacillati > Bacillota > Clostridia > Eubacteriales > Clostridiaceae > Hathewaya > Hathewaya limosa. The sequence goes on from NZ_JAUSWN010000011.1 coordinate 90,523, forward strand.
CAGTAGAATTAATACAATTCACTAATTTTTCATCACTAATAGGTTGTACAATTGCTCCTGTGATTTTATATAAAGCTGCCATACAAAACAGTTTTACTATTGGAGCTATCATTATTAATATTAGAATTACCATTCCTAAAGTACCTACGCCATTTTTAAGTAAAATACCATAGCCAGCCACTGTCGAAATTGCATCAGATAGTGAACTTCCTACAATAGGAACAAAAGTATCCACTGCAAACTTAGCTGTTTTAACTGTAATTTCATCCATAGTACTTGCTGTCATGCTTCTAATAGTTAGTAACGTTACAAAAATAGTCAAAACTCCACCTTGTAACCACATAACAGAATTTTTTATTAAAGAACTTAAATTATTAACTTTATAATCTTTAGATAAATTGTTTACAAAGTTTAAAACAAAACTAAGTATAATAAGTGGTAAAACTATTTTAGAAATTATAGTGCCTCCTATATTTATAGAAGCTATAATAATTGGATCCATAAACATTACTTGACTAGCATTTCCAAGTCCTCCTAGTAACATCATAAGCACAGGAATAATTGCATACATAAAATTAGATATTCCCTCAATAGAACTTCGTGCTAAATCTATACCTACATAAAAACTCTTAGCTATGACTATAACCATAGTTGCAAAGCAGGTGAAATAAGCTATACTAGAAATATTATTATTTGAAAATGCATCTTCTAACTGTTTTAAAAGTGAACAAATTAAAGCTATTATTATCAAAACACTCATAAGCTTCATAGTGGAGCCAATCTCTTTGAATATATATTTTTTTGCCCATTTCAAAACATCTTGTTTTTTGAACTTAGAATCTCCACCTTTAACAAAGTTATCTACAAATTCCTTTGGCTCTATATCTCTTAATATCTCATAATCACTTTTAAGATTTCTAATGTACTCATATAGGTCATCTACCTCTTTATATTCCTTTGTATATTCTTTTTTAGTTTGTTCTTTTGCTATATTATTAACCTGCATATCATAATTCTCAGCCTTAGCTATTCCTTGTGGCATAAAAATTATAATACTTAAAAAAACTATTAAAATTACCTTCTTTATTTTCTCTATGTTTTTCATATTTTTACCCCTCTATAAAATTTTTAATATAGAGTCAAGAACAGCCATTAATATAGGAATACTTAAGGTTAAAATTAAAATCTTACCTGCAAACTCAACTTTACTTCCTATACTTCCAGCCCCTGCATCTTTACATATTTCAGAACAAAAAGATGCAAGATACGCAATACCTAAAATCTTAAAAACTAAATTTAAGTAAGATACATCTATATTGGCTTTATTACTTAAAACCTGTAAAAAATTTATTATTACTGTTAGCTTTGGAATAATAAATATAAAAATAAGTATTCCAGCTGCTAAACTTATTGGCACTGCTATGTCATTCCTATTTTTTGTCTGAAAAATAATAACAATAAAAAGTGCTGTTAAGGCAAAACCTACAACTTTTAAAATCTCCATAATACCCTCTTTTAAATAGTAAATAAAGTTTTTACTGTATCAAATAATTTATTTATAAGATTAACAACCATTAGAAGTATTATAATTATGCCAGCTAAATTTGTAATAACAGCATAATCATCCTTGCCTGCACTTTTTAATACTTTATCAATTACTACTACTAAAATACCTACGCCAGCTATTTTCATAATTAGACTTACGTCTAGCATATAAGTACCTCCTTTTATTATCTAAAAAATATGTTCTAAATAATAAATATATAAAAACTCCTGACTTTATGTTTAATTTATAAAAGTAAAATACAAATACATATTCCAAAAGAAATTCCCAATGCTTTAAACATCTTTCCTTGTTTGTTTTCTTTCTCAGTGGCTTCTACTATTTGACTATCTAGATTCTTTTTAGTAAGTTTAAAAATGCTTTTATGAGATTCTATATCCCATTGCCCCAATACTTTGGATAAATCATATAAAATTTCTAAATCTTTTTCTTCTAAATAAGTATTATTTTTACAGTCATCAGCAGAAATTTTTATAGATTCATATACTTCTTCACAGGTATTATCACTAAGAAACTTTGCTGCATTCAAGAAAATTTCTCCAACTATTCCCTCTACTTTTTCCCCTATTTTAGTAAATGCTTCTGGTACAGGTGTATATATATATGTTATTTCACTTTCTAAAATCATTACCGCCTTTTCAAGACTTTTAAGTTCCTTAACCCTATTTGAAAGCATTTTTGCATATTTAAACCCAATAGCACCAAACCCACTAATTATCATTACACATCCTATAAACTTAATCATATTAAACCTTTATATAATTTTTATTTATAAAATCATATATATATCTAACATTGCCAACGGAAATTTCATTATTTAAAACAATAGCTCTTTGGAATACCTTATTTTCAACTACTTCTTTAAATACTGGACGTTTAAATAAATCTTCAATGTCATTTCCATGGATAGTAGCTATAATTCCAACACCACAGTTTAAAGCCATAACTATATTCTTCATATCTTCATAGGTTCCTATTTCGTCACATATTACAACTTCTGGTGCCATACTTCTTATAGCCATCATGATTCCATAACTTTTAGGACAATTATCTAACACATCTGTTCTAAGTCCAACATTCATTTGAGGAACCCCTTTATAGCAGGCTGCAATTTCACTTCTTTCATCTATAATACAAACGTTTCTTCCTCTAACCTGTTGTTCCTTAATGCCATTTGATATATTTCTTCCTATATCTCTAATTAAGGTTGTTTTACCACACTTAGGAGGAGAAATTATTATAGTATTATATAATTTATCCTTGCTCACTATATACTTCAAAATACTTCTAGAACATCCCTCAATATCTTTTGAAATTCTAATATTTATGGAACCTATGTCCTTAATTGTCTTGATTTTATTTTCTTCTAATACACATGCTCCACATATTCCAACTCTATGTCCTCCTTGCACTGTAATATATCCCTGTTTTAATTCCTCTTCAAAGGCATATATAGAATAATTACTTATCTTTTGAATTACATATGCAAGATCTTCTTTTTTTACTACATAGCTAGAAACTGTTTCCTTCAAATCTTTTATATAAATTAAGTTTTTCCCTATTTTCATTCTTATCTCTTGTATAGATGGCAATTCTGAATCCTTGTCTAATTCTTTTTTTATAATTTGAGGTAAAATATTTAATATATCTCTTATGCCACTCATTTTTTTCTCCTTTCCGTAAAAAATTTTCTTATTACTAAAATTAATATTTATAAAGTGAGGTTTTTATTACAAAAAATCAAAAAGAATTATAAATATTTTTTATTTATAAGTTTTTAAAACTCCTTATAAAATAAATATCTATAATTCTTTAAATTGTTTTTTATGAATCACTTTATTCATTTAATTAAACTTATGTATATTATATAGTTGATTATATTACTACTTATTTAATGCTATTACTAATTAGATTACCAAACTTATTGTATACAAAAAAAAGTGTGAAATATTTTCACACTTTTTATAAGTTAAACGTTTTACCTCGTTTAATTAAATTCTTTCCATATATTCGCCACTTCTAGTATCGATTCTTATTGTATCACCTTCATTAACGAATAAAGGTACTGGAACGATTGCTCCTGTTTCAACTGTAGCTGGCTTCATAACGTTTGTTGCTGTATTTCCTTTTAATCCTGGCTCACACTCAGTGATTAATAATTCAACAAAGTTTGGTGCTTCAACTGAGAAAGCTTCACCTTTGAAGAACTTGATTACTGCAAACATGTTTTCTTTTAAGAACTTAATTGCATTTTCAACACTATCATAGTTTAGAGGAATTTGCTCGTAAGTTTCTTGATCCATGAAGTAGTATAATGAACCATCATTATATAAGTATTGCATTTCTTTTCTTTCAACTACAGCTTCTTGAAGTTTAGCAGTTGGATTGTATGTTTTTTCAATTACACTTCCTGTAATAACATTTTTAAGCTTAGTTCTTACGAAAGCAGCTCCCTTACCTGGTTTTACATGAAGGAAATCTACTACTGTAAAAACTTGTCCATCCTCTTCAAAAGTAGTTCCTTTTCTTAAATCTCCTGCTGATATCATTAAATATACCTCCAAAATGCTTTATTCTTTTTATCCACATTATTATGTTTAAAAATTACATTTTAAATTTTACTACATATGTCTCATAAATACAAACAATTTATTCTTTATTTTTTAAAAATTATCCTCTTTATTCGAATTTCTCTATATGTAGCCAAATATATTTTATCAAAATATATTTATATTTGCAAATATTCCTTTTAAAATATTCCTCACATATAATATACTATCCATTTATTACTTTACTATTCATTTCTATTAAGAATAGCTTATTATCCTCTAATTTTATACAGTAACTTATCTCTTTATAAGCTCTTTTTTCATATGGATATACAAAGATAATTTCCCCTTTTTCATTTAATCTTAAACTAAACTTATCCTCTGAAATACTAAAAGTTTTGTAATTATCTTTTAATATTTCTTTTAATACATCCTCTTTATTTCTATCTTTTAAGTCTTTATTTTCTAAATTCCTTTTTAAATACCCATATAATTCAGAAAACATCTTTTCTTTTTTATCTTCTATATCACTATATTCTTTTAGAATCCTATGTCTTTCCACATAATACTTAACGTCACTTAACTTTAGAGTATTCTCATATAGTCCCAAAAGTAAAACAAAGGCACAAATTATCATTGTATATATAAGTATACCCCCCTTTTGCTTTCTACTTCTTAAATTATTATACATTTTTTATATTCTTTATTTCCTTTCATAACAACATTTAAATAATATATTCCATTTTTTATCCCTACATGAAAATCTTTTATATCATCAATCAAAACATTATATGTAGAACCTTTTTTATAAGTATATCCCGTATATATAACTAATTTACTTTTGTATTTTTTAATAGTTTTCTTCTTTTGGTTTGAACAGTCCATATTTATAGTATCATTCTTTACCTTTATCTTCCCATCTGATCTTCTTAATTCCATTTGTATAAAATTTATTCCTTCATCTACTCTTCTTTCTTGATTATGTCTTATTAAATATGTATTATACCCCTTAATTTGTTTTATAAATAAACTATTAACCATTGTTATACTTAACAAAACCAAGGTTGCAGAAATCAACACTTCTATAAGTGTAAATCCTTTTTTCATTTAATTTACCTCTTAAAAATTCATAATCTATTTTTTTATTCTGCCTATAATAATAAGTACAATATATCTTAATGCATTGTGCCTCACTAAGTTTATTTTCCTTTTCAAATTTAACCTTAATATAAGGATAACTTCCTTTAAAATCTTCACTTAAAACTTGTAATTTCTTATTAAAAATATTTTCTATATTCAATTCTTCCTTATTAATATAAAACCACTTTTTTTTATCATTATAATCTTCTTTATTTATAAATTTTAAAAATTCATCATATTCACATTCATAAAGACTAAGACCATGTATTTCTTCGAAAAACTTATTTGCCTCTTTAAACCCATTACTCTTTTCTCTTATTTTTATATTAGAAATGTTTAAATTTAAAACAGCGAAACACAATATACAAAAAACTGAAATACTAACTAAAACCTCTATTAGAGTAAAACCTTTATTTTTTGATTTTCCTCTTATTTGTATAGACACTAATAACTACTTCTCCTTTCTCTCCATTGTGATTTTTAAAAGTTATAGTACCACCTTCAGTTATTAATCCTAAATTATTTATATTAATCCTTTCTCTTGTAGGAAAACCACAAATTAATTTAATATTCTTAGGAAACCTTAAACTATCCTTGTATTTACCCTCATTCATATACAATTCCAACACATTTTTATTAAAATTGTATATAATTCTTCCTTTTTTATTTTGAGATCTACAAATTTCTATAGAATTATTAATAAAATCCAAGGAACAATTAGCATAAAAATTTAGTTCTTTTTGTGTTTTATTATATTCCACCCTTTTATATGCCATAAAAAATATGGACCCAAATACACTTATAATAGAAATAACAACAAGTAGCTCTATTAAAGTAAATCCTTTTTGTTTTTCTTTCATATTAAATTCCTCCTATAGAATCTATAATAGGAACTATTCCACTGTATATCACATTAAACACCACTATACCTAATAAAACTATAATAGTTGGTTGTAAAACTTTTAAAAACTTATTGCATCCATCATTAAACTTTTGTTTTTCAAAAAAGTATATATGTTGAAAATTTTCTTCAAGAAATCCCGTGTCTTCTCCTACAGTTACTAAGTTCAAATTATAATAATTAAAAATACTCATTTGCTTTAAAGCATCAGATAAACTTTTTCCACCTTTTAAATTTAAAATACATATTTTTAATTTCTCTTTTATAAAGGGATCTTTCTCTATTTCATAAATAATATCTAAAGCATTTATTAAATTAAAACCACTTTTAATCAATAAACTAAGACTGTAAAAAAAATTTATAGAAAATCTTTTTAAATATAACTGCTTAATTATAAAAGCTTTATTCAATATAAAATAAAAAATTATATTTTTCTTATACATACAGAAGATAATTCCTATAACTAAAGCAATTAATATACTAAAAATATAAATTCCATATTGCCTTAAAAACAAATTAATATTTAATAAGTGTTTTAAGCCATTTAATTTACTTCCTTCAACCTCTTGTAGAACGCCATAAATTAAAGGTACGAAATACATTATTAATATATAAAACAGTACCATTGAGAAAAAAAGTACTAATATAGGATAAGAAATTAATTCAATTATCTTTTTTTCTTGTTTTTCTTTTTCTTCATAATACTCATAAATTTTTTTAAAACTCTCCGCTAACGTACCACTTTCTTCTCCAATTTTTATAAGATATAACATATAATCTTCAAATTTATTTACATTTTTAAAACTATCATAAATACTTTTTCCACTATATAATGCTTTTAAAATATTATTTAAGATTTTATTTATTTTACTTTTTCTCTTTCTTTGATCAATTAACATTAAAAGTGCCTTTTCTATACTATAACCAGACTTCAAATAAAAATATAAGTTTCTATTTAAAAAAATTAAATTTCTATATTTACTCATATTTTTTACAATATAGCTTTATATACTTCTTCTAAAGAGGTATCCCCTGATTTAAGCATTTTTAGGCACTTTTCATCTAAGGTTATCAGACCATTTTCTATACAAAAATTTCTGAAACCAGTTAAATCCTTATGTCTACTTATATAATTTTTATGTTTATCCTTTAATTCTAAGATCTCATAAATTACTTGTCTTCCTATATATCCTGTATAATTACAATGTTTACATCCTTTAGCTTTATATAAAATAGCTCCTTTTTTTACACCTAATTCATTATAAGTATCTTGACTTAATGTGTATTCCTCTTTACAATGAGGACAAATTGTTCGTAATAATCTTTGGGATACTACAGTAGAAAGACCATCTAGTAAAATATAGGAAGGTATATTCATGTCCAAAAGCCTAGTAATAACACTGGTAGAATCATAAGTATGGACTGTAGATAAAACTAAGTGTCCTGTAATAGCTGACCTTAATGCGATTTTTGCTGTATCCTCATCCCTAATCTCTCCTATCATTATTACATCTGGATCTTGTCTTAATGTACTTCTTAAAGCTTCTTTGAATCCTAATCCAGCTTTTCTATTTAAGTTAACTTGTGTTACATCTTTTAACTTATATTCCACTGGATCTTCTATAGTAATTATATTTCTTTCCTTTTTATTCATACAATTAATTATTCCTTTTAATGTAGTACTTTTTCCACTACCTGTAGGCCCTGAAATCAGAAAAATTCCTTTGTTTTTATATATAACTTTCTTTAATTTATAAGTTTCATCCTTAAATCCTAAACATTCTAAATTAATATTTTCATTGGGATTTAATATTCTAATAACTAATTTTTCACCATAAATACTAGGGATAGTTGAAGTTCTACAATTATAAATTTTGTCTTGAAATTTATAAACTATACTTCCATCTTGAGGAATCATTTTTAAAGATATGTCCATGTTAGATTTTATTTTTACAATAGATAGTAATTCTAAATAAGTTTTATTAGATAAGTTTGCGTATTCTTTTAGTATTCCATTAATTCTAAATCTAATCTTACATTTTTTCTCCTTAGGTTCAAAATGAATATCACTAACTTTATTTTCAATACCCTCTTCTATGATTTTCTTTAGAATTTCATTTCCTTTTTTATTTTTAAAATCCTTTGTATAATCATTTTCTTCTATTTCTATAGCTTCTTTTATTTTTGTAATTTTCTCGCAATATTCACTGTACGTAATAATTTTTTCTATAATTTTTTTATTATGTTTCTTTTTAAACACCTTTTTAAAATCCCTTGTTAACTTCTTATAACTCTGCACATATATTTTATTATTTATTTCTTTTATAGGTACAAATTCATTTTTGACTAAAAACTCCAAGGGAAACTTTTTTATAAATTCTAAGTCCAACACTATGTCATTTATGTCTTTATTGCTTTTCTGTATAAACTTTAAAATATTACTTTTACTACATTCTTCTTTATCTTTAGAAGAAGAAAACATAAATTGATCTGTTAACACTTTCACCTCTCCCTTCATGTTTTATTTGAATTATAGCCATATTTTGTATTTCTATTCATTTCCAAATAAAAAAGCATATATCAATAACTTAATAATGATATATGCCTAATTTTCATGTATATTTAACTCTATATACTGTTATATATTATTCTTGTATAAAATTTTTGTTACTATAGTACATGTACTATATTTTTTAGTTTTATATTATAAAATTTTAATTATAATACAATAATTCCTTCAAAAGTTATTTTAGCAGGTCCTTTCATAAAAACAGTTTCTTCTTCTATAGTAATATACATTGTTCCTCCTGGTACATTAACCTGTACACTTTTATCAAGTAGTCCTAATTTATTTCCAACTACTACAGAGGCACAACTACCTGTCCCACAAGCTAAAGTTGCTCCAGCTCCTCTTTCCCATGTTTTAACGTTTATACATGAAGAACTAACTTTTTCACAGAAGTTAACATTAGTTTTTTTAGGGAATAAATTAAAATACTCTATCTTCTTTCCCTCTTCTATATTTATATCTTTTAAATTAGTATAAATAACTGTATGTGGCACACCCATATGAAGTGATGAAATATTATACTCCTTACCTTCAACTGATATTTTTTTATTTAACACCTCTTCATTACTAGCTAAAGGAACATTCTTAGGATCAAAGCTCCAAGTTCCCATGTTTATTTCAACTTCATGTACTTTACCATTTTCTATAAATAATTCTGCTTTTTTAATACCATCATCAGTTTCTATAATTAAAGGATTTTCTTTTACTATATTCTTATCCCATACATATTTTGCAAAACAACGAATTCCATTACCGCACATACTAGCATGAGAACCATCAGCATTATAAATAACCATTCTAATATGAGCCTTTTCACTTTTTCTTATAAATATAACCCCATCAGCACCAATACCAAAATTTCTATGGCATAATTTTAAAGCAATTTCTGATTCATTATTATAAATTTCTTCTCTATCATCTAACATTACAAAGTCATTTCCTAAACCTTGCATTTTAGTAAAATTAATCTCTTTCATATATTCAACATCCTCCAATAAAATTGATGAAATTTCCATAGTATAGTATAATTCTTAGTATATTATAATTATAATGCATAAATGTAATATAAACTAGCTTAAAATACATTGAGAAAGGGTGAATAGCATGCCTTTAGACGGACTTTATTTAAATAGTATAGAAAAAGAATTAAACAACTTAATGATAAATTGTAAAATAGAAAAAATTAATCAAACTGAAAAAGATGAAGTTTGTTTGACATTTAAAAAGAATAGAAAAAATCACAGATTATTAATAAGTGCTAGTTCAAATTATCCTAGAGTACACTTTACTAATAATATTAAAGAAAATCCTTTAAAAGCCCCTATGTTCTGTATGGTACTTAGAAAATATTTAGCAAATAGTAGAGTTTTATCTATAGAACAATTAGGATTAGATAGAGTACTTAAAATTAATTTTGAAAGTACTGATGAATTAGGTTTTAATAGTATATATACTTTAATAATTGAAATCATGGGAAGACATAGTAATATAACTTTAGTAAGAGACAGAGATAATCTTATTATGGATTCTATAAAACATATAACTTCTGAAATTAACAGTTATAGAAGTCTATATCCTTCAATTGAATATGTGTATCCTCCAAAGAGTGATAAAATTAATCTTCTAACTTATAACTTTGAAAACTTTAAAGAGACTTTCAAAGACCTTGAATTTACAAAAGACTTCTTCTCTAAAAATTTTCAAGGTGTAAGTAAAAAAGTTTCTCTTAGTTTATATACTGGATTTTTAGAGGAATATAATGATTTCTCTTTAGCAAACCTAGAAATTTTCTTAAAAAATTTAAAATCTAAATTAGAAAATGGAAACTTTAATTTTAATATTTATTATGGAAACAAAGGTATCTTAGATTTTCACTGCTTTAACTTAAATGATGATAACATAGTTTCGGAAACTTCTTTTGATTCTCCTTCTGACGTATTGGATACATTCTACTATGAAAAAGATAAATATGATAGACTAAATTCTAAAAGTGCAGATCTTCAAAAACTTGTTACAAATAATATAGATAGATGCACTAAAAAACTTTCCATTTTACAAAAAACTTTAAAAGAATGTGAAGAGAAAGATGAATTAAGATTAAAAGGTGAATTATTAACTTCTAATATATATATGTTATCTAAGGGAATGAATTCTGTAGATGTACAAAATTATTATAGTGAAAACTTAGAAAATGTAACGATAAAATTAGATCCTAATAAGACGCCTTCTGAAAATATTCAAAAATACTTTAAAAAATACAATAAACTAAAAAAGTCAGAAGAAATGGCTTTAATTAATATAGAACATACGGAAGAAGAATTAACATATTTAAATTCTGTTTTAAATAACATTCATAGGGTAGAAACCTCTTCTGAAATAGAAGAAATTAGGAAAGAACTTATTGAAGCTGGGTATATTAAATTCAGTAAGAAAAAAGTTAAAGATAAAAGTAAATCAAAACCTTATCATTTTGTATCCTCTGATGGAACAAATATATATGTAGGTAAAAATAATCTACAAAATGATTATTTAACATTAAAATTAGCTGGAAAGAAAGATATTTGGTTGCATACTAAGGTTATCCCAGGTTCTCATGTAATAATTCAAAATGATCATGGAATTTCTGATAAAACTTTGGAAGAAGCTGCAAACTTAGCTGCTTACTATAGTAAAGGTAGAGAATCCTCTAAGGTTGAAATAGATTATACTGAAGTAAAGAATGTAAAAAAACCTAGTGGAGCTAAACCAGGAATGGTAATATACTACACAAATAAAACCATTATAATAGAACCTAAAAAACCTGAATTAGAACTTATAGAAAAATAACTTTAAAGGCAGATTTCATTATAAACGAAATCTGCCTTTTATTTTAATAAATTATTTTTTATTAATTATTCTGTTTTACTTTTATCTGGTAATACTAAGTTTAAAACAATTCCTACTAATGTTGCTAGTGCAACTTGTGCAATTTGAATTGTTGAACCATTTGCCATTGGAATATCAATTTCTGCTCCACCTATACCTAAAACTATAATTACTGATGCAATAATTAAATTCTTTTTCTTTCCGAAATCTATTTTATCTTCTACAAATACTCTAAATCCTGAGGAAGCAATAATACCAAACAGAAGAATACTAACTCCACCCATAACTGGTAATGGTATATTTTGAAGTATAACTGTTACCTTACCTAGCATTGAAAGTATTATAGCTATAATTGCTGCCCCACCTATAACCCAAACACTATAAATTTTAGTAATTGCCATAACTCCAACATTTTCTCCATATGTTGTATTAGGAGGTGCTCCTATGAATCCAGCAAAAGAAGTTGCAAGTCCATCACCTAAGATAGATCTATGTAATCCTGGTTCTTTAGTAAAGTCTCTACCTACAACATTATTGGTAACATAAACGTGTGCTATATGTTCTGATAATGTTACAAAGGATACTGGAAGCATAAGTACAATAGCATTCCAATTGAACTTTGGTGCGATAAAATTTGGTAATGCAAACCATGGAGCATTTATTATCTTATCTACATGTTCTTGAGGTATAAGGCCTATAAATAAAGCTGTAAAATATCCTACTATCATAGCAATAAGAATTGGAATTACTCCTAAAAATCCTTTAAAATACATACTTCCTATAATACCAATTCCTAAAGTAGTAAGTGATACAATTATCCATTTATACCTTGGAATATTAAGTAATACTTCAGCTATATTGTCTTTTGTAAAATATGCTGGATTTAAACCTGCCCAATTTATTGCCACTCCTGCTAGTGAAAGCCCTATAACAATTACAACAGACCCAACCACTATAGGTGGTAATAACTTATTTAACCAATTTACTCCTATAAACTTAATTATACAAGCTACTATTACATATATAAAACCGGAAGCTATAATTCCTGACATCATAGAATTTACACCATAGGCTGCCGTTGCCATTTGCATTGGTACAATAAATGCAAATGATGAACCAACATATGCTGGAAGTTTCCCTTTAGTACATAATATATAAATTAATGTTCCTACCCCACTTCCAAACAATGCCATGGAAGGACTTAATCCTGTTAACATTGGAACTAATATTGTTGCTCCAATCATTGCAAATAAATGTTGAAAACTTAAGGGTATAGTTTTCCCTATAGACAATCTTTCTTCTACATCTACGTAATCTTTCATCAATATTCCCCCTTTGCCTTATAGCAAATTTATAAAGTAAAACTTTAGTTTATAGTAAATTAACAATTATGTTATATTAATTATTATCATAAATTTTTATAGAATCTACTCCATCAAATTCATTTAATTCTACTGAAACAAGTTCTTTATGAGAAGTTGGTATATTTTTTCCTATATAATCTGGTCTAATAGGTAATTCTCTATGTCCTCTATCTACAAGAACCGCAAGTTGTATCATTTTAGGTCTTCCATGTGCTATAATTGCATCCATAGCTGCTCTTACAGTTCTTCCTGTGTAAATTACATCATCAATTAATACTACAGTTTTATCTTGTACATCTACACCTATGTTATCATCATTAATCTTAGGTTGTTCTGATAACTCTGATAAATCATCTCTGTATAATGTAATATCAACAGAGCCTACTGGAACTTTTATATCTTCAATAGTTTCGATTATATTAGCTATTCTATCTGCTATTGGTTCTCCTCTTCTTTTAATTCCAATAAAAATTATATCTTCTACACCTTTATTCTTTTCAATAATCTCATGAGATATTCTAGTTAATGTTCTACGAATGCCTTTTTCATCTAAAATTTCTGCTTTTAAATTCATTTTATTCCTCCGTTATACTTTAATTAATATAAATCTTTACAATAAAAAATACCTTGACTCCCAGGGAATCAAGGTATAGATATACTTATTTAATGTATAAATACACTCTTACACTCAAATAATATAACCATATCTAATATAACCAAAAACAAAAATTTTTATAACATAAAATTATAATATTACTTATAGATATAGTTCTACTATATATTACCTTATGATCTCCCTGGATCATTTAAAGGAAACTTTATTCTTAAAGTATATTATCACAAACTATTCTAATTTTCAACTGAAATTTATATTTTTTTCAATAATTCTCTAAAATATTCAGGTATTTCACTTTTAAATTCCATATATTCTTTAGTTCTTGGATGAATAAACCCTAATAAATAGGCATGTAATACTTGACCTTGTAGATTAAATTTTTGTTTTTTGAAACCATACAGAGGATCTCCTACTAAAGGATGTCCTATGCTAGCCATATGAACCCTTATTTGATGAGTTCTTCCTGTTTCTAGCTTACATTGTACTAATGTATGTTCCTTGAATCTTTCTTTAACAAAAACATGTGTCTTAGCTTCTTTTCCATCAGCAACTACACCCATTTTTAATCTATTTTTAGGATTTCTACCAATAGGCTTATTTATAATCAAAGTATCTTCTTTTAAATTTCCCTCACAAAGAGCTATATATATCCTATTCATAGAATGCTCTTTAAGTTGCTCTGCTAAGGCATTATGTGCAAAATCATTTTTTGCTACTACTAATATGCCAGACGTATCTTTATCTATTCTATGTACAATTCCTGGTCTTATAACTCCATTAATTCCTGATAAATCAGTACAGTGATATAAAAGAGCATTAACTAAAGTACCTGAATAGTTTCCTGGTGCTGGATGAACTACCATGTCCTGTGGCTTATTAACTACGATTACATCTTCATCTTCATATAAAATTTCTAAAGAAATATCCTCTGGTACAACTTCTAATGTCTTAGGTTCTACTCTTTCTATATGGATATTATCTCCTTCTTTAATTTTATATTTACCCTTAGCAATCTTATTATTAACTAACACTTTTTCATCATCTATTAAATTTTGAAAATAATTACGTGATTTATCCTCATAATACTCTGCCAAAAACGAATCTAATCTTTTACCTTCAAAAGATTTATCCACAACTATATTTTGCTCCATTACTTACCATCCTTTATAATATAAATCGCTAAAAGAAAAGTACCTATTACAACAAACATATCTGCTACATTAAAAGTTGGAAAATAGTAAATATCTTTATAATGAACACAAATAAAATCTATAACATATTTATATACAATTCTATCAAATAAATTTCCTAAAGCACCTGCTATAATCATACTTAGACTAATGTTTATTATTTTATGATTTTGTTTTCTATATCTTATTAAAAAATAAGCTACAAAAACTAAAATTAATGAGGTAAATACAATTAAAAACCATTGTTTATTTTGTAAAATACCAAAAGCTGCTCCTCTATTTTCTAAATACTCTAATTTAAAAAAATTTGGAATAACTTCTACAGAGGAATTAGTTAAAGAAGAACTAGCCCAAATTTTTGTTACTCTATCTAGTATAATTCCTAAAATAATAATAATAATTTCCATAAAACTTATACCCCTTTATTATATATACCTCCGAAAAGAAATATATAATTCTTTTCGGAGGTATAAAATTCACTTATGGTAACTGATTTTTATATTGTTCATTACTTATTTTTTCAATAGGTTCCACAAAACCTTCATTGTCTTCATCTGAATAATTATCATATTCATCTTCCATAGGCATATAGTTAGTCATAGATACATCAGCATAACATTCTCTCATGCCATATTCAGCACTTTGTTCATTTCTATCATATCCAAAGGTATAATCTATATAATTTTCTTCAACTGGTCTTTTTTCACCATTATGAGAAGAGTTAAATTCTCTTTGACAATCAATACAACAATCGGCATAAGGAATAGTTTCTAATCTTTCTTTTGAAATAGGTTTTCCACATATTTTACATACACCATAAGTTCCATCATTCATGGCCTGAAGAGAATTATCTATTTTATCCATTATAACTTTTTCATTTTCTTCTAGTGCTAAGTTTTTCTCCATTTCAAACATCTCGGCTCCTTGATCGGAAGGATGATTTGCATAACTTGATAACTCAGTGGAATCTTGATCTTTACTTAAAATATTTTCACTTTGTAATGATCTTACAACATTATTTAGTTTTCTTCTTTCATTAATCAATCTATCTCTATATATATTTTTATCACTTGTATCCATTAATCTTCTCCTCCTTATCTTATTTAATATTAGTTTAAGATAAGCTGAAAAATTTATGAAATTTTCTAATGGATACTATGTTTAATTTTTCTTAGGAATAAATCTTTTAACCTATTTATATATGATATTACTAATTTATAAATTAAATTTACAATTGTGTAAAAACACCTACATTTTCCATATTTTTTATACAAGTAACTATATCTTTTAAAGTTTCCATAGATATGGTTTGTCTTGCATCAGATATAGCTTTATCTGGATTTATATGACTTTCTATTATAAGTCCATCTCCACCAGCACAAAGTCCAGCTATAGACATATTTTTAACCAATTCTCTAAGTCCAGTACCATGACTTGGATCTACTATAATTGGTAATCTAAAATTTTCTTTTACATATGCTACGGCATTTAAATCTAATGTGTTTCTAGTAATAGTTTCAAATGATCTAATACCTCTTTCACACAATATAACCTTTTCATTACCTTCATTTACAATATATTCAGCAGCCATTAACCATTCTTTTATATTAGCACTTATGCCTCTTTTTAAAAGTACAGGTTTTTCTTGTCTACCTACTTCTTTTAATAATGAATAATTATACATATTTCTTGATCCTATTTGAATTATATCCATATAATCTTTATAAGTTTCTATATCTCTAGGATCTAAAATTTCTGTTATTATAGGCATATCATATTTTTTACCTATTTCTTTTAAAATTTTTAATCCCTCTTCTCCCAAGCCTTGAAAATCATAAGGTGAAGTTCTTGGTTTAAAAGCTCCTCCTCTTAACATATGAACACCCATAGCTTTTAAATTTTTAGCTATTTCATCCATTTGCTCATAACTTTCTATTGCACAAGGACCAGAAATAATAATTTTTTCATCTCCACCAATGGTGAAATCATGTATATTAATCTGTATTTTAGGACCTTTATCTCTATGTATTTTCAAATTTTTCATTATGAATTCACCTACATAGCTTTTATCATGTTATTTATAATTTTTACTGAATTTTCAACAGCGATCCATTTAAACTTTTCATAATCTACATGAGTACCATTAATAGCATTATCTGAAATTGATCTGATTACTATAAAAGGAATTTTATTTAAGTAAGCTACATGTGCTATACTTGCACCTTCCATTTCGCAAGCAAAAGCATCAAATGTATCATGTATCCATTCTAATTTTGATCTAGTAGCTATAAATTGATCTCCTGAGGCAATTGGTCCTTCATAACATTTTTGTTCAGTTATCTCTTTAGTAGCTTCTTTCGCTAAATCTATTAATCTTTTATCACATTTAAAAGTATATGTATCTAATCTAGGAACCTGACCAACTTTATCTCCAAAGAAAGATGTATCTACATCATGGTGCACAAGTTCTGTTCCAATTACAACATCTCCTGGATATAAATTTATTTCTGTTCCACCTGCTATACCAACATTTATAACCGCTTCTACATGAAAATCATCTATTAAAATTTGAGTACAAATAGCTGCATTTACTTTACCTATTCCACAAGTTACAACAACAACTTCCTTTTCATGTAAAAGACCTACATTAAAAGCCATATTAGCTTTTTTTGTACTTCTTAAAACTACCATGGAATCTATAATTTTTTCTGTTTCTTCACACATTGCTCCAATAATACCTATTGCCATATATATTCCTCCCAAATTTATAAAACATATCAATTAACAATTGTCTCTTTTTTATATAAAAATACACTTTATAGAATACATAATAAAATTTCTATTGTCAACTTAAAGTATATTATAAGAAACTTTATAAAATTTTATTATCGAGTAGGAGCTAAATAATTATTTTATTTAGCGTCCTCTCACACCACCGTACGTACCGTTCGGTATACGGCAGTTCATTAAGAATTATGTATTAGCTGATATCTTTTAGATATACTTCTGTAACCAAGATTTTCAATATATTTGTTGTTTAAGATTGTATCAAGAAT
>NZ_JAUSWN010000012.1:0-107877 GCF_030815255.1 Hathewaya limosa
ATACATAATTCTTAATGAACCGCCGTATACCGAACGGTACGTACGGTGGTGTGAGAGGACGCTAAATAAAATAATTATTTAGCTCCTACTCGATTTTAATGTTGAATTAAATTTATCTACAATTAAAGCAATGGCATTATCACCACTAATATTACAAGCAGTACCAAAACTATCTTGAGTTATATACAATGCTATCATTAAAGATAACATGGGTGAAGTAAATCCTAAAATTGATTCTAGTGTACCTAATGCGGCCATTACAGCTCCACCAGGAACACCAGGAGCTGCTACCATAGTTATGCCAAGCATAGCTACAAAAGAAAGAATTTTAGCAACAGAAAATGGCATATTGTTTAAATACATTAATGCTATAGCACAAGATGTTAAGGTTATAGTGCTACCAGATAAATGGATTGTTGCACAAAGAGGAATTACAAATTCACGAATACCTTTAGAAACTCCATTTTTTTCAGCGCTTTGTAAGTTAACAGGTATAGCGGCGGCTGATGATTGAGTTCCTATAGCAGTTAAATATGCAGGGATTTGATTCCTAAGTAAAGTAAATAAATTCTTTCTTCCTACAATAGAGGCTATAATAAATTGTATTAAAATTACTATAAGATGCATTACTAAAACAATTAAAAATACTTTCCAAAAAACTGATAGTATTTTAAAAACTTCTCCAGTATAAGTCATATTAGCAAATATGCCCATTATATGTATTGGAAGAAGTGGAATAATAAATGATTTTATTAATTTTTGAATAATGCTTTGAAATTCATATGCCATATTATATAAAGCTTTACCTTTGTCTTTTATAGCGGAAATACCTATTCCAAGTAAGAAAGCTAATATTAATGCTGACATAACATCCATGATAGGAGGCATAGAAATTTCGAAAAAAGGTTTTAAAAGTTTTTCTTCAGGATTTCCAGCATTATTTAAGGTTTCAGTGGTATGTATAAATAATGGAAAGATATTTTTAGATACAACGAATGCAAATAAACCTGCAAATAGTGTAGAACCATATGCTAATAGTGTAGTTATTCCTAATAATTTCCCAACACCTTTACCAAGATCAGCAATACCACAAACTACAAAACCAAGAATGATTAATGGAATACAAAATTTAAGAAAAGTCCCAAAGATTCCATTGAATGTAGCAAATCCTTGTACAATAAATTTTGGGGTAAAAGCACCAATAAAAAGACCAAGTATAATTGCTAAAATTAATTTAGGAAGTAGTCCTAATTTTTTCATGTGTTCACCTCGTTTACTATATAATTTTTATATAATTATAATGACTTTAAAGAATTTAGTCAAATGAATTTCAAAAAAACTTTTTAATCATAAAAAATATATTAATATGTAAAAAAACACCTTAAATTTCAAGGAAATTTAAGGCTTGTATAATTAAAACTTCAAAAATATTAAAACTCAATCTATGAATAAAATTATTCTGCTACTTGCATACTTTCTTTTTCATTTTCTGATATATTTTCATTGTGTGCTGGTATTGGTTTACCTATAAATCTAATAATAAGATATATAGCTAATATTGAAAGAGGTAATGCAAAATAAACAGGCATACCTAGTCCACAAGGTATATATCCACATAATATAGTTACTCCAGCAACTACTAAGGAATATAAGAACTGAGTTTTAACATGATCTAAATGATCACATCCACATCCCATAGAAGAAAGTATAGTTGTATCTGAAATAGGAGAACAATGATCTCCAAATATACTACCTGTTAATATAGCACTTATATTTAATATTACATATGATTGATCTCCAGATAACGCAAATGCAAGAGGAATTGTAAGAGGCATTAATATACCCATGGTTCCATAAGATGTACCAGTTGCAAAAGAAATAATAGAAGATAATATAAATACTATAGTTGGTAATAAAAATGGTGGTAGTATTGAATTTGATAATATAGAAACTAAGTAAGGAGCAGTTCCTAGTTGTTTAATTACTGAGCTCAATGACCAAGCAAGAAGTAATATAACACCTGTTATAACCAATGACTTCATACCATCAATCCAAATTTCAATAGATTCACTTATTTTAAATATATTTTGTACACGAGCCATGATCATTGCAACTATACTAGCCACTAATGCTGATGTAAATAATACTATACTGGCATCGGATTGACCAAATGCAGTTTGTATAGCAGTAAATGAGAATGGAGAAGTTTTTAATAAATTAATAGCTTCAGTATTATTACCAGACATAATAGCACCATAACCATTAATATAAAAACCAATAAATCCTCCTACAATTAATATTAAAATAGGAATTATTGCATTCCATATATTAAGCTTTACACCTTCCTTAGGTTCCATATCATTTTCTTGAGAAGAAAGGGGATTAGATCCTTTTCTTAAAGTTTCGCCAGTAGTTCTTGCTCTAAGTTCAGCCTTATGCATTGGACCAAACTCTCTTAATAAAACTGCAGTTAAAACAATAAAGACCAAAATTAAAATATTATAAAATCTATAAGGAATTGTAGACATAAATACATTATAAGAATTAGCTTGAACGCCTATATCGGCAAATCCAGATTTTATTAAACTAAGTTCATATCCTATCCAAGTTGAAATTAAAGCTATACCAGATATAGGTGCAGCTGTGGCATCAACTATAAAAGATAATTTTTCTCTTGAAACGTTCATTTTGTCACAAACAGGTTTCATTATAGGTCCTACTATAAGGGAATTTGCGTAATCATCAAAAAATACAAAAATACCTAATAACCATGTTATTAACTGAGCACTTTTGGCTGTTTTTGCTCTTTTTGCAAGAGCTTCAGCAACAGCTTTAGTTCCACCCATTCTAGAAATTAAAGCAATAAGACCACCAATAGTTAAACATTGAAGTATTATTCCAGCATTCCATGGGTTTGCTAAGGAATTTAAAATTTCATGAATAGCTAATGAGAATGAATTTAAAAGAGCTGAAAAAACATTAAATCCAGATAGATTTAATAAAAATCCTCCTACTAGAATACCTGCAAATAAAGAGATAATTACATTTTTAAATAAAAATGCAAGAACTATTGCAATTATAGGGGGTAAAAGAGTTAAAAATCCAAATCTGTGTGCATTGGTTTGGGCAGAGTTAGCTTCTGCAGCAAAGACTGGTTGTAATAATAAAAAATTAAAAAATAAAATGGAGCTTAATAAAACAAAAGAATTTCTTAGAGAATATTTAGTTTTTCTCATAGGTGTTTCCTCCTCTTTAAATGTGGAAGGATATAGAGGATAAGAAAAGCTGAAAAAGACAAAAAAACCTAAGAAGTTATCTTAGGGTTTTTATCATTTTAAAAAGGTAAAGACCTAATTTTATGAATAAATATTTAAGATAGCTCTTCACAAACAATATATTTGTGACAGTCTTACATATATTTTATGTAAGCCCAGTTATATAACCTTAAAGCATTAGTTATATACTTCGGCCATATTTCCTTTTCTACTATTTCATAGTGCTTACCTCAATAGTAGTACTAATAAATACAGCGCCTCTATCACTAGCCGTCCACATAATTTTTTTTATGTTTTTAATTATACTATATTAAATATTGTTGTCAAGGTGAAGAATGTCTACAAATGTCTTACTTATGCAAAGAATACTAATGAATATATGAATTAAAATGAAGAAAAATGAAATGATATGATTAAATATGAGCTTTTGTGTTAGAATAACATAAAATCTATTAAATAAAAAAATTCAAATAAAGAAGAAGGGAAGAACAAAATGAATATTGAAGCATTATTTGAATATTATAATTGGGTTGTAGTTGGAGATGTTACTAATGAAAGTAAATATGCAAATAAAATTTTAAATACCTTAAAAAGGGAAAAATATAATGTTATTGGAATAGATCCTAGAGGAGATGGGAAAGCATCTTTTATAGATTTAAAATCTTCTAATTTTAACATTGATGTTATTGATTTATGTATAAATCCTAAATTAGGATTAGAAATTTTAAAAGAGGCTAGGCAATTAAATATAGATAAGGTTTTAATTCAACCAGGAGCTGAAAGTGATGAAATAGTTGAATTTTGTAAACAAAATAATATTAAATTTATAAAGGGCTGTGTTTTACAACAATTAGGATAATATAAATAAAAATAAAGCACACTTTAATATTAAGGTGTGCTTTATTTGGTTATAAATTAATAAAAGAGAATACATATAATATATGAACCTTTTTATAAATTTATAAATAAGTTATTTATTATGAGATAACTTAGAGCGTTTAGTAAATTTATCATTATTGGCATCTATTTTAACTCCATTTTCAATACCTATGTCTCCACCATTTCTATGATACATTTTTCTAAGTTCAGCATTAGATTTTTCATCAGTTTTCATATGATTTTTATTATTGTGCATAACATGACCTCCTAAAATTTTAAGAAAGTTTGATAAACTAATTAAGATTACTTTAACCAAAAATAAAAAAAATATTATTTTTTTGTTGACTAAAGTAAATTTTTATATTATAATTAATTTCGTTGGTAAAACGCTGACAAAAAAATAAAAAATATGTCGAAGGGGTATAGCTCAATTGGTAGAGTAGCGGTCTCCAAAACCGTTGGTTCCGGGTTCAAGTCCTCGTGCCCCTGCCAAAATTATTACTGTAGAAGTAATGTTTTAAAGTGAAAGTGGTTGATAATATTATCAACCACTTTTTGTTTAATAAAAAATTAATTATTTGAATTTTATCATCCATGTCCATATTTAGTCTATTGATAAAGGCAAATACGTAATAATTTTTGTAATAGTTTTTACAAAATATATTTTTAAAAATCTACATAATTAATACTCATGTCTATAATGTTAGTATAATTCATAAATAAGTTGTAAATAAATATAAAGGTTATTTTGGAAAAAAATAAAGATGAAAGCATGAATAATTGAAAATATTTATCAATTACATTGACAAAATAAAATACTCTGTATATAATGTTATTGAAAATGAAAATCGATATCAATTAATTAGGGGGTAACAGAAATGAAATCTATAAATATAATTTATTGGAGCGGTACAGGTAATACAGAAATGATGGCAAAGGCTATAGAAGTAGGTGCAAGTGAAGAAGGTGCAGAAGTTAAAGTAAAGCAAGTAGGAGAAGCTTCTTTAGATGATATAAAAAATCCAGATGTAGTAGTTCTAGGATGTCCAGCTATGGGGGCTGAAGTTTTAGAAGAAGCAGAAATGGAGCCTTTTATTGAATCAATTTCAGGTGAAGCACAAGGAAAGAACATAGTTCTATTTGGATCTTATGGATGGGGCGATGGTGAATGGATGAGAAATTGGGAAGATAAAATGAAGGAACTTGGAGCTAACTTAATTTTTGATTCACTTATTATTAATGAAACACCTGATGATGCTGCTATAGATGAATGTAAAAACTTAGGACGAAATCTAGCTAAATAAATGAGAAAGGGAGATGTGTATGTGTAAAGATAGTATGTGTAAATATTTTAAGATGATAAATGAATTTCAAGATGAAGAATATTTTTATGGATTATTAGCTTATAGTATTGCACCAACTATTTTTAGAGAAAAACCATCTTCCTTAATTGTTTTTAATAATGGGGAAAGAAAATTATTAAAAATATGGGATGAAGCTAAAGAAAAAGTTTGTAACTTTTTTAATATAAAGTACTTTGAACTACATAGATATGAAAAAGGTGCTATTGTGCTTTTTTATAAAGAAGATTTGTTAAGAAAAACATTAGCTAACAGAGAAAATGCAGTATTTATGAATGAAAATGGATATAGAAGACAATGGTCTTTAAACAACAAGTTATATTTACTTAGAAATAGATATAAAAATGGTTGTCCACATGAAATAGGTATATTTTTAGGATACCCTGTAAAAGATGTTGAAAGTTTTATAAATTGTCCAAATAAAAAATGTTTAGTTTGTGGATATTGGAAGGTATATAATGATTTAGAGAAAGCAGAAGAAACATTTAATAGATTTAACACGAGAAAAGAAAAAGTAATTTCTTTAATTATGTCAGGAATTCATCCAACAAAAATTTTACAATATTGCAATCCCTAAATATTATTAATATATATAATTAAGGATAGGTTTGAAAAAGCCTATCCTTAATTGCTATACAGAAGCTTCCTCTGTTTTTATAGAGTTCTTAACCATATTATTTATCTCTTGCAATTCTTCCTTTGATATATATCTCCATTTTCCCTCAGGAATATTATCTAGGGTTATATTCATAATTCGAACTCTTTTGAGTTTGGTTACAGTGTATCCTAGATATTCACACATTCTTCGTATTTGTCTGTTAAGACCTTGAGTTAAAATTATTCTAAATACATATTTACTTTCTCTTTTAACAAAGCATTTTTTTGTAACGGTATTTAGAATAGGAAGACCATTTCCCATTTGTTTTATAAATTCTGGAGTAATAGGAGTATTTACTGTAACTATATATTCCTTTTCATGGTTGTTTCCAGCCCTAAGAATTTTATTTACAATATCACCATCATTGGTTAAAAAAATTAAGCCTTGAGAAGGTTTATCTAATCTACCTATATGAAATATTCGTTTTGGATAATTGATATAATCAATAATATTCCCCTTAATAGATCTATCAGTAGTACAAGTTATACCCACCGGCTTGTTAAAAGCTATATATACAAATTCGTCTCGATTTTTAAGAGGAACATCATTAACTATTACCTTATCTTCGTCTGAAACGTCCATACCTATTTGCGCAATTTTTCCGTTAACGGTGACTTTACCGGCTTCAATTAATCTATCGGCCTCTCTTCTAGAACAAATTCCTTTTTCACTAATAAATTTATTTAATCTCATTAACAAATTTTCCTTTCTTTAAAGTTTATTAATGGTTATATGTTAATTTTATGTGATTTTTGTTATTTTGTAAAACGAATATTAAATTTAGACATATATTCTAAGGTCAATGTATTATAAAGAAAGCCGAATACTTCATGATAAGAATTCATAATTTATAATAAAATATGATTAGAGGTAATAAAAACATGGAAAAATTTTTTGCAAGCATAATTTATAGTTTTTTTATATCCTTTGGTGTAGTTTTAGGTGGTAGTTTATTTGCTACTTTTGGTGCAATTATAAATGGCAATTCTCCACTTAAAATTATGCTAAATGTAGCTAATTCAATAAAAATATGGGCTATAGCAACGGCTTTAGGGGGGACGTTTTCGTCCTTTGAAATTTTTGAAGAGGGGTTATTTAATGGTAATTTTAAATCTATAGGAAAACAGATTATATATATAATATTTGCATTTATAGGTGCTAATATGGCGGTTGAAATCTTAAGGTTATTTGAAAAGAGTGGACGTTTATGGATGAAATAAAGAAAAAATATTTAATTTTTTTTGTAACAGGTTGTTTGGTTGGTATATTGGTATCTATAATAAGTTTTACTATATTTTTTACTCACAAAATAGAAAAAAATTATAGCAAAATTAGAAAAATGCAAATAGTTTTAGAAGAAAAAAATAAAGAACTTGAAAGAATAAAGACTTCCATAAAAGTTGATAAATATACAGTTAATGAAATAGAAGTAAAAATTGATTTTAAATCTAAAGTGGATGAGGTTACTACATATATTTTAGAGAAAAGTATAAAAGATAAATTTTCTTCATTAATTGGAAGAGAGGTTAATAGCATAGATGTGGAAATGTTGGAAAAAGTAATAGATAATAGAATAATGTATGTGGAAAACTCTAAATTTCTTTTAAAATTAAAAAGAATTTCAGTAAGTGAAAGGATAAAGATATTTATAGAAGGAGATAAAATAGAGTTTTAAAGCAATAATAAATAATAAAAATTTTCAATTATTAAGAAAAATTTAAGGTAAATTTAAGAAAACTAATGGAGTTATTTAAGATTTTAGTTATATCATTAATTAAGATAATAAATTAAGAGTTTTAAAGGAGGATAGTTATCATGAAAATATTAATAACTTCCGATACTTATTTTCCAATTGTAAATGGTGTTGTAATTTCTACAAATAATTTATATAAAGAATTAAAAAAATTAGGACATGACGTTAAAATATTAACTTTATCCACAGATGGAGAAAGTAAAATTGATGGTGATATATATTATTTAAAATCTTTAGAAACAAAAATTTATCCAGGTGCTAGAGTAGGAAATCCATTTTTTAGTTCTATCACAAAAGAAATCATTAAATGGAAACCAGATATTATACATTCACAAACGGAATTTACTACAATGGTAGTGGCTAAAATAATAGCTAAAAAACTTCATATTCCTCAGGTTCATACTTATCATACTATGTATGAAGATTATCTTCATTATTTATGGGGAGGAAAATTATTAAGTAAAAGGTTATCTGCAAAGTTAACATCTGTACTTCTAAATTCTATGGAATGTGTAATAACACCTACTAAAAAGGTAGAAGAAACATTACTTGGATATGGAACGCATACAGAAACAAGTATTATTCCTACAGGTATAGATTTGAGTAAATTTAAAGAAAAGATGTCAGAAGAAGAGAAAAATAATATTTTACAAAAACATGGTATTCCTAAAGAAGGAAAAAAAATCATGTACATAGGAAGAATAGCAGAAGAAAAAAATATAGAAGAGATAATTAATTTTTATAGTGAATTTTGCGAAGATGAAAATGTTAGTTTGGTAATTGTAGGTGGAGGACCTTATTTAAAGAAGTTAAGACAAGAGGTAGATTCACTAAATATAAATAATAAAGTATTTTTCACGGATATGGTTAAACCATCTGAAGTTCATAAGTATTATAAAATAGGAGATATTTTTGTAACTGCATCCACTAGTGAGACACAAGGATTAACATATATAGAAGCGTTATCAAGCGGATTACCTGTGATTTGCAGATGGGATCCATGTATCTCACATCTTGTTATAAATGAACATAATGGATATACTTATAAAACGAAAGATGAGTTTAAGAAGTCTGTAATAAAGTTGTTAAGGAATGATGAGTTATTAAAAGAACTAAGTCATAATAGTGTTTTAAGAACAGACGCATATTCTAGTGAACATTTTGCCTGTAAGGTGGAAGAAACTTATAAAAAGGTATTAGATAGATTAGTTGAACTAGGAATAGCAATTTAATAGTTAAGATAAAAAGCTTTTGCCAATAATAAAACAATATTTGGTGAAAGTTTTTTTGTATATAAAAATAAAAAATACAAAACCTATTAAAAAAGAAATAGGGTGAAAGTATGAATTTAATTAAAAGAAAGATTTTTTTATGTTTATGGATATTAACTATTCCAGGAGTGCATATTTTTTATGAGGAGTTAAATATAAAAAAAGGTGCTATATATTCTCTTGCAACAGATTTAGATAAATCTATACCTTTTGTAAAACAGTTCATAATACCATATAAAATATGGTATGTATTTATCGCTATTGGATTAATTATACTATGTATTAAAAATGAAGAAGCCTATAAGTGTACTCTTATTTCCCTAATATTATCTTTGCTTATGGCATATGTATTTTTTTATTTTTTTCAAACTACAGTGGATAGACCTAAATTAGTAAACAATGATATACTAACCAAATGGGTAAAATATACATATATATGTGATAATCCTTATAATTGTTTTCCAAGTATTCATTGTATAACTACTTATTCTGTATTTAAAGGTTTAAATAAATTAAAATTAAATTCTTATGAACTAGGCGTAAATTATATTTTGACTATTAGTATTTTATTGGCTACTCAATTTATAAAACAACATGTAATTTTAGATTTAATATTTGCAGTTTTAATTAGTGAAAGTTTTTATAGGTTGATTTGGTATTTAAACTATCTTATAAAAGATAAAAAAAGAAAAAAATTAAATATAGATTAAAATATTAAGTCTTTAAAAAGAGATTGTATAGTTAAAAAAATTAATTATATAATCTCTTTTTTAGAACAATAAAAATAAGTATTTTTATTATTTGTATACACATAATATATTTAGAGTAGAAAGGTGGTGTTTCCTATAAAAAGTATGTATAAAAGACTTAGTGTAATTTTATTAATTATACTTTTAATATCTACTATATTATTAATATATCAAACTAATAACATAAAAAAAATACATTCCTCTATAAATATTGTGGAAAATAAGTTGTTAAAAAAAAGGGAACAAATTAAGATAGAACAAGATAAAATTTATAAGTTAAAACAGAAAAAAAACCAATTATTTTAATGTAGGAATGAAGTTTAGGAGGAAAAACAAATGAAGAAATATACAATGGCTAGAGCTTTTTTGATTATTGGGGTTATAATGCAAATGATATTAATATTTAATTTAGTGCAAAATCATTATATAGTATCCTCCTTAAATCAAAACCTTGAAAGTAAACAAGAAGAAGAAAAAAAGTTAGATTTAAAGCTAAATAATGTTGCAAAAGAGTATAAAACTTTAAACTTACAAGTTAAAAAACTAGAAAAAATTAAGAAAGAAAAAATTAAACGAGATAATGATTTAAAAAAACAAATTAAAGATGCTAAAAAAATAGCATATTTAACATTTGATGATGGACCATCTTCTAATACCAGTAACATATTAGATATATTAAAAAGCCATAATATAAAGGCTACATTTTTTGTTAAAGGGAATGATTCTAAATTAGGAATAGAAATGTATAAACGAATAGTTAATGAAGGACATAGTATAGGAAATCATACTTATTCTCATGAATATAGCTATATATATAGTAGTAAAGAAAATTTTATTAAGGATTTTAATAAATTAGAGAAGCTCATAAAGGATGTTACGGGAGTTGAGCCTAATATATTAAGATTCCCAGGAGGAAGTAATAATACAGTTAGTCATAATTATGGTGGAACAAAAATTATGAGAGAATTAGTTAACTATATGAACAATAATAATCTATATTATTTTGACTGGAATGTGGATTCTACAGATGCATCTGTAGCGGTGCAAAGTAAAGAGAAAATAGTTAATAATGTATTAAGAGAAAGTGATTATTCAAATAAAGTTATAATACTTATGCATGATAGTCCTGCTAAAATAACCTCTGTAAAGGCACTACCAGAAATTATTCAAGGATTAAAGAATAAAGGATTTAAATTTGATACTTTAAGTAAGGATAAATTCACTGTTAGATTTTTAAAATAAGAAAAGAGGGGATAATTTGGATAAAACAATGGAATTATATGAAAAAATAAACACAATATTATTAACTGAAGAAAAACCATCCATGATTTTAAATAAACATATAAAGGATGAAATTAAAGTTATAGGATATCCTTTTAATTATATAGCACAATTCATTGGCTTAAATCAGGAACCTAAGTATCATCCAGAAGGAGATGTTTGGAATCATACTATGCAAGTTGTTGATTTAGCTACACAATATAAAAAAGAAAGTAAAGATCAAAGAGCTTTTATGTGGGGGGCATTTCTTCATGACATAGGAAAGACAAAAACTACAAAGATTCGAAAGGGAAGAATAACTTCTTATAATCATGATATAGAAGGAAAAAGTCTAGCAGAAGAGTTTTTAACTTATTTTAGAGAAGACAAGGAGTTTATTAGGAAGGTTACAGCTATAGTAAGATGGCATATGCAGACTTTATTTGTAGCAAAAAATCTTCCGTTTTCAGATTTAGAGCATATGAAAATGGAAATAGATCCTAAGGAGATATACTTAATTTCATTATGTGATAGGTTAGGAAGAGGTCCTATAACAAAAGAAAAAGAACAAGAAGTAAAAAGTCAATTAAATATGTTTTTACAAAAGGCAAGAGAATAAGATTAAATATCTTATTCTCTTGCCTTTAAATATATGTACAAGTGTTATAAAAATAGACTTACTATTAATGGTGCTAAAAAAACTGTTAATAGACCTGAAATTGCAATAGCAAGTCCACCCATAGCCCCTTGAGTTTCTCCTAATTCTAATGCTTTTGCTGTACCCATAGCATGGGAAGCAGTACCAAGAGATATTCCTATAGCAACTTTGTTTTTTATTTTACAAATTTTACATAACATTGGACCAATAATGGCACCTAATATTCCCGTAATGATAATCGCTGCAACAGTAATAGAAGTGTTACCCCCAAGTCCTTTAGAAACTTCCATTCCTATAGGAGTAGTTATTGATTTTGGAACTAAAGACATCATAAGACTTTTATCTATTCCAAATAATTTACTTAATAAAATTACACTTAAGATCCCACAAGATGTTCCAATACTTATTCCTAAAAAAATCTCTAACCCGTATTGTTTAAGAAGGGCAATCTTTTTGTATAAAGGTACAGCTAAAATTACAGTTGCTGGTCCTAATAAAAATGAAATATATTGACCACCTATATTATAGGTTTCAAAACTTATGTTAGTTACTTTTAAAAACCCTATAACTATAGCAATCCCTATTAATAAGGGGTTAAATATAGGATTTTTGGTTTTCTTAAATAAAAAGCATCCTAGTTCGAAAGCAATTAATGAAACTGTTATTCCGAATATAGGACTTTGTATTAATGTATTCATTTTGCTTTCCTCCTCATTAATAATTCAATAGTTAATCCTGTTATAGCTAATACTATTAAAGTTGAAATAATAATTATAACTGAGAATTTTACTAGGCTGTTTTTTATAAGAGAAAAACAAGTTATAAGTCCTACTCCTGCAGGAATAAATAAAAATGGTAAATGCTCTAATAAAAGATTAGACATTTCTTCAAGCATAGATAATTTTACAATTCCTGAACATAATGCGCCTAAAAGTAATAGCATTCCTATAACATTACTAGGTATATTTAGATGAAAAATATGTTTTATAACTTCACCTAAAATACAAAATGAAAATATTATAGCTAATTGTCTTAAGTACTTCAAATTATCACCTCTTTCCTGTTCTTATATACTATAACTCAAAAAAACCTTAAATGTACTAAAAAAAGAAAAAATAAATAATAAAAAATATTCTTTAAATAAAATGTATAAAAAATATTCTGAAATATAATTTTAAAATAGCAGAACTAACTGCTATTCTTTTTTTATATCAATTTTTCTATTGTTATATTCTGCATGATCATATAAAGCTAGATCATAACAAGTATTCATATAACTAGAAGATATTATAAAATCAGCTGTAGATTTGTTTGTTGCAGATGGTATATTATATAAAGTTGCTATTCTAAGTAGAGCTTTAACATCAGGATCGTGAGGTTGAGATTCTAAGGGATCCCAAAAGAATATTAAGATATCTAAACCAAAGTTAACTATAGTAGCTCCAAGTTGCTGATCGCCACCTAATGGACCACTTTTAAAAGATGTTATATCAAGTCCAGTTTCATTCTGAATTATTAATCCAGTGGTTCCAGTTGCAAATAGGTTATGCTGGCTTAATATTTCTTTATTAGCTTTAACCCAAGCTAATAATTCACTTTTTTTATTATCATGTGCAACAAGAGCTATATTTTTTTTAACATCAACAGTTCGAAAAACCTTACTCATATAATGATACCTCCTTTTTAAATTAAATTAAAAACAATTATAAATTAATGTGTTTATATGTTAAAATATATTTTAAGAATAAATCTTAATATGTTTAAAGTATACTATAAAATAAAGAAAAATGTAATATAAAGCTAAAGAAAATCTAAAGGAGGTTTTTAATAAGTTATGAGCGGAGAAGAATTATATATTATTAAAAATAAAAAAAAGTATGGATACATAAATAATAAAGGTGAGATAGTTATTGAACCTAAATATGATACAGCAGAAGATTTTATAAATAATATGGCCATAGTAAGTTTAGAAGGTAAATATGGTGTAATAAATGAAAAAAATCAATTTTTAATTGAAAATAAATATGATTTTTTAGAAATGATTAATGATGATTTATTTGCTTATAAAGAGAACGAAAAGTTAGGGGTTATAAATAAAGAAAATAAAATTATAATAGAACCTATATATAATGAAATTAAAACTTTCAACAATGGTTTATGTTTAGTAAAAAAATCATATGAGTGGGGTTATATAAATGAATCATGTGAGGAAATTATAAAACCTCAATTTATGGACGCATATGAATTTAATGATGATAGAGCATTAGTACAAATTGGTGGTAAATTAGGATATATAGATAAAGAAGGTAATGTAGCTATTTCTCCTATATATGATTATGCAGGAAATTTTAGTGAAGGATTAGCGTCTATTGCTATAGGAAATAAGTATGGATATATAGATAAAGAGGGTAATGTAATAATTAAGGGCAAATTCTATATTGCTAAAAACTTTAGTGAAGGGCTTGCAGCTATAGAACAAAATGGGAAAATAGGTTATATAAATAAGGATGGTAAAATAGTAATCGAACCTAAATTTCATACAGGCGAGGATTTTAAGGATGGTAAAGCTGTAGTTAGTATAGATGATAAATATGGATATATAAATGAAGAAGGAAAGATAATAATTCAGTTAAAATATGATGATGTTGATTATATTAGTGAAGATATGTTAAGTGTTATGATTGGAGAAAAATGGGGTTATATAGATTTAAATGAAAAATTTGTAGTGGAACCTAAATTTGATGAAGCATATGGATTTTACAAAGGATTGGCTCAAATACAAATTGGTACGAAAATAGGTTATGTAAATAAAGAAGGAAAATATGTTTTTGAGCCACAAAAATAAAATATATGTAAATTCATGTAATAGTAATAAAATATTATGGACAAAAATAAAAAAATAATATATTATATATTATAATGAAAAATAAAATTATTGAATAAATTAAAAAAACTATGAAAAAGGAAAGTAATATAATTGGAGTTTACAGAGAGAGAATTTACTAGCTGAAAGAATTCTTAAATAGAAGATTATATGAAGTGCCCTTTGGAGTTATACACCGAATTAAGTAGGCTGTATCGGAAGTATCCGTTATAATACTAGAGCATTAAGATGTGCTTGAAATATATTTCGAATTTTAATGGATATTATTTATTAGAGTGGAATAATGAGGGTGACTTCATCTCTATAAGAGATGGAGTCTTTTTATATGCAAAAAAATAATTTATATGGAGGAATAAAGAATGTTTAAAACTTTGATATATGATTTAGATAATGTATTAAAAAAAGATCCAGCAGCAAGAAATAAACTAGAAGTGTTTTTACTATATCCATCTGTTCATGCAATTATAATGTATAGAATAACACATTTCCTATATACTAAAAATCTTTTCTTTTTAGCTAGATTATTGTCTCAAATTTCTAGATTTTTTACAGGTATAGAGATTCATCCAGGAGCTAAAATAGGAAAGGGATTTTTCATAGATCATGGTATGGGAGTGGTAATTGGAGAAACAGCAGAAGTAGGAGATAATGTTACTTTATTTCATGGAACAACTTTAGGTGGAACAGGAAAGGATAAAGGAAAAAGACATCCTACTTTGGGAAACAATGTTATTGTAGGAAGCGGAGCAAAAATATTAGGTCCAATTAAGATAGGGAATAATGTTAAAATTGGAGCTAATGCAGTAGTTCTAAAGGAAGTACCAGATGATGCTACAGCAGTAGGGATTCCAGCACGTAATATAATTAAAAAATAGATTTTTATAGAACTAATAAAGACCATATTTTTATTATTTAATGATATGGTCTTTATAAATTATTTAGAAGAATGCTTTTTTGTTTTATGCTTATTCTTATTTTTGTTTTTCTGAACGGAGTAACCGAATTTTCCGTTAGATTCTATAGGTAAGGTATAATATTCACCATGGCAATAGGAAAGTAATCTTGCTTTTTCGTAGTGAATTTTGCCTTTTTCATCCATTAATGATGTATCTACATGGACACCTACTACAGTAGCTAAAAACATATGATGGGAGCCTAAAGGAATAATATCATGCAGTTTACATTCTAAGCTAATTGGACATTCATCAATATAAGGCACACTAATATTAGTACTATCCTCTAATTTTAAATTAAATTTTTCTATTTTATCTATATCTCTACCAGAGCGAACACCACAGAAGTCAACAATTTTACTCATATTACCATGAGGCATATTTACAACGAATTCTCCATTTTCTTTTATGTATTCATAAGATAATCTTTCGGGACGAATTGAGACAGAAATCATTGGAGGGTGGGTGCATACAGTACCAATCCAAGCAGCTGTAAATACATTTACCTTATTATCTTTTGATTTTGAAGTTATTAAGGCTACGGGTAGAGGGTTTAACATAGTACTACCTTTAAAAAATTCTTTAGTCAATGAAAACATCCTTTCTATAAAAATCATAAGTTATTAAAAATTATAACATACTTATATTATTTAAATTATTTAGAATATCTTTAACCTTTTCCATATGATAGTTAAAGACAAAAACTAAATCATTATTTTTAATTTCTAGTATTTCTTTAAATTGAAGAGAAGTTAAATTGTGAAGTTCTTTATATAATGTATCTTTTAAAGGTACACTATTTTTCATCTCTTCTACAATCATTAAATGAGTATGTAATTTATAGAATAAAGTTATACTATTTTTATATTTATTTAAATTCAAATTATCAGTGGATATCTTATATTCATCTTCATAAGCAGCTATAGAACTTTCTAAAGTTTTAATATGATTATAAAGTTCTTCTAAATTTTTAGCATTTTCATTATAAAAATTTTCTCCACACAATAATAATAAATCTTTATGAATTTTATTACTAGATTCAAAAATTTGCTTTTTTAAATTGGGCGGGAAAACAAGGTAATTCACAATAACAGCTATTATAATACCTAAAACGGTTTCGAATAAACGATTTGTAGCATAATGCAAAGGACTAGTTCCCTTTAAATTACCGGTTATTGCAATAAAAACTATACAGGCAATAGTTATGGATTTTTTATATCCTAATGTATTACAAAGATAAATAGTAAGTGATATTCCAATAGCCATGCATAGTGGTATTAAAAAATTGTTATTAGGCATAAGTAGAGCAAAAACTAAACCTACTAAAGCACCTATAGTAGTACCTATAGTTCTATTTTTACCAATTTTAAAAGAGTTATAAATAGTTTTATCCATTGTAATTATAGCTGCTATACAAGCATAAAATGGAAAATTAAATTTAGAAAAACCAAGTGTAATAATACATATAAATACGGCTATTGCTGTTTTTATATTTCTCATTCCAATTTTCTTCATAAGTTAGACTCCTTTCTCATGAATAATATTATAACTTAAAAATTAAATTTTTTAAGTTATAATATTAAAAAAGTTAAAATAACAATTTTCTAAATATTTGGTTAAAATAACATATTGACATGATTCTAAAAATATGTTATTCTTCTAAGCATATAGTGAAATAAAATTTCATTAAGTATTTTTTTTATTTTGGAGGATTTTTAAATGAAAACAGGAATAGTTAAATGGTTTAATGCAGAAAAAGGTTTTGGATTTATCTCAGTTGAAGGAGAAAAAGACGTATTCGTTCATTTCTCAGCTATCGAAGGAGATGGTTTCAAATCTTTAGAAGAAGGCCAAAAAGTTGAATTTGAAGTTGTTGAAGGCGAAAGAGGTCCTCAAGCAGCTAAAGTTAATAAATTATAATCGTTTTTATATAGAGATCTTTTTAAAAAAGTTAATATATAGTTAGATTATAATGCAAAGAGCCACTGATTAGTCAGTGGCTTTTGCTA
Organism: Hathewaya limosa; assembly: GCF_030815255.1. Lineage (NCBI taxonomy): Bacteria > Bacillati > Bacillota > Clostridia > Eubacteriales > Clostridiaceae > Hathewaya > Hathewaya limosa. The sequence goes on from NZ_JAUSWN010000012.1 coordinate 17,711, forward strand.
TAAAATTTAACTATATTCAAAGAACAATATTTTTATAGCTAATATTCTTATTTTATTAGTTATAAAGATATTGTTTTATTTTTGCAATATAAAGTATAAGAAAATATATAAAGATTAATATATTTACATAAAAAATTAGAATTATATACATATTAAAAATAAATCTAAATATTTAGAGATTTGATTTATAATATGTAAAATATAAATTTGGTCTCTATTACAGGAGATAAAATATGACTTTTAAAAATTTATATATATTATTACTAATATATTCACTCTTTGCTATAGTAATAATAATTTTGGAAAGAAGAAGACCAGAAAAAACTATAGCATGGCTTGTAATATTTTTATTTTTTCCACCCTTAGGCATATTTTTATATGTTTTTTTAGGACGAAATTGGAAAAAAAGAAGATTAAAAGACAAAAGATTTAATATATCTGAAGAATTAGCTGAGGCATATAAAATTAAAATTCCATCTAATAAGTATTGTGAGCTAATGGAACTTTTAAAGAATAATAGTTCATCGCCTATATTTTGTAAAAATAAGGTTGAAGTTTTTGATAATGGATTAGAGAAGTTTAGAGTATTAAAAAAAGAGTTATTAAAGGCAAGACATCATATACATTTAGAATATTATATTTTTAAAAGTGATGGAATAGGTACAGAAATTATGGATATTTTAAAGAAAAAAGCTAAGGAAGGAGTACAAGTTAGACTTATAATAGATAAACTTGGATCTTTGGGACTAAAAAAAAGAGATATAAAAAGCCTTAAGGAAGCTGGAGTAGATATAGTAGTTTATACTTATTTTTTAGCGCCATTATTAAGAATTATAAATACTCAAATAAACTATAGAAATCATAGAAAAATTGTTATAATAGATGGTAAGGTTGGATTCATAGGTGGAATAAACATAGGAGATGAATATTTAGGAAAAGGAGAATTGGGATATTGGAGAGATACCCACCTTATGATCAAGGGTGATTGTGTTTTAGGATTGCAAGCAGTATTTATTGATGATTTTTGCATGATAAAAAAAATTTTAGATAAAGAATTAGGATATAAGGGAAATGTAGAAGATTATTTTAAGGATTTTAGATATGAAGGTAAAATTCTTCAACTAGCGAAAAGTGGACCAGATTCTGAAAATCCGGCTATAATGCAGGCAATTCTTATGATGATAAATAAAGCTCAACATTATATTTACATAACAACACCTTATTTTGTTCCTACAGAAAGTGTTATGACTGCACTTAAAATAGCTGCATTAGGTGGAATAAAAATAAAAATCTTATTTCCAGGAAAATATGATCATTTTCATGTTTATTATGCATCTAGAACTTATCTATCTGAACTTATATCATATGGCGTAGAAATTTATTTTTATGATAAGAAAGCTTTTATACATTCTAAGGTTATTACTGTCGATGGAGAAGTTAGTATGGTTGGGACTGCAAATATGGATGTAAGAAGTTTTGAATTGAATTATGAAATTAATACTGTAATATATGATAATGAAATTACAAAACAATTGGAAAATACTTTTTTAAAGGATATTAAAAATAGTTATCTTATTCCTAAAGATTATTTTAAAAATGCTACTTTAAAAGTTAAGTTTTTAGAAGCATTAGCTAGGGTATTTTCTAATTTATTATAAATGGGAGGGATTATATTGTTTGATAATCATGTTCATACAGAGATATCTGCAGATTCTTCAATGATTATAGAAGATGCTATTAAAGCAGCAAATACAAGGGGGGTAAATTTAGTATTAACTGAACATATGGATATAGAATATCCAGGAGCAGCAGAGGGAGAAGATTTTACTTTTAATGTAGAAGATTATTTTAAAAAATACGGTAAATTAAGAAATGATAAATTACTTTTAGGTATGGAAGTAGGACTTAGACCAGAATTTCTAAAGAGAAATGAAGAAATTATAAAAAGTGATAACTTTGACTTTGTTATTGGATCTATTCATGTAGTAAATGGAATGGATATTTTTAGAAAAGATTATTATGAAGGAAAAAGTAAAAAAGCAGCATATGAAGAATATCTAGAAGCTATGATTAAATGTCTAAAAATTTATAATGATATTGATACTTTAGGACATATTGATTATATTTCTAGATATGCACCATATGAAGACAAAGAAATATATTATGATGATTTTAGTGATCATATAGATGAAGTTTTAAAGCTACTTATAGAAAAAGGAAAAGCAATGGAAATCAACACAAGACGTTTGAATTTAGAGGGAGCAAGAAATAATCTCTTAAAGATTTATTCAAGATATAGAGATTTAGGTGGTAAAATAGTTACAGTAGGATCAGATAGTCATAATCCTGAAGCTATTGGTGGAAACTTCGAATATGCTATAGATATAATAAATAAAGTAGGTTTAAAAAATGTTTATTTTAAAGGTAGAGAAATCTGCTATGATAATTTAGAAATAATAAAATAATTTAGATAGAGAGGAAGTTTTCAATGAGTTCATTAAATTTTACAGAAAATTTAGGAGAAACTATGGACTGGCTTCATACCCAAGGAGCATTTTTAACTGTTAAAGATGGAGATACAGTAAATACTATGACTATTAGTTGGGGGCAAATTGGTTATCAATGGAGAAAACCAGTATTTATGGTTTTAGTAAGAAAATCAAGATATACTTATGAACTATTAGAAAATGCTAAAGAGTTTACAGTAAGCATTCCATTTTCTAAGAATTTAAAACAGGCATTAACAATCTGTGGTACTAAATCAGGTAAGGATATAGATAAATTTAAAGAATGTGGTTTATCTTTAAAAGAAGGAAATAAAATTTCAACTCCTATTATAGAAAATGCTGATATGCATTACGAATGTAAGGTTGTTTATAGTCATCCCATAGATATTAATATGATAAATGATCTTGAAGTAAAGAAACTATATGAAGATGGAAATTATCATACATTGTATTATGGTGAAATTGTAGATATTTATAAAACAAAATAATAATGGTATAAAACCATGTATTCTTATTAAACTAATTATAAGAGTACATGGTTTTTTATAAAATAAAAGAAGGGGCGTTACAAGAATTATGGATAGAATAGTGGAAAAAATAGCACCAGCATTTAAAGTTCAAGCTGTTTTAGGGGATGGGAAAGAAATTAAGAAAATTTCATTAGAAGATTATAAGGGTAGTTGGATTATTATGCTTTTTTATACTTTAGATTTTACTAAGGTATGTCATACAGAATTAAGAGGATTTAGTGATAGATATAAAGAGTTTCAAAATCTTGGGGCAGATATTTTAGCTATAAGTTGCGATAGCCTATACTCACATAAAACTTGGATTAGAGGAAAATTGGGGGAAATAAATTTTCCCATAGTTTCAGATTACACAAAAGAGGTTACTAAAAATTTTGGTGTATTAATTGAAGAAGAGGGAATTCCTTTGAGAGGATTATTTATTATTGATCCGGAAGGAAAGATAAAATATTCCGTAATTCATGATTTGGATATAGGAAGAAATGTGGATGAAATTTTAAGAGTATTACAGGCTTTGAAAAGCGGTGGTATGTGTCCATTAAACTGGAGACAAGGAGATGAAAATTTATAAATAAAAATAAATTAAAATAGAAGTCTTTTAAAATTTAAATAAAAGACTTCTATTTCTAAAATTTATTTTTTATATGGTTCTAAATAAGCTTTTTTTATTTTTACATCTTTTTCAGGTTTATCATTTGAAACAGTTTTTGTACTAGCGATTTTATCTACTACATCCATTCCTTCGATAACCTGACCAAATACAGTATGTTTATAATCAAGAGTAGGAGTTCCACCTACCTCAGAATATTTTTTTATTACATTTTCTCCATAAGAAGATTTATCTGCATTTTTCATGGCATTTATTAGTTGATCAGGTGTTTTTTTTGCTTGAACTATAAAAAATTGACTTCCATTTGTATTGGGACCAGCATTAGCCATAGATAGTGCGCCTCTAAAATTATGTAATTTTGGTGTGAATTCATCTTCAAAAGGTTTTCCCCAGATACTTTCACCACCCATACCAGTTCCTTTAGGGTCTCCACCTTGTATCATAAAATCATTTATAACCCTATGAAAAATAAGACCATCATAATATTTTTTACTTATATGGGTTTTAAAATTTTCTACAGTTTTAGGAGCATACTCAGGAAAAAATCTAATTTTAATTGTTCCCATGGAAGTTTGTAAAACCGCGATTTCTTCTCCAACTTTGGGAGTTGTAAATTGAGCAAGAGGTTCATTAGTATTTTCAGACGTAGAAGTTTTTTCTTCAGTCTTATTTTCTTTACTTTTGGTATCGGTAGCATTTGAATTACCACAAGCAGTTAAAGTAAATAATATGCTAAAACATAAACATAATGATAATATAATTTTTTTCATAAAATCCTCCTTTAAATTAAACAAAAACTATATGTTAAATTACTTAATAATTATATCATAATATATAAAAGTTAACTGTAAAGTAGTTGCAAACTTTAATCTAGTATATGTAAACTATATAAAATCAATATATAAAATTCAATAAGAAACAAATTTAATTAAAAACCATTTCGAATATTCAGAAAGTGTTGCAAATTTACAAAAAATATCATATAATTAATTAAAAGTTATTTGTTAATCAATTATTTATTATTTATTTATTATTTATTAAGATTTAAAAAAAAGAAGGAGGGTTTTGCATGGATTCAGCATTGAATTTAGTTAAAGGTTTAAACCACTATTTATGGAATTATATTTTAATTTTTCTTCTTTGTGGTACAGGGATTTTCTTTTCATTTAAGTTAAAATTTGTACAAGTTAAAAAGTTTGGAAAGGCTTTTAAAAATACCTTTGGAGGAATAAGCTTTGGTAAAAAAGCAGGAAAAGATGGTATGTCTTCTTTCCAAGCCTTAGCAACAGCTATATCAGCACAAGTTGGTACAGGAAACCTAGCAGGAGCTGCAACAGCTATGGCTTCTGGAGGACCAGGTGCTATATTTTGGATGTGGATTAGTGCTTTCTTTGGAATGAGTACAATCTTTGCAGAGGCTACATTAGCTCAAGTTTTTAAAACTAAGAAAGATGGAGAAGTAACAGGGGGCCCTGCATATTATATTAGCCAAGGACTCCATAATAAATTTTTAGCAGGATTTTTCTCTATAAGTATAATTATAGCTCTTGGATTTATAGGAAATATGGTACAAGCTAATTCTATAGGAAGTGCTTTTAAAACAGCATTTAATATTAGTCCATATATAATTGGAGGTATATTAGCAGTTTTAACAGCAGCTATTTTTATAGGTGGTATATCAAGAATAGCATCTTTTGCTGAAAAAATAGTTCCTGTTATGGCGTTATTTTATATTATTGGAAGTTTAGTAATTATATTTATGAATTATAATCAAATATTACCTGCATTAGGAATGATTTTTGAAGGTGCATTTAACCCCCAAGCAGTAGGTGGTGGAGTAGTCGGAGTTACTATTAAACAAGCTGTTAGATACGGTGTTTCAAGAGGATTATTCTCTAATGAAGCAGGTATGGGATCTACACCTCATGCACATGCAGTGGCAAAGGTTGACCATCCATGTGATCAAGGTTTAGTTGCTATAGTTGGTGTATTTGTTGATACTTTTGTAATTTTAACTTTAACAGCACTTGTAATTTTAACTACAGGAGCTTTAGATGGAAAAACTACAGGTATTAGTTTAACTCAAAAGGCATTTACTGCTGGAATGGGTAATTTTGGAGAAAAATTCATAGCTATATCATTATTCTTCTTTGCCTTTTCAACTATAATAGGATGGTATTTCTTTGGTGAAGCAAATATTAAATATTTATTTGGTAAAAAAGCTTTACCAGGATATAGAGTTTTGGTTATGTTCTTTGTATTTATAGGTTGTGCATTAAAAGTTGATTTAGTTTGGGAACTTGCAGACTTTTTCAATGGAATAATGGTTATTCCTAATTTAATCGCAATTATAGCATTATCAGCCATAGTAAAAGAAAAGTTAAAAGATTATGATGATATATCAAAACATGTCAAAACTAAATAAACAACTAAATTTATAAAGTTTAACTTAAAAAATAAAGCAAATCAAGGATATAATAAGATTCCTTTGATTTGCTTTATTTTTTATGGAATAATTATATAGAAAATATAAAATTGTAAATTGTAAGAATATTTAAAAGTTATACTTTTAAATATTTGAAATATATATTATAATAAGTCTATCGAACAATATACAAAAAAATAAAAAAAATATTCGTAAATAGTTCTAACTTAAGGAGGATTAAAATGAATTTACAAAATTATAGAGTTTTTGTAGAAAAAAAACCGAACTTTAATGTGGAAGCACAAAAATTATTAAGAGATTTTAAAGACAACTTAGGTATAGAAAAAATTACAAATGTTAGACTCTTAAATAGATATGATGTTTTTGAAGTTAACGAAGAAGAGTTTAATAAGATAAAGAAATATGTATTAAGTGAACCTAATGTGGATATGATATTTGAAAAAGATATTGAATATGTAAATAAAAATATTTTTGCAGTAGAATTTTTAAAAGGTCAGTATGATCAAAGAGCGGATTCAGCTGAACAGTGTATTAAATTAATTTTACAAGGAAAAGAATGTACTGTAAAAAATGCTAGAGTTATTCTTATAGAAGGGGATATTACAAGTGATGAATTAGACAAAATAAAGAATTACTACATAAATAAGGTGGATTCTAAAGAAACTTCTTTAGATAAAATTAAGGATGATGATAAAGAAATAGAATTAAAAAATTCAGTAGAAGTTTTAGAAAGTTTTAATACATTAAATGATGAAGAGTTAAAAAGTTTTTTACAAGATAGAAACCTTGCTATGAGTTTTGAAGATTTGAAGTTATGTCAACAATATTTTAGAAAAGAAAATAAATTTCCTACTATAACGGAAATAAAGGTTATAGATACTTATTGGTCAGATCATTGCAGACATACTACTTTTAATACAATTTTAGAAGAGATTAATATTGAAGAAGGAAAATATACAGATATTATTCAAGAGGAATATAAAAATTATTTAAAGATTAGAGAAAAATTATATAGTGGAAAAGATAAAAAACAAACATTAATGGATTTAGCAGTAATTGGAATGAAACAATTAAGAGCAGATGGGAAGTTAGAAGATCTAGATAAATCAGATGAAATTAATGCTTGTAGCATAGTTATAGATGTTAAAGTAGATGAAAAAAATGAAAAGTGGCTTTTAATGTTTAAAAATGAAACCCATAATCATCCAACTGAAATAGAGCCATTTGGTGGAGCTTCAACTTGTTTAGGAGGGGCTATTAGAGATCCACTATCAGGAAGAAGCTATGTTTATCAAGCTATGCGTGTAACAGGAGCTGCAGATCCTAGAAAAGCTATAGATAAAACATTGAAGGGTAAACTTCCACAAAGTAAAATAACCAAAGAAGCAGCTAGAGGATATAGTAGCTATGGAAATCAAATTGGATTGGCGACAGGACAAGTTACAGAACTTTATGATGAAGGATTTTTAGCTAAAAGAATGGAAGTAGGTGCTGTTATTGGAGCAACTCCAATTGAAAATGTAAGAAGAGAAGAGCCAAAATGTGGAGATCTTATAATATTATTAGGTGGAAGAACAGGAAGAGATGGTTGCGGAGGAGCTTCAGGTTCTTCAAAGGAACATACTGAAAAATCTATTTTAACTTGTGGATCTGAAGTGCAAAAAGGAAATGCACCAACGGAAAGAAAAATTCAAAGGTTATTTAGAAATCCAAAGGTTACAACTATGATTAAAAGATGTAATGATTTTGGGGCAGGTGGAGTTTCAGTTGCAGTAGGAGAATTAGCAGAAGGATTATTTATAGATTTAGATAAAGTACCTAAAAAATATGAAGGATTAGATGGAACGGAACTAGCAATATCAGAATCACAAGAAAGGATGGCTGTAGTTGTTAAAAATGAAGATGCGAATAAATTTATAAGGTATGCCCATGATGAAAATTTAAAGGCTGTAGTTGTTGCAGAAGTAACTGAAGAAAAAAGAGTTAAAATGCAATGGAATAATAAAATAATTTTAGACTTAAGTAGAGAATTTTTGGATACTAACGGTGCCAGACAATTTATGAATGTAGTAGTTAAGGCACCAAAAGATAGTAGTTATTTTGAAGAAAGAAATGAAAGATATAAAAATTTAAATTTAAAAGAAGTCTTTATAAATAATTTAAAAGATTTAAATGTATGTTCTCAAAAAGGACTATGTGAAATGTTTGATAGTACAGTAGGAGCATCTACGGTATTTATGCCTTTTGGAGGGAAAAATCAATTAACTCCAATTGATGCTATGTGTGCTAAGATTCCAGTTTTACATGGAGAAACTTCTACAGTATCATTAATGTCTTACGGATATAATCCTAAAATAGGAAAATGGAGTCCTTTTCACGGTGCATTATATGCAGTAATAGAGTCATTATCTAAAATTGTAGCAAGTGGAGGAGATTATTCTAAAGTAAGACTTTCTTTTCAAGAATACTTTGAGAAACTTAGTAGCAATGAAGAAAAATGGGGAAAACCATTTTCGGCATTATTAGGAGCATTACTTGCACAAACTTCTTTTGAAATTGCGGCAATTGGAGGAAAAGATAGTATGTCTGGTACCTTTAAGGATATACATGTACCTCCGACATTAATTTCTTTTGCTGTTACTACTGCAGAACTTGATGAAGTATGTACTCCTGAATTTAAGGAATATAATAATAAAGTTATAATGTTTAATGTGAAAAGAAATAAAGAAGAAATACCAGATTTTAATATATTAAGGAATAACTTTAGGGCTATACATGAGCTTATTAAAAGTAAAAATATAATTTCAGCCTCAGCTATAAAATTTGGAGGAGTTGCTGAAAGTATATCAAAAATGTGTTTTGGAAATAAAATTGGTTTTAAATTTGAAGAAGATTATAGTGAAGAAGAGTTATTCTCATCTGACTATGGAAATATAGTTGTGGAATTTAAAGGTGATGTAAATATTTTAGACAAATTCCATGGAATCTCTTATAAAGTAATAGGTAAAACTATTAAATCACAAGAAATTCATATAGCTAATCAAGTTATTAAATTAAATAATGCAATAGAAAAATGGGAAGAAACTTTAGAACCGATTTTCCCAACAAAATATAAAGAACATAAGAGTGAAGAAGCTATTGGTATAGAAGTAGATAAAACTGTATTAAAAAATCAACATGAAAAATGTAATATATTAATAAATACTCCTAAACCAAAAGTATTAATTCCAGTCTTCCCAGGATCAAATTGCGAATATGATAGTAAATTGGCATTTGAAAAAGCAGGTGCGGAAACTGAGTTATTTGTATTTAATAATTTAACATCTAAGGATATTAATGAATCTATAGAAAATATGGAGAAGTTAATTAGAAAAAGCCAGATCATTATGATACCAGGTGGATTTAGTGCAGGAGATGAACCAGATGGATCAGGCAAGTTTATAGCAGCTATTTTTAGAAATGAAAGAATAAAACAGGCTGTTCGTGAACATTTAAATGTTAAAGATGGACTAATGTTAGGAATTTGTAATGGATTCCAAGCATTAATAAAATTAGGATTAGTACCTTATGGAGATATAGTTGATATTAAAGAAGATTCTCCAACATTAACCTTTAATTCTATAGGAAGACATATATCTTGTGTGGTAAATACAAAAGTAGTATCTACTAAATCACCATGGTTTAATAGAGCTAGACAAGGAGATATCTATACTGTTCCGGTATCTCATGGAGAGGGAAGATTTTATGCTACTGACGAAGTAGTTAAAGAATTATTTAAAAATGGACAAGTGGCTACTCAATATGTAGATTCAAATGGTAATTATACAAATGATATAAAATATAATCCTAATGGATCAGTTATGGCTATTGAAGGAATAACTAGTCCAGATGGAAGAGTTCTTGGAAAAATGGGACATACTGAAAGAATATCTAATGGAACATTTAAAAATGTAGAAGGAAATTATAACCAAAGTATTTTTACATCAGGTGTTGAATATTTTAAATAGTACTTAGAGTATGGAAAGTTCAAAGATATTAAATATATAAAAAATATTATAAGTGTAAAAAAGCGAAAATAAAAATTACAATATATTAAAATGTTCGTTAATATACGAATAATTTCAAATAAAACAAAAACAATGTATTGACTTAATCTTTGCAAAATGATAATATTTAATTATAATTAAAACTTAATAATTTAAATAAGTAGTTCTTAATATAAGCTTGATAATAGGGTTCAAGCGTTTCTAGCAAAGGCCGCAAATCTTTGACTATTAGGAATTATGGTGAATTAAGTATATAAATTTATTTTGATACTTATTACTATATCTGTTATTAAAAACTCATCATAATACCTATTATGGTGAGTTTTTTTATATAAGGGGGAGTAATTTATGAAAGTTGCAATTATTTTTGGAAGTAAATCAGATACAGAAATTATGAAAAATTCAGCTAAAGTATTAAAAGAATTTAATATTGAATACAAGGCATATATTCTTTCAGCACATAGAGTACCAGAAAAATTAGAGGAAGTTATCAATAATCTTGAAAAGGAAAACTTTGAATGTATTATAGCGGGTGCTGGTTTGGCAGCTCATTTACCAGGAGTTATAGCATCAAAAACAATTTTACCTGTAATAGGGGTTCCTATTAAGGCTTCCATGGAGGGAATGGATGCATTACTTTCAATAGTCCAAATGCCAAAATCTATTCCAGTAGCTACAGTTGGAATTAATAATAGTTATAATGCTGGTATGTTAGCAGTGGAAATACTCTCTATAAAATATCCTGAATTAAAAGAAAAACTTATAAATTTTAGACATAATATGAAGAAAAAATTTATTGAGGAAAATAATGAAGGGGTGGATTTATAATGAAAAAATTAAATCAATTATATGAAGGAAAAGCCAAAAAGATTTATGCTACTGATGAAGAGAATAAGGTTATAATTTATTACAAAGATGATGCAACAGCATTTAATGGTGCTAAAAAGGCTTCCATAGACGAAAAGGGAGTTTTGAATAATGAAATTACTTCCATTCTTTTTAAATTATTAGAAGATAATGGAGTAGAAACACATTTTATTGAAAAGTTAAGTCATAGAGAACAAGTTTGTAAAAAGGTTAATATAGTTCCACTAGAAGTTATAGTTAGAAATGTAGCAGCAGGAAGTATGGCAAAACGATATGGGTTAGAAGAAGGAACAGCTCTTAAAACTACTGTTTTAGAATTAAGTTATAAAAATGATGAATTAGGAGATCCATTAATGAACGATTATCATGCTGTAGCAATGGGCATTGTAACATTTGAAGAATTGAATTATATATATGAACAGGCTTTAAAGGTAAATGATATTTTAAAAGATTTTTATGCTAAAGAAAATATTAAATTAGTTGATTTCAAATTAGAATTTGGAAAGTTTAATGGAAAAATAATTTTAGCTGATGAAGTATCACCTGATACATGTAGATTTTGGGATATGACAACAGGAGAAAGACTGGACAAAGATAGATTCAGGAGAAATTTAGGAGATTTAGTACAAGGATATAAAGAAATATTAAATAGAATGCAAAAATAAAATAAAAGACTATGTCATAGCTAGTAAGAATTTAATTAGTTATGGCATAGTTAAGCATAATAAATTGCATAAAAGTTAAGAAGATATATATAGTTTTCTAAAAATGTAATGGAGGCGAAAGTTCATGGAAGATAATAAAAAAACAAATAATGAATGTGTAACTTATATAGATGAACTTGAAGATAAATTTCATGAGGAATGTGGGGTTTACGGAATTTATTCTAGAGAAGGAGAGTTAGATGTATCAAAGTTAACTTATTATGGACTTTATGCACTTCAACATAGAGGACAAGAAAGTTGTGGAATTGTAACTTCAGATGAGGGAGAAATGAAAATCCATAAAGGAATGGGCTTGGTTTCAGAGGTGTTTGATACAAAAATTTTAGATAATATGAAAGGAAATTGTGCAATAGGACATGTTCGATATTCTACTGCAGGAGAGAGTTTAATAAAGAATGCCCAACCAGTAGTAGGAAGTTGTAAATTAGGTGATATTGCTATAGCACATAATGGAACACTTGTTAATGCAGAAGTTATAAGAGAACTTTTAGAAGATTGTGGATGTATTTTTCAAACATCTATTGATTCAGAAGTTATATTAAATTTAATTTCACGAAGTGCTAAAAAAGGTATAGAACAAGCAGTAGTTGATACAATGCAGGCTGTAAAAGGATCTTATGCAATTGTAATATTAACTAAAAATGAACTTATAGGAGTACGAGATCCACATGGAATTAGACCTTTATGCCTAGGGAAAATAGGAGAAAATTATGTTATATCCTCTGAGAGTTGTGGTTTAGATTGTACAGGAGTAGAATTTATAAGAGATGTAAAACCAGGTGAAATTGTGATTATAAACAAAGATGGTATTAAGTCTATAAATTTTGCTGAGAAGAGTAAAAAGGCTGTTTGCGCCTTTGAATATGTATATTTTGCTAGACCAGATAGTGTTATGGATGGAATAGGAGTAAATAATGCTAGAATACTAACAGGAAAGAAATTATTTGAGGAATCACCAGTAAAAGCGGATCTAGTAATAGGAGTACCTGATTCAGGAATACCAGCGGCTATAGGATATTCTAGGGCTTCAGGAATTCCTTTTGATGTTGCACTTATTAAAAATAAATATGTAGGTAGAACTTTCATAGCACCTTCTCAAGAAATGAGAGAAAAAGCAGTTACAGTTAAATTAAATGCATTAAAAGAAGTAGTTAAAGGAAAAAGTATAGTCTTAATAGACGATTCTATAGTAAGAGGTACTACTAGTAAAAGATTAGTAGAAATATTAAAAAAAGCTGGAGCAAAGGAAGTACACTTTATGGTAGCATCTCCAGTTGTAAAATATCCTTGTTATTTTGGAATAGATACTCCTTATAGAAGCGAGCTTATAGGATCAAATAATGATATAGAAAGCATAAAAGATGAGATTGGGGCAGATAGTTTACATTACTTAAGCGTAAAAGGATTAGTAAATTCCTTAAAAGATAATGGAAATTTTTGTTTAGGATGTTTTAAGGGCGTATATCCAATTTCAGCACCTATAAAATAAAATTTTAATGATTAATGGAGGGGAAAATATGATCACATATAAAGATTCAGGGGTTAATATTGAAGAAGGGTATAAAGCTGTTAATTTAATGAAGGAATATACTAAGAATACTTATACAAAAGGTGTTCTAAATAATATAGGAAGTTTTGCAGGAATGTTTGAAATTGGAGTAGGCTATGAAAATCCTGTTTTAGTTTCAGGAACTGATGGGGTTGGTACTAAATTAGATATAGCTTTTAAGTCCAAGAAATATGATACTATAGGAATCGATTGTGTAGCTATGTGTGTTAATGATATTTTATGTCATGGTGCAAAACCATTATTTTTTTTAGACTATATGGCTTGTGGAAAGTTAGATTCAAAGGTTGCAGCTGATATAGTAAAAGGAGTATCAGATGGATGTATGCAATCACAATGTGCTTTAATTGGAGGAGAAACTGCTGAAATGCCAGGTTTTTATAGGGATGGAGAGTATGATTTGGCAGGATTTTCAGTTGGAATAGTAGACAAGGATAAAATAATCGATGGAAGTAACATAAAAGATGGTGATATTTTATTAGGGTTAGCTTCATCAGGAATCCATAGTAATGGATATTCTTTAGTTAGAAAGATTTTCAAAAATTTAGATGAAGAATTTATGGGACAACCAGTATGGAAAACTCTCTTAACACCAACAAAGATTTATGTAAAACCTATTTTGGAAGTATTAAAAAAATATGAAATTAAAGGAATGGCACATATTACAGGTGGAGGTTTTTATGAAAATATACCAAGAATGTTTAAAGGTGAATTTACTGCAGTAATAGATAAAAATACTTTTGAAATACCACCTATATTTAAAGAAATAATGAAAAAGGGTGTAGATGAGGAGCATATGTTTAATACTTTTAATATGGGAATTGGGTTTGTACTTTGTGTAAGCAAAGAAGAGGTAGACTTGATAAAAGAATTACTTCAATCTTTAGGAGAAAAGGTATTTGAAATTGGCTATGTAAGAGCTGGAGGTGCTGGAGTTTGTTTAAAATAGCAGTTTTAGTTTCTGGAGGTGGAAGTAATCTACAAGCTATAATAGATAATATTGAAAATAAATATTTAAATTGTAAAGTAGAATATGTAGTTTCAGATAATGAGAAGGCTTTTGCCATAGAAAGAGCTAAAAAACATAATATTAAAACATTAGTTCTTCCTAAAAAAGTACTACGTGAATCTATATCAGATGAAATTTTAAAATTTTTACAAAATGATGTGGATTTAATTGTCCTTGCAGGATTTTTATCAATTTTACAAGGTGATATATTAAAGAAATTTAAAAATAGAATTATAAATATTCATCCTTCTTTAATTCCTAGTTTTTGTGGTAAAGGTATGTATGGAATAAAGGTTCATGACAAAGCTATTGAATATGGAGTTAAAGTGTCTGGATGTACTGTGCATTTTGTAGATGAGGGTACAGATACAGGTAATATTATTCTTCAAAAAACTGTTCCAGTTTATGGCGAAGATACTCCAGAAGAACTTCAAAAAAGAGTTTTAGTACAAGAACATAAAGCATTACCAGAAGCAATTAAGTTGTTAATAGAAAATAAAGTGGAGATTAAAAATGGAAAAGTGATAATTAGGGAGGATTAGGATAATGATAAAAAGAGCCTTAATAAGTGTTTTTTATAAGGATGGTATATTGGGACTTGCAAAATTTCTTCAATCTAAAGGTGTAGATATATTATCTACAGGTGGAACTTTCAAATATTTAAAGGAAAATGGAATTAATGTTATAGATGTATCGGATGTTACTGAATTTGAGGAAATTTTAGATGGAAGAGTAAAAACATTACATCCTAAGGTACATGGAGGTATTTTAGCAAAACGTAATAACCAGGAACATATGAAAAAGCTTAAACAAAAAGATATTACGCCTATTGATATGGTAGTTGTTAATTTATATCCTTTCTTTGAAAAGGTTAAGGAGGATCTGGAGTTTGAAGAAAAAATGGAATTTATAGATATAGGTGGGCCTACTATGCTACGTTCTGCGGCCAAAAATTTTCAGGATGTGGTAGTTTTAAGTGACACTGCAGATTATAAAAATGTTATGGAAGAAATAGAAGAAAATAAAGAAGTGTCCCTACAAACTAAAAAATATTTAGCAGGAAAAGTATTTAATTTAACTTCCGCTTATGATGCAGCTATTAGTAAGTTTATGTTAGAAGAAGAATATCCTAAATATTTATCAGTATCTTATGAAAAGGCAATGGACCTTAGATATGGAGAAAATCCTCATCAAACAGCAGCATTATATAAAAATACTTCAGGAGAAGGATTGATTAATAACTATGAACAATTAAATGGAAAAGAATTATCTTATAATAATATAAAGGATATGGATATTGCATGGAAGGTAGTTTGTGAATTTGATGAAGTGGCTTGTTGTGGTTTAAAACATAATACTCCATGCGGAGTCTCCATAGCTAAAAAAGGAGACACTTTAAAAGATGTATATGTAAAAGCATTTGAATGTGATCCAGTTTCAATTTTTGGGGGAATTGTAGCTATAAATAGAACTGTAGATAAAGAAACAGCTGAGGAAATGAAAAAAATATTTTTAGAAATAGTTATGGCACCAAATTTTACAGATGAAGCTTTAGAAGTGTTAAAATCTAAGAAAAATCTAAGAGTAATAAAATGTAAGAATGGAAGAGAGAATGAGAGTGAATTAGTAAAGGTAGATGGTGGTATTTTAGTACAAAGTTCGGATAATGATCTTATAGAACAGTTAAAAATAGTTACAGAAAAAGTTCCTTCAGAAAAAGAAATGAAAGATTTGATTTTTGCTATGAAGGTTGTAAAATATGTAAAATCCAATGCCATAGTTGTAGTTAAAAATGGAATGGCAAAAGGAATTGGAGCTGGACAAGTTAATAGAATTTGGGCAACCATAGAAGCACTAGATAGAGCTAAAGATGGAGTAGTATTAGCATCTGATGCCTTTTTCCCATTTAGAGATTGTGTAGATGAAGCCAATAAGTATAATATAAAGGCAATAATTCAACCAGGTGGTTCTATTCGTGATCAAGAGTCTATAGATGCTTGTAATGAACATGGAATGGCAATGGTATTTACAGGTATGAGGCATTTTAAACATTAATTTTATATAGATATTTTAGCTAAATAGGGGTGAATTGTAATGAATATACTATTACTTGGTTCAGGTGGAAGAGAACATGCATTAGCATATAAGCTATCCGAGAATAATAGCATAGAAAAGATATACTGTGTTCAGGGGAATGAGGGAATATCTTTAGAACATAAATGTGAATGTATAGATATAAAAGAAAATAAGGAAATTGTACGCTTTGCCAAAGAAAAAGATATAGATCTTACAATAGTAGGACCTGAGGTACCTTTATGCCAAGGAATTGTGGATTTATTTAGAAAAGAAGGATTAAAAATTTTTGGTCCTAATAAAGAAAGCGCTCAATTAGAGGGAAGTAAAGTCTTTGCAAAGAATTTTATGAGAAAATATGGGGTTAAAACAGCTGAATATAAAGTATTTGATAATATGGAAAAAGCCTTAGAATATGCTAATAATGCACCGTATCCAATTGTTATTAAGGCAGATGGACTTGCAGCAGGGAAAGGAGTAGTAATAGTAAATTCAAAAGAAGAGGCTAAAAAGACTATAGTAGATTTTATGGGAAAAGATGTGTTTAAAGGAGCAGGAACTACTATAGTTATGGAAGAATTTTTAGAAGGTGTAGAAGCATCCATTCTTAGTATAACAGATGGAGAAGTTATAATTCCATTTATATCTTCAAAAGATCACAAACAACTTTTAGATGGAGATAAGGGTCCTAATACAGGGGGAATGGGAGTAATAGCACCTAATCCATATTGTACTAAGGAAGTCTTAATGGACTTTAAAGAGAGCATTATGAATCCAACTTTAAAAGGAATAAAAAAAGAAAAATTAGATTTTATAGGAGTAATTTTCTTTGGAATTATGATATGTAAAAAAGGAGTATATCTTTTAGAATATAATGTTAGAATGGGAGATCCAGAAACTCAATGTGTTCTTTCATTAATGGATTCGGATTTAGTTGAAATAATAAATGCTGCAATAAATAAAAAGTTAAAGGATCAAGAAATTAAATGGAAAGAAGGAAATGCATGTACTTTAGTATTAGCTTCAAATGGATATCCTAAGGAGTATAAAAAAGGATTTAAGATTGAGATCCAAGAACCAATAGAAGGAAAAGTATTCTTTGCAGGTGTTAAAAAAGAAAAAGAAAGTTTGGTTACTAATGGAGGAAGAGTATTATCTATAACTACTACAGATAATCTCCTAGAAAAGGCTATTAAAAAAGCTTATAAAGAAGTTAATAATATAAAATTTGAAGGAATGTATTATAGAAAAGATATAGGTAAGTTAAACATGCATTAAAGAAAAGAATTCTTTTCAATAAGTAATTAACGGAAAAGATTTTTATAAAAATCCATAAAAAAATACACTAGCGATTTTACAATGTTAGTGTATTTTTTTATGGATTTTGTATTAGGAGTATGAACTAATTAAGTAATATTTTAATAATAAAAACATATAAATTATAGTAATATTTTTATTAAAAATCAGATGATAATATTGAATAGTTTATAGGATTGTTAAGGTTTACATAAATTGGAGGATAATTTATTAATGGGTATATGATTTTTTCTATGTTAAATTTATAAATAGGGGAGGAAAAGTATGTTACAAAAAACGAATTTTCTAGATTTAAGTAGAAAGGTTGCAATAATATCAGGAGGAGCGGAAGGTGTAGGGATTGAGACAGCAGAACTTTTATCAGCATACGGTGCAAAAATAGCGTTATTAGATATGAGTTCAACGGGACATAAAGGCATAGAGAGACTTTGTAGTGCAGGAAGAGTTGCTAAATTTTATAGATGTGATGTTACAAAATTTGAGGATTGTAAATATGTTATAGAAGAGATAAAGAAAGATTTTGGGAAAATAGATGTTTTATTTAATAATGCAGAAGACGCTTTTAGAAAAACAGTAGTGGAGATTGAAGAAAAAGAAAATGATTTAATTTTAGATGTAGGACTTAAAGGAACTTATCAATTATCCAAGGTTGCTATTCCTGTTATGGCACAAGGAGGGGGCGGAAGCATAATAAATACTTGTTCAGCTTGGACCATAAAGGATTTACACAAAATATCTGCTTATTCTGTGATAAAAAGAGAAATAGCTAATCTAACTAAAGATATGGCTATAGATTATGAAGATAAAAATATAAGGGTGAATTCAATTAATGTAGATGATACTTTTACTAAGTGTATTAAGGACGAAGAAGGTGAACCTAAGGATAGAACGTTAAACAAATTAGGTATGCCAGAAGATATTAAAAAAGTTATTTTATTTTTAGCAAGTGATCTATCTTCATGGGTAACAGGAACTGACTTACTAATAGATAATCAATATAGATTAATATTAAAATAATTTTAAAAAAGCTGCTATATCTTTAAGTGATATTAGCAGTTTTTCTTTTTAAACACTATTAAAAATATTTTTAATAAATTTCATGGGATTATTAACATAGCTTACGTCTAAATAGGTGTAAGGGCTTTTACAAAGAATGGTTTTAGAGGAGGATAATAATGAAAAAGGTAGGAAGCATTACTAGTGCTATAGGGTTTATATTTATAGGATTAGTTTTAGGTATAAGGTGTATAAATTTAAATATTGCATATTTTATGTCAAGATTCTGGTTTATTTTATTTATAATTCTAGGTATAGAAGTAGTTTATGCTAGTAAAAGAAGGGATAAGTATAAAGCACAGTTTAATTATCTAATTATATTAGTTTTTATAATTAGTATTGGAATGCGTGGATATCTAGGATTTTCTACAATATGTGATAATAAACAAATAGGATTAAATGAGATTATTTTTAATAATGAAGATTTAAAAACAAAATTTAAAAATTTAGTTTATTTCAGTGATAATGTATATGATCAAAATGAGGTAGAAGTTTATGATAAGCTAAATATAGATTGTAATATAGATAAATTGAAGGTAAATTTAGTTAATGGAGATGTAGAAATAAAAAAATCTGAAGATAAAAAAATTAGAGTAGAGGCAATTGTTACATTAAAAAATGATAAATTCAAAGAAAAATATAAAATAGATGCTACTAGAAATGGTAGAGAATATAAGTTGAATTTTAAAGATAAGAACATCAAATGTTCTGATATAACTTTATACGTTCCAGATGGTAAACAGCTAGATATTAGTGATGTTAATGGTGATATAAAATGTTTTGATCAAAGCTTAAAAGTTGATTTTAATATAAATAATGTTAACGGAGATACGGAATTGCAAGGCGATATAAAAGAGTGTAAAGTATCTATTATAAATGGAGATATTAAAATTAAAAATGATAAATTTAGAATGCTTAAACTTAAAACAGTTAACGGAGATGTTGAATTAGATACCCAAGAAAAAAACATTAATGCATATATCAATAGCAGCTTAGGAACTTGTACTTTAAATGATGAAAAAGAAAAAAGTATAGAAAAAATTTTAGGAAATGGGACTTCAAAACTTGAAATTAAGGTGTCTACAGGACTGGTAAAAGTTAATACTGAGGGGTGATTTTAGGTATGGAGGAAACATTAATTTCTAAGTTAATACAAGGAGATGAAGAAAGCTATAGATTTATCATAGACGAGTATAAAGTAAAAATCCTTAGAGTATGTTATCCTTATACCAAAGATTTATATGAGGCAGAAGATCTATCACAAGAAGTGTTTATGACCATATTCAAGAATATAAAAAATTTTAAGGGTAAATGTTCTTTATCTACGTATATTTATAGAATCTCTATATCAAGATGCTTAGATTATAAAAGAAAGAAAAGTATAAAAGAATTTTTAGTTGATACTTTTAAAATAGATAAACCAGCACCCAGTGAAGATAATATAGAAAAAAATTATATTAGAGATTGTATAAAAAAGCTTCCACCAAGGCTTAAGGAAGTTGTAGTATTATATTATTATTCAGATTTAACTCAAAAGGAAATAGGAGCTATATTAAATATAAGTGAAAAAGCCGTAGAAGGAAGAATTTATAGAGCTAAAGAAAAATTGAAAATAGAATTTCAAAAGGGGGAGGGATTAACATGGAAAAGAGAAGAGATGATTTAGATCAAAAAATCTTAAACTCTGTAAAAAATATAAATCCTGATCAATATTATACAGACAAACTTATGCTTAAAATAAAAGAAAATAAGGAATTTAAAGATTCAAGATCGTCATTACAATTCTTAACATTTAAAAGAAAACTTTCTATTAGTTTAATTCTAACAGGACTGTTCTTCTTTATGATTTCTATGAGTAACGTTGAATATACCCTACTTGAAATTCAATGTAAAATTAAACAAAATGCTATAAAAACTGAAATTAAAGAAGGTAGTAGAGTATTATCAGATTTTAAATTTAAAACAGAAAGACATAAAGAAAATATAAATTGATGGTAATAAAAATATAAGGAGTGAAGATCTAATGACAAGGAAAAGTAAATTTATAGCAGGGATTTTATCTTTTTTCCCAGGTACTGGACATATGTATCTAGGTTTATTCAATAGAGGATTATTTTTCATGTCAATATTTATTTTTGCAACTATTATGAATAAAATACTTTGCTTTGATGGTATGAAAGTATGGATTACTGCACCAATTATAATTTATACATTTTTTGATGCTGTGGATTCGGCAGGTAAGATCTCAAATGGATTATACGTACCAGATGATCTTGATATACTAAAGAAACTAAAAATTAATGAATATGTGAATAATAGTCAAGGTTCTGAAGAAAATGATGAAATATTATTAAATAATCAGAAGGAAAGGGTAAGCACTATAGTAGGCATTTTTTTAATAATTATAGGAGTATTGGGTGTATTTAATGTGATTTTATCATATATACCTTGGTTATGGGATGTAATAAATATAATGAAAAGATATATAGTTCCAGTAGTATTTATATTATTAGGAATATATATATTAAGAAAGAAATAAATAGATTTTAGAATAAAAAAGTGACAAACCATCTTTTAAGTTTGTCACTTTTTTATTTAAAAAACTTTTTTATAGTTTTTAAATAAAGAGTAGATTATTCATCTGCACCTACACCAAAATCAGTATTGTTCCAAAGAACTTCAATATTTTCTTTTTCATCTAAAAAAGAGTAATTTTCTTTAAACCATTTAATTAATTCTCTATCTCTTTTTAAGGGCGTGGAATTTTCAATATATATGTTTATACACCCATAATCAAAGTATTTTAAAAGATATTCCATATCTTTTTTTAACATTTCTTTAGTTTGGCCTTTAATACCAACTAGAAGGCATATAGATTTAAAATATTTGGCAACTTCAGAAGGATGGTTAAAAATAGCACCCTTATTTAAAAATTTGTTTCGAAAATCATTATCAAAGGTTTCTATTCCACACTTAAAGATTATTGGTATACCAAAGAAATCTCTCATTTCTTGAAGTCTATTTCTATAAATCCAATGGCTTTCTAAAAATAATTTTTTAATACCCTTATTTTGAATTACAGATCTAATATCTTCTAAAGTTTCTCTAGGTATTTCAAAACAACTGCCTGAGTTAATAACTTCTAATACTTTGAATTCCCCTGTAACATTATTTAAAACATCTTTATTAAATTGAATATTTGCTTTAGTATCCTTTGAATTATCATGAATATAATCACAAAAAGAACATTTTCCCCAAATACATGGTGAAGCTTTTAAAAGAACAATTTCTCTATTATTTTTGCCATGAATAGAATTATAACGTATCATAATTAAATTCCTCCTTGTTTTATTATTTTAAGAAGTGGTTTGGCAAGGAAACACTTCATATAATATTTTTAAAGTATATTAAATTATAGCATAATAAAATGCCCAAGGTATAAGTTTTTCAAAATAGATTAAACTAAATTTAAACAATATTATATTTAAATTTAGGAGGAAAATGTTATGAAAGTTTTATACCATATAGATAATGCAAGTAAGTGGAAGTTAACTATGGAAAATGCTAAAAATATGTTAGATGAAGGTGAGAAGTCAGGGGAAAATTTTGAAATAGAAATTTTAGCAAATTCTATAGCGGTAGTTAATTTAAAAGAACAAATAGCAATTAACACTAAGTTATATATGCAAATGGATGAGTTGATAAAAAGAAATGTTAAATTTGCTGCATGCAAAAAGGCATTAACTAAATTCACTATTCAACAAGAAGAATTATGTGCCTTTGTACAAATAGTTCCAAGTGGTGTTGTAGAAGTTGCAAATAAAGAAAATGAAGGATACTGTTATATTAAAGCTTAAGGAGATAAAAATGAAGGAATCAACAAAACTTACAATTGTTCAATTAAATGATGCACATGGTCATATATTACCGCACAAAGAAGTTTTTTTTGAAGCTAAAGGAATTAAGGTTAAAGAAGCTGGTGGGTATTCTAGAATTAAAACTGTAATAGATGGTATAAAAAAAGAAAGTCCCAATACACTTTTTTTAGATTGTGGAGATACTTTTCATGGAACATTTATTACAACACAAACTCAGGGAAATGCAATTATTCCAGTTTTAAATGCCATGGGAATAGATGCCATGACTGCACATTGGGATTTTGCATATACACCTTCTCATTTAAGGGAATTAGCTAATAGGTTAAATTATCCTGTATTATCAGCTAATACGTATGTTTATGATAAAAATAAACGTCTTTTTGATCCTTATTGTATAAAGAATATTAACGGTTTAAAAATAGGAATTATAGGAATGGCATGTGAACATGTGGTTCAAGGATTTCCTAAAAAGTTTAGTCAAGGAATTTATATGTCTCCCGAATATGAGGAACTTCCTAAAATTGTATCAGAACTTAGAAACAAAGAAAAAGTAGATTTCATTATATTATTATCTCATTTAGGAATGCCAACAGATTATAAAATTCTACAGACTGTAGAGGGAGTAGATGTATGCATTAGTGGCCATACCCATAATAGACTAAATTCTCCTATAAGAATAGGAAATAGTATACTTATTCAGTCAGGATGCCATGGTTCATTTCTTGGAAGGTTAGATTTAGAAATAATAAATGGCAAAGTTGTAGATTTTAAACACGAACTTATTACTGTAAATGATAAAGTTGAGAAGAATAAAGAAATAGAAAATATAGTAACACAGATTTTTGAACCTTATGAAGAAGAATTAAATAACATTGTTGGAGAAACAAAAACTTTATTAAGTAGACATTTAGCTTTAGAATCAACTATGGATAATTTCCTTTTAAAATCAATATCTCATGCTACAGGAAATAAAATTTGTTTCTCACATGGATGGAGATATGGAGCTCCAATTGCACCAGGGAAAATAACATTAAATGATTTATACAATATAGTGCCTATGAATCCTAAGATAATTAATGTTCAAATGAAAGGATATGAAATTTTAGAATTATTAGAAACAAAGCTTAATAAAACTTATAACATAAATCCTTTTGGTCAAACCGGTGGATATGTACAAAGGGCTATTGGAATAAAGGCATATGTAAAAATAGAAAATCCTAAGATGCATAGAATACAAAAATTATTTATAGAAAATGAGGAATTAGATGCTCAGAAAACCTATAATGTAAGTTATATAACAGAACAAGCTGTTCCAAAATATTTAGGTGAAAATAGAGAACAATTAAATATTACGGCTATAGATGCTATGAAAGGTTATTTAAACTATAAAGGAGAAATATGTGAAGAATATTTAAATACTTTTGTTCTTATATAATATAGAAAAATATAAGAAAAAGAGTGATCTTAAAAAACTATGATCACTCTTTTTTCTACAATAATTTTATTAAGTAAGGATATATAAGTTTTATAGCTACTGCAAGGGACATTATTATAAAGATAGGCTTTATAAGTTTAGGTCCATTATCTATGGCAATTCTAGTGCCCACTCTAGCACCTAAAGCCATACAAATTGCTACAGGAATAGCAATTTTATAAATAATTTGTCCTTTTATTGCAAACATAATTAAAGCAGAAATATTACTTGTAACATTTAATAACTTTGCATTTGCAGTGGCCTTAGTAAAATCCTGTCCAAAAATTCCAATCAATCCAAAGATTAAAAATGATCCAGTGCCCGGACCAAAAAATCCATCATAAAATCCTAAACTAAAAGCAAATAACATACCTATAAGAATTATTTTTTTTGTTATAATAACTTTTTTTTCTTCTACCCCTAAGTCCTTAGAAAAAATAGTATATATGCCAATAAATAAAACCAAGATAAGTACGATTCCAGATAAGGAATCTGCGGGTATAAAGCCTACTACAATTACACCTAATATGGAACCTAAAAATGTAAAGGGTAGCAAAGATTTTAAAAGCTTAAAATTAATTTTCCCACTTTTAGCAAATTTTATAACGCTGGTAATAGAACCGGAAGTTGCACAAAATTTATTTGTACCTAAAGTAAGATGTGGAGGTATACCAGCCATTAGAAAAGCAGGGACACTTATTAATCCACCACCACCAGCTATAGCATCAATAAAGGCAGCTACAAAACCAGCAATACATAATAATATAAGAGTAACCATAAATTCACCACCTAAAAATTAAAATAAAATTTACATTAATAGTATTATTATAATTTAAAATTTACCGCATAGAAAGAGCTTATAAAGTATTCATAAAATTTAGATTAAGGGAAAGAGTAAAGATAAATTTTATAAGTTAAATTAGTTAAAAAATACACAAAGAAGTATAGGTTGGAAACTAATATTCTGAAAATTAAGAAAATAACTTGAAATTTTGTGATTACAGTTATATAATTTAATTATAAAAGAGAAATATAACAAATAAGTATAAAAAAATAAGTTAAAAATATAACAAAAATAGAGATACTAATATATCATAGCTTTCATAATAAAGATATATCTTTAGGGTTAGAGAAGTACAAATTAAAGGATTTAATTAAACGTATTAAGATTCTTTAGTAAATCCTAACTTATAATATAATTATATTATAAAGTTTTAAAGAAAATAGATAATTCGAAAGGGTTATCTATTTTCATTTAGAAAAAAGTTATATATAGAAAACAATATATTTATGTCTATTAATTAGCATAATTACAAGTTTAAAAATTTTGAATTTACAGTTAAATTTATAATAAATACTGTATTTTTCATTGAAAAAAAGTTCCCTAGGTGGTAACTTATAGATATAAGCAAATTCATTTATGGGGGGGAATAGTCATGAATAAAGAATTTTTTCAAAGAAATAGAAAAAAACTACTAGAAAAAATACAAGACAATTCTTTTGTAGTTCTTTTCCAAGAAGACGCACCATACAAATCAGCAGATTATAAATATCCTTTTGTACAAAATAGAAATTTTTATTATATTACAGGATACCCAAGGGAAAATGCTGTATATATGTTATTTAAACAAGGAAATAGTATAACAGAAAAATTATTTATTGAAAGACAAGATCCAGTAATGGCAAGGTGGTATGGAGAAAGACTAACTGTTGAGGAAGCTCAAGAGTTAACTGGAATGGAAAATGTTGAATATCTAGATCAATTTGAAGATAACTTTGGAAGGATTATTTCAAGAGTAGGAGCAGAAAATTTATATCTAGATTTAGAAAGACAAGAATTTGGCATAAGAATAACTAAAACTCAAGATTTTGCATCTGAAATTTTGAGAAGATATCCATATCTTAAGCTTCATCATATAGGGGATGAAATAGGTAGATTAAGAGCAGTAAAAAGTGAGGAAGAAATAGCTATAACAAAAAGAGCAATTGAGATCACTAAAGAAGGTATATACAATATGTGGGCTCATGCAAAACCAGGTATGATGGAATATGAAATAGAAGCTTATTTTGAATACTCATTGGTTAAAAATGGATCTAAGTTTAGAGCATTTAATAATATAGTTGCAGCAGGACATAATAGTACAGTTCTTCATTATGATGCTAATACTTGTAGGGCAAATGATGGTGATGTAGTATTACTTGACTTAGGCGCTCAATATCAATTATATAATGGAGATCTTTCACGTACTTTCCCTGTTAATGGTAAATTTACTTCAAGACAAAAAGAAGTATACAATGGAGTATTAGCTGCTCAAAAGGCTGTAGAGGCTGCAGTTAAACCAGGTGCAACTTGGAATGATATTGAAAATGTTGCTAGAAAAGAACTTGCAAATGCTTGTAAGGGATTAGGAATAATTAAAGAAGATAGCGAGCTATCTAAGTATTATTTCCATTCAATAGGACATTATTTAGGATTAGACACACATGATATTGGAGATTATAATGCAAAATTAGAACCAGGAATGATAATAACTAATGAACCAGGACTTTACATTCCGGAAGAAAATATAGGTGTAAGAATAGAAGATGATCTATTAGTAACCGAAGATGGTTGCGTAAACTTAGCTAAAGATGTTATAAAAGAAGCCGATGATGTAGAAAATTTCATGGCTGAACAAAAGAAATGTCATTAATAATAAATAAAAAATAATAAAATCTTAATTAATAATTATATATACACACAATAAACGCTATAGATAATTCAAAATTATTTATAGCGTTATTTTTATAAAAAACATATTTTGAATAAAAAAAATTTCTTTAATTAATTTTTAAAATATTCAAAAAATATATTGACTTTAAAAAACAATGGGATTATACTTAATTTATGGAATTTATCCAAATCATTTTAAGGAGGTAGTAACTATGAATAATTTAATTAATGTTATTTTAAATGTTAAATTTAATAGAGAAGTAAATCATAATAGTTCTATCTCTGAGAATAAAATTAATTTATCACTAATACTAAAATAAGTTTAAGGAGGTAGGATGTTATGTTAAAGATGTTTAATTGTAATTTAAGATTAATTGAAAACTTAAATAGTAATTTAAAAATGTATAGCCCTATCTCTAAACAAGGACTTATTATGTAAATTTCAATGTTTTATAGCTATAAATAATTTGAAATGAAAATATACAGGTCATGGGTTATATGTGCTCATGGCCTTTTTATCTTTAATTGAGATATACTTTGCATGCAGTTATCTCTTTTTTATAAAGGTCATGGAGCATTATTTTCCATGATCTTTATTTTTTCTAAAAAGGAGGGAATTGTATTGAAAAGGATTTTAAAATATGTACAAAAGTATAAAGTTTTAGTTATACTTCCATTTTTAGCGATGATAATAAGCATTGGATTAGATTTAATAAATCCATATGTTTCTAAAATTTTAGTAGACAAGGTTATTGTAGGTGGAAATCATAAACTTTTATTAACTTTATTACTGAGTATTTTAACAATAACTATTCTAAAAGGAATTTTTGGATATGTAGAAGAATATTTATTTGATGTTTTAAGTGTAAAAGTTCATAAAGATATAAAAATAGAATTATTTAATCATATAGAAAAACTAGAGTTTGCCTATTTTGATAAGGTAAATACAGGTGAACTTATGTCAAGAATAGCAGAAGATATAGAAAACATCTGGAGATCTCTATCTTTTGGATTGCGTTTGTTGCTTGAAAATCTTATTCATTTTGTTTTTGGTGCAGTAGCGTTATTTTGGTTGAGTCCTAAGTTAGCTGTTGCCTGTATAATTACTATGATACCAGTAGGATTTTTAGCTATGAATTTGGAGAAAAAAGAAGGAGAAGTATACGAAAAGATTAGTGATCAAAATGCCGAGATGAATACAACAGCAGAAGAAAATATTGCTGGAGTTAGACTTGTTAAGGCTTTTAGTCGTGAAAAACATGAGATTTTAAAATTTTTAAAAATGAATAAAAAGTATTATAAACTTAATATGGAACAAGCCAATGTGTTAGCAAATCATTTACCTTTGATGGATTTTTTTACAAACTTATCTCTTATTGTGATGATTTCACTTGGGGGATATTTTGTATTGAAGGGTGAGATGACTTTAGGTGCATTAGTGGCTTTTAACGGATATATTTGGGGAATGTTATGGTCTATGGAAAATTTAGGATGGCTTACTAATATGTTTGCCGAAACTAAAGCATCTGCAAAGAAAGTTTTTAAGATATTAGATACAGAACCTAAGATCAGTAATTGTCAAAATGCAATAATTAAAGAAAATATAGAAGGAGACATAGAATTTAAAAATGTTTCTTTTAAATACAAAGATGAAGAAGTATTAAAAAATATTAATTTTAAAGCTGAAAAAGGTATGACTATAGCAATTATGGGAACTACAGGATCAGGAAAAAGCTCTTTAATTAGTTTAATAGGTAGAAATTATGATGTTTCAAAGGGTGAGGTTTTAGTAGATGGTATAGATGTAAAAAAATATGATTTATTTAGCCTTAGAAACAATATATCTATAGTCCCACAAGATGTATTTTTATTTTCAGATTCGGTAAAAAATAATTTAAAATTAGGGTTAGAAAATGCATCAGAGGAAGAATTAAAAAATGCTAGTAAACTTGCTTGTGCAGGGAAATTTGTTAATAACTTACCTAAAGGATATGATACCGTAGTAGGGGAAAGAGGAATAGGGTTGTCAGGAGGTCAAAAGCAAAGATTATCTATAGCAAGAGCATTAATAAAGAAAGCACCTATTTTAATTTTAGATGATTCTACTTCAGCGTTAGATATGGAAACTGAATTTCAGCTACTAAA
Source organism: Hathewaya limosa (assembly GCF_030815255.1). Lineage (NCBI taxonomy): Bacteria > Bacillati > Bacillota > Clostridia > Eubacteriales > Clostridiaceae > Hathewaya > Hathewaya limosa. Next base: position 46,671 of record NZ_JAUSWN010000012.1, read on the forward strand.
AAATTTAAATGAGCGAGAAAAGAGCTGCACAACTTTTATAATTGCTCATAGAATTTCAGCAGTTAAAAATGCAGATTTAATTTTATTTATGGAAAATGGTGAAATTATAGAAAGTGGTAATCATTCTACACTTATAAAGAAACAAGGAAAGTATTATGAAATCTATAAAGAACAGTTTAAAGACTTTATAGAAAATGTTGATGAAGAGGAGGCGATATAATGGAGATTAATGGTACTAGACAAGATGAAATTAGAGTATCACATTCAAAATTATACATTTTAAAAAGGCTTTTTAAATATGCAAAACCTTTTAAGCGGAAAATCATATTAGTAATTTTTTTAATGATTATAGCTATGTTAAGTTCGCTTTTTAGTCCTTATTTATTAGAGGTAGCCATAGATAAGCATATTGCTAACAAAAATATTAGAGGACTTATAAATATAGGAGTTATATTAGTTGTATTAAATTTATTAGCTATGACTGCAGCAAGAATAAGAATAAAATGTATGGCGGGTGTTACAAATAAGATTCTAATAAATATAAGGGAAGATTTGTATACTCATATTCAAAAATTATCATTTGGTTTTTTTGATAGTAGACCAGTTGGAAAAGTTTTGGCTAGGGTTATGGGTGATGTTAATGCACTTCAAGAACTATTTAATGTAAGCATAACTAATTTTATTCCTCAATTATTAAAACTTGTTTGTGTAAGTATTTTAATGTTATGGATGAACTTTAAATTAGCATTATGGACACTTATGTTAATACCTTTTTTATTTGTTGGATTGTTTATTGTTCAATATTTTAGTGAATCTTTATGGGCAAAATATAGACAAAAACGTTCTAATGTTAATGCTTTTACACATGAGGATTTTTCAGGAATTAAACTTGTTCAAAATTTTGCGGCAGAGCATAGACGTGAAAAAGATTTTAAAAACATGACAGAAGATATGTTAAAGACATTTTTAAGTTGTGCAAGGTTAAATGATTTATTTTGGCCAATAGTACAACTATCTTGGGGTGTTGGAACGGTTATTATATATATTAAAGGTATTGATCTTATAGGAATTGGAAATATAAAGGTAGGAACTTTAATCTCTTTTACTTGGTATGTAACTATGTTTTGGCAACCAATAATGCATATTACGGATTTTTATAATACCTTAATTAGTAATATATCAGCAGGTGAAAGAGTTTTTGAAATTATGGATATAAAACCTACAATATATTCAAAGGAACATTCATCTAGTATGCCTGAAATTAAGGGTAATATTGAATTTAATAATGTAAGTTTTTCTTATGATGGATCAGTAAAAAATTTAAAAGATGTAAATTTTAAAGTTAATAAAGGTGAAAGCGTTGCATTAGTTGGAGCAACAGGTGCGGGTAAAACAACAATTATAAATTTAATAAGTAGGTTCTATGATGTGCAAGAGGGTACAATATTAATAGATGGAATAAATGTAAAAGATGTAACATTAGAGTCCTTAAGAAGTCAAATGGGAATAATGCTACAAGATACTTTCTTATTTTCATATTCTGTAAAAGAAAATATAAGATATGGGAAATTAGATGCTACAGATGATGAGATAATAGCCGCAGCAAAGAGTGTTAATGCTCATGATTTTATAATGAGTTTAGAAAAAGGATATGATACAGAGATAAATGAAAGAGGTTCAAGACTTTCAGTAGGACAAAGACAATTAATTTCTTTTGCGAGGGCTTTATTAGCAGATCCAAGAATTTTAATATTAGATGAAGCAACTTCTAATATAGATACCTATACAGAAATGTTAGTACAACAAGGTATAAAAAAATTATTAAAAGGCAGAACTTCTTTTGTAATAGCACATAGATTATCAACAATTAGAGATTGCGATAAAATCATGGTTGTAGAAGGTGGAGAAATAGTAGAAGTGGGAACCCATGAAGAGTTACTTGCAAAAAAAGGTATTTATTATAACCTTTATATGGCACAATATAGTTTCTTACAAGAAGGAGCATAGAAGAAATTTCTATAATTATTAGGAATAAAATTATATTTTGTTTATTCCCTCACTACGTTCGAAGTCAACACAAAATATAATTTTATTCCTTTAAAGATATAGAAATTTCTTTAGTAAATGGGAGATTACAAAAGGGAAATATGTTATTTATTTGCTCATTACATTCAAAGTTAACGAAAGAAACTTTTATAAGTAGAAGCATAGAAATTATTTTTTTAGTTTCCACGCTATGCTGGAAGACACGTAAAAATAAATTTCTATTGCTTTTATAAAAGTATATAAGGTAAAGAGAAATAAAAATTTATTGAGAGAATAGAAGAAAGTTCTATAATTACTAGGAATAAAATAGTATTTTTCTTATTCCCTCACTACGTTCGAAGTCAACACAAAATATAATTTTATTCCTTTAAAGATATAGAAATTTCTTTAGTAAATAGGAGATTACAAAAGGGAAATATGTTATTTATTTGCTCATTACATTCAAAGTTAACGAAAGAAACTTTTATAAGTAGAAGCATAGAAATTATTTTTTTAGTTTCCTCGCTATGCTGGAAGACACGTAAAAATAAATTTCTATTGCTTTTATAAAAGTATATAAGGTAAAGAGAAATAAAAATTTATTGAGAGAATAAAAGAAATTTCTATAATTTTATTCCTTTAAAGATATAGAAATTTCTTTAGTAAATAGGAGATTACAAAAGGGAACTATGTTATTTATTTGCTCATTACATTCAAAGTTAACGAAAGAAACTTTTATAAGTAGAAGCATAGAAATTATTTTTTTAGTTTCCTCGCTATGCTGGAAGACACATAAAAATAAATTTCTATTGCTTTTATAAAAGTATATAAGGTAAAGAGAAATAAAAATTTATTGAGAGAATAAAAGAAGTTTCTATAATTACTAGGAATAAAATTATATTTTGTTTATTCCCTCACTACGTTCGAAGTCAACACAAAATATAATTTTATTCCTTTAAAGATATAGAAATTTCTTTAATAAATAGGAGATTACAAAAGGAAAATATGTTATTTATTTCCTCATTACATTCAAAGTTAACGAAAGAAACTTTTATAAGTAGAAGCATAGAAATTATTTTTTAGTTTCCTCGCTATGCTGGAAGACACGTAAAAATAAATTTCTATTGCTTTTATAAAAGTATATAAGGTAAAGAGAAATAAAAATTTATTGAGAGAATAAAAGAAATTTCTATAATTATTAGGAATAAAATTATATTTTGTTTATTCCCTCACTACGTTCGAAGTCAACACAAAATATAATTTTATTCCTTTAAAGATATAGAAATTTCTTTAGTAAATAGGAGATTACAAAAGGGAAATATGTTATTTATTTGCTCATTACATTCAAAGTTAACGAAAGAAACTTTTATAAGTAGAAGCATAGAAATTATTTTTTAGTTTCCTCGCTATGCTGGAAGACACGTAAAAATAAATTTCTATTGCTTTTATAAAAGTATATAAGGTAAAGATAAATAAAAATTCATTGAGATAATAGAAGAAAGTTCTATAATTACTAGGAATAAAATAGTATTTTTCTTATTCCCTCACTACGTTCGAAGTCAACACAAAATATAATTTTATTCCTTTAAAGATATAGAAATTTCTTTAGTAAATAGGAGATTACAAAAGGGAAATATGTTATTTATTTCCTCATTACATTCAAAGTTAACGAAAAATAACTTTTATAAGTAGAAGCATAGAAATTATTTTTTTAGTTTCCTCGCTATGCTGGAAGACACACAAAAATAAATTTCTATTGCTTTTATAAAAGTGTGTAAGATTCAATATAAATGAAGATTTAATGTTTTTAAGCTAAGTTACTTTTAAGTTGTTTAAAGGTATCAATTATTTTAGGTCTATCTTTTTTCATAAAAGAGGATAGTTTAATAATATGTGAGGCATTTGATAATTGTAGTGTTATTATTTCGTCTACAATATTTATGTCAATATTTTTAATATCTTTTAATGATAAAGAGTATTGTTTTTTTAAGAACATACTATTTAAAATAATTTTTGAATCTTCCAAAGTTAAGTCAGCTTGTTTTGAGTTTTTAATAAGTGAAATAGTTTTTATTAATATAATACCAAGTAAAATTGCTGGCATGACTAAAATAAATTTTAATGATTTGTCATTGAAATCAAGTATACTTCTAATTATATACAGTAAGTTAATAATAAAAATAGATAATCCTATAATGCTTAATATTTTTAAGTTTTTACTATTATCTTTTTTATAAGAATAAAAAAATGTCTTAGTCATAATAGTGAACCTCCTTTTAAGAATCTACACAGTCAATCATTAGGAATACTATATAAGGCATAGTAAGAAAAGATATCATTAATTGTACATTTAAAAAGCCAATAAGTAATGAAACAACATAATAAATACCTGCAATTATCATATTTAATTTTGTATTTGAACGAAATCCGGGAATAGTTTTAACAAAAGTTTTTAATTTTGACATAATAGTATCCTCCACACAAATGGTACTGAATATTAAAAGAATTAAGTAAATATATTTTAACATTTTAAATTATTTATTCAAGAGAAAGGAGAAAATAAAGTATGAATTTTCAAAAATCATGCGGAGATTTTGAAGAAAATAAAAAATTACTAGAAAAAGCTAATGAATATTTATGTAAAACTAGAAAGTAGGAAGATGGGAGGAAATTCTAATGAGTTTTATAAAAACAAAAAGTAAAAATTATGTTTTTAATTATGAAGAAAATTCATTGGCACATAGGAATATAGAAAAAATTATAGAACTTCAAGAAAATTGTTTTAATACTATTAATTATATGCTAAATGTAACAATGAGTAAGAAAATTAACTATTTTTTATGTGATTCACCTAAAAAAGTTGGTGAAGTATGTGGAGATAATGAGCCTTGCAATGGTTTTGCTAGATATCCTAATATTGTTTATGCTGTATATAATGAAGAAGTAAAATGCTTAGGTTTCCATGAGGACACTCACTTAATTGCATATAATACCTTAGGAAATCCTCCACAAGTTTTTATTAGAGAAGGACTAGCTATGTATTTTGATAAAGTTTACTTGGGAATATCAAATTATGCATGGACAAAATATTTTTTAGAAAATAATTTATATGTAGGATTAAAAGATCTTTTAGAAAATGAAAAGTTTTATAAATGTGATTGCAATATAAGTTATCCCATAGCTGGAGCTTTTACAGAGTATATTATGGGTATTTTAGGTGTAGATAAGTATAAAAAATTTTATAGTGAATTAAATAAAGAAGTTTACAAAAAAATAGAAACAACCTTTGGATCTGATTTATTAAAGTTAGAGGAAGGTTTTAAAAAGTATATAAGTTGTATAGGGATGAATAAAGAGGTTTACAAAATTATATCACATTATAATTTTTAAAAACTATATTTGAACATTTAAATCTTAATAAAATAGAATTAATGACCATGAAGGATAATATAAGGGCACAGATTAAACACAAATTTAGGAGGTAAGTTACATTGGGATTATATGAAGATATTTATGAAGAGCTAGAAAAACTTCTTAATATTAATAACAAAATAATTGATCTCCAAGAAATACAACATAAAGATGGTATTTATTTATATAGAATGAGACATGGTGAAAAAAGTTATGTTCTTAAGTATTTTATAAATAAAGAATTTAGAAGAGAAATAGAAAATTATTTTATATTACAGGAATGTGATATTCCTACTATTAAAGTTATAGCTAGTACAGAAAAAAGTTTGCTTTTAGATGATTTAAGTAAGAATAAAGTTTTTAGATTAGGAATAGAAGAGGATTTAAGTGATATTGAAGTTGTAAAAAATCTTGCAAAATGGTATTTAAAGTTGCATCATGAAGGTAGTAAATATTTATCTAAAAAGAAGAGTAGTTTTAAATTTTATAGAGAAACAGATATTATTACACAAGAAAATCTTAAATTAATTAGACAAAGGTCAAATACGGAAGATAATAATGTATGGAAATTAATAGAGAATAACTTTGAAAGTATTTTAAAATATATAAATAATTTAGAAGAAACCTTAGTATATAATGACTTTTATTATACTAATTTAGCAGTTGCTAAAGATAAAAAACAAGCATTAATGTTTGATTATAATTTTTTAGGTATAGGTTATAGATATAGTGATATAAGAAATGTATGTTCATCATTATCTGAAGAGGCCAGTGAAGTGTTTAAAAAAGAATACGGGTATATAAACGAAAAAGAAGTAATTGTAGATTCAGTTTTGACTATCCTACAAGGATTAATTTTAGCATATAAAAAACCTATATTTCCTAAATGGGGTGAAGAAAGCATTAAAAAAATTAAAGATGGGACATTAGAAAGAAATATACAACGTCTTTTATCACTAATTCTTAATTAGAACTTTAGGATTTTTGTGGAAGATCAGAAAAAGGAGAAAGTAAATGAAACAAAAGAAGGACATACTATAGGAACGACAATAGATACATTAAGAATGAAAAAAAGATCCAAATCAAATAATATGATTTATATTGTAAATAAATTTTTAGGATAATTAAGATAGGTATGCAAGTAAAATGGCTAGTATAAATTAAGTTGTATACTAGCTATTTTTTATATTAATTTGAATTTGTTGCAATAATACTACTTAAAATCATACCTAAAACAATAAAAAATAAGCCTAAAAGACCTAGGAGTGAAGGCTTAGAACCATTAAGTAAAAAGATTTCACCAAGTATGCTAAATATTACTTCACCAGATTGAGTAGCTTCTATAATTGCTAATTTAGAAGGATCATTTTTAACTAATTCCGTAGCTTTAAAGAAAAATATTGTGGCAATTACACCAGAAAAAATTGCTACTATTAGCGATTGAGTAATTTGATTGGTATTCGGGGATCCTGCTTTTAGGTATCCTAAAAAAGAAATAATTAACCAAAAAGGTATGCTACATAATGTCATTCCAAATATTCTTTCTATAGTTGTTAATGTATCTTTACATAGTTCCATCATTTTTCTATTTCCTAAAGGATATGCAAAAGCTGCTATAAGTATAGGAAGTATTGAAAGAAAAGTTTTAGATATATTAAGCTTAGTAGCTTGTTCATATTGTATTAGAAAAACACCAAATAAAATAATACAAGACATTAATAAGCTTTTTAAAGGTAAATTTCTTTTAAAAATAGGGGTTAGAAGTATACCGGCTATAATAGTTATTTGCCAACAACCAGCAACAAGCCATGATTCTCCGTATATTGAGGCAAATGTAAGAGGAGCATAGAATAATCCAAAACCAACAGTACTCCATAGAAACCAAGGGAGTAAATTTTGTCTAATGGAATTTATAACCCGTTTTGTACCTTTTTGATTTAAAACAATTATGAATAATAGTGGTAACATAAAGAAAAATCTTAAAGCTGAACTCCACATCCAGTTCCCACCAGATAAATTCATACTTCGATTAAGTATAAATGTAAAGGCGAAAAACATAGAAGCGATTATTCCATAAAATAAAGCTTTTTTCATAATAATATAAACTCCTTTGAATAACTTTAGTTTTTAAGTATAATAAATTATATAATATATTAGATGAATGTTCAATATATTAAACAAAAATAAAATATATTGAACATATTTTGTGGGAGGAAGTATGGAAGAATTAAATTTAATTATAGGTAATAATTTAAGTGCTATTAGAAATAAAAGAAAATTAAGTTTAGATGAGGTTGCCAATCTAACAGGAGTAAGTAAAGCTATGCTTGCTCAAATAGAAAAAGGAAAATCTAATCCAACTGTATCTACATTGTGGAAAATTTCTACTGGTTTGAAGGTACCATTTTCTTCTTTTATGGAGAAAGAAAAAATTAATTATAAGGTAGTTGATTCTTCTAAAATAACTCCTATTTCCGAAGAAAATAACAAAATGAAGATTTATCCTATTTTTCCCTTTGATATAAAAAATAATTTTGAAATATTGAAAATTGATTTAGAAAAAGAATGTATACATTCATCAGAAAAACATGCTGAGGGAGTAGAAGAGTATATAATAGTAACAGAGGGAACATTGAAAATGAATTTTGAAAGTGAAAGTGTTATTTTAAAAAAAGAAACCTGTATCAAATTTGATGCAAATATAATGCATACATATGAAAATATAGGAGATGAAAAATGTACTTTCCAAAATATTATAGTTTATAAAAAATAAACTTTATAATGAGTATTCTATTTTTTAGTGGGATTAAAAATGTAGTAGTTTTTACTATTACATTTTTATATATAAAATAATAAAAGATTAAAGTAAATATAAATTATAATTTTATATACAATGAGGAGAATAAGAATATGTTAGAAAATTATAAGTGTATGAATAAGGAAAATATATATGTTTTTTATATGGAAAAAGATAAGTGTTTTGTAGAAGAAACTTTAGAAAAAGTAATTAAAGCATATGAAGAATTATCAGATTATTTTGAAATTAAAAAGGGAAGTTTTAATATAAAAGTAATTTTAGCATGTAATAGAAAAGAATATGAAAATTTAGTTTTAAATATTTTAAAAGTAAACATAGAAATACCATCAAGAAAAAGTAGAATTGCACAGCCACAAGAAGAATATTTAGTATTATTATCTCCTAATGTATATGAAGAAGATTCTATATATAAGTATGATCAAAAAGAGTATGAAAGATTAATTTACCATGAAACTACACATATGTTTGAGGAATATTTATGTAAAGATATGGAGAATTCCTCTCTTTGGTTTGGAGAGGGACTAGCAGTATATCTATCACAACAATGGAAATATGAAAAGGAATTTAGAAAAACTGTAGAAGAAAATGTTAAAAATTGTGTAATCCCTAACTTAAGAGATATAGATAAAAATAGGATATTTGCTTATGAATGGGGATGGACTCTTATCAAATATATAGAAGAAAAGTATGGCAAAAATACTATAAATAAAATTGTAAGAAACTATGAAAATGGTGATGTGTTTGGATATATGAAAGTTAATATGGAGTTATTAGAAAAGCAATGGAAAAGGTGGGTACTTAATGAAAAGAATATAAAATAAGGGGATGGCATTTTGGAGGAAAGAGATAAACTTGAAAGCTTATTAAACAAAGCATTTATAAGTTTTGATCAAAAAAATTACATAGAGGCAGAGAAGTTATATTGTAAAGTTTTAATAAGTGCAAAGGATAGATTTAATGAGCTATATAAACAAGCATTATATGGATTAGGATTTACTAAAACTCTATCAAAACAATACAAAAAAGCTAGAGAATGTTATTTTAAATTATTATCATATGCAATAGAGGAAGAAAATAAAGAAGATGAAAGTATATTGTATCATCAGTTATGTATGGTAGAGAGGGAAGCAGGCAATTATGACATAGCATTGCAATATCTAAAAAAAGAATATGATCTAATTTTAAAAGTTTTTAAGGATAAAAACATGTATTTATCTGCAAATTATTATGAAAATGGATATATAAATCTTTTAAAGGGTGATTGCAATAAGGCTAAAGTATTATTAGAAAAATCACTATATTATGCAGAGAAATCAGAAGATAAGGTATGTATAGCATGTGCTTTTAGGGGGTTAGGTGAAGTATATATATCTAAAAAAGAAACAAATAAAGCACTAGAATATTTGAATAAAAGTGAAGAAGTATTTAAGTATTTAGGTGATGATATTGGAGCAAGAGAGGTAGAAGGGTTAAAGGAGAAATTAGTATAAAATTTCATTTAAATTTAGTCAGGGGGAAGAGGATGAATAAAGCGTTGAATGTATTATTAAATTGTGAATATGAAAAGAAAATAATATCTGAAGGTGATAATTTTCCAAGAGTAAATATAAATAAATACAATTTAAAAGAAGTATGTGTTTTATTACATAATGATATATTCATAGAAGAGATAAAAAACTATTTTAGATGGAGTGATAAAGATATAAATATGAGGTTATCTTTGTTACTACAAGAGGAATTAATAAAAAAAGAAAAAAATAAATTTATACTTAATTGTATGATTATATCTATAGAGGAATCTAAGAAACTTATAGAAGAATCTGAAAAGCTCGTGGATATAGCAGTAGAATTAATAAAATCGAAGTTAGAGGATATTAAAAGCTGTACCTATAAGCTTAAATGTTTTAATAATTTTAAGTTTGAAGATATATCATTATTTATTTTAAGTGATGTGATTTTAGATTGTATACAAATAGATAATGTAGAGGAACTATTTCTTAAATCTAAAAGAACCAAAAGAAATAATATGAATTATTATTTTTCTTTGCAGGAAAAAGGCAAAAATAGTATAAAAGAGGCTTTGAATATATATGGAAATATATTTAAATATTATGGAGATATTGCTTTTGGGTTATATGGGAATGAAAGAATGAACAGTATAAATTTTTATACAATTGAGGAAAAAAAGATAAAAGAGTATTTTGGTGAAAGTTACTTTTGTAATGATAATGAGACTAAGGAGTTTCTTTTAAAAGAATTTTTAAAAATCGCTAAAGATAGAGGATACAACTGTAACTCTGAAATTATAAATGGATTTAACAGATTAAATTTATTGAAAGATAAAGATATAGTAATCCCTATTTTAACTAAAAAAGAATTTTTTATGTTAAATAATATTGCAGATATTATTAGGGATGAGTATATTAAAATATTCGAAAACAATAAAAAAATTCTTTATGAAAGCTATAAAGAATCTAATTATTTTTATGAGATATCTTTTGAAGAGTATTTTATATGGTGGTATCATATTTATTATTCTATGGTAACAGATAAACTTATAGAAAAAGAGATTATTAAAAAATCCAGTATTAAAAATTTTAGTTATATAGTTATATAGATTATATTAAGTAATTATCTAGACCACTATAGTCCTCATCCAAATAATTATAATTCAAAAATAGGGTAGGTATTATAAATACTTGCCCTATTTTTATGTTTTAAAATATGATAATATAATTATGTTAATAAAGTTTGAATATTCAGTAAATGAGTGAAAGATATTAAAAAAATGGGATTGGAGAGATAAACTTTGACAAAAAATAAAAGAAGTATCAAAGATAATATTTTTTATTTAATTAAAAATGCATGGAAGTGGGATAAAAAAGCTTTTATGTATTTTGGGTTATTTACTATAGTAGTTTCTATAGAACCATTCATATCAATATTTATACCTAAATTTTTAATTGATGAATTAACAGGGCAGAAAAGGATATTAAATTTAATAGCTATACTTTTAACTTTTTTTATTATATCTTCTATTGTAAATTATATGTCTACTTATTTGGAAGGTGCTTATTTTCCCAGAATGATAGGAATAAGATTTAATTTCACGCATAAACTGCAAGAAAAATGTATGACGATGGATTTTAAATATACGGAAGATCCTAAAGTATTAAATGATATTCAAACGGCATACAGAGCGGTACAAAATAATCAAGAGGGTATAGAAGGTGTATTACATAAACTTTTTGCAATTTTTGGAGAAAGTATCGCATTTTTTGGATATGTTGCTATAGTTTTTACATTGAATCCTTTGATATTATTATATCTATTATTAAATGTTATATTTATATACTATTTAACTACAAGGGCAAAGAAATATGAATATAGTAGAGCAGATCAGGTTTCAGAAATAGAGAGAAAAAGTTATTATATTTATGATGTTATGAGTAATTTTGCATATGGTAAGGATATACGAATTTTTAATTTAAGCAACTGGCTACAGAATAAACTTAGAGTTTTTCAAAATTCTAGTCTTAAAATTCAGAAGGACATTAAATATAAATATTTTGGAGTTTCAGTATTAGATGTATTCCTTCTTTTACTTAGGGAAGGTGTGGTATATGCATATTTAATTTATATGGTGTTAAAGGGATCTTTAAGTATAGGATCATTTACTATGTACTTTACAACAATTGCTGGATTTGCAGGATGGATGCAAAAAGTTTTAGATGATATAGCACATATAAATGCACAAAACTTATATATAAATGATTTTAGAAATTTATTAGAATTTGATAATGAGAAAGAGAAAAAGCAATTTAGAAACATTCCAAAAGCTGATACTTATGAAATAGAATTTAAAAATGTATCTTTTAAATATCCTAATAGTGAAAAATATATTTATAAGAATCTATCTTTGAAAGTAAAAAAAGGACAAAGACTAGCACTTGTAGGGGTAAATGGTGCAGGTAAAACCACTTTTGTAAAACTAATAACTAGACTTTATGAACCTACAGAAGGTGAAATTTTATTAAATGGAATTAACATCTTAGAGTTTAATAAAGAGGAGTACTATAAATTATTCTCTGTAGAATTTCAAGAAATAAAAATGCTTGCATTTTCTATAGCAGAGAATGTGGCACTTATTGCAAAATCTAAGATAGATAAAAATATGGTAAACCAATGTATTGAAAAATCCGGGTTAAAAGAAAAAATAGACTCTTTAGAAAATGGAATTGATACATCTCTATTAAAAGTATTAGATTCTAATGGAATAGAACTTTCAGGTGGAGAAAATCAAAAATTAGCTTTAGCAAGAGCATTATATAAAAATGGTTCTATTGTAATATTAGATGAACCTACTGCAGCACTTGATCCTCTTGCAGAATATAATTTGTATAAAGGTTTTAATGATATGATTGGTGATAAAACAGCAATATATATTTCTCATAGATTATCAAGTACCCGTTTTTGCGATGGTATAGCCTTTTTAGAAAATGGTGAAATTAAGGAATATGGTACTCATGAGGAGCTTTTAAATCAAGGTGGAGCGTATTCAGAAATGTTTAATATTCAAGCTTCTTATTATAAAGAAAAATCTTTAGAAATGGAGGAAGCTTAAATGAAAAATAAAAGTATTGCTCAATTGAAGAAAAATATTAAAATCTCAAGATATATTTTAAAGTTAGCACATGGTATTTCTAAAACGTATATTCCTACATTAGTTATTTCCTCTATATTTAAAGCTATAACTCCATTTATTAATATAATTATGCCTAAATTTATTATAGATGAATTAATGGGACAGAAGAGAATAAAAATATTTATAGCATTAGTCTTAGTAACTATAATTGCTAATTTTACTTTAAATCTTATTAATTCATGGTTTGATACTTTAATAGAAATAAAGAACATTGAAATTTTAAATGGATTTGATATGTTAATTGGGAAAAAAATAATGGAAATGGAATTCCAAAACATAGAAGATCCAGAAGTATTAGATTTGAAAGAACGGGTAAGGTTAGCTCTTAGAACACAAGGAATTATAGGTAGAATGATAAATGCAGCTGTTAGTATATTTACTCAGATTATTTCCTTAATAGGATTAATTGCGGTAATTGCTAGTTTAGATTTATATATAGTTTTATTCATAATAGTTATTGTAATTATTACTTCTTTTATATATCAAAAATCGCAAAAGGCTCAGTATGAATTCCATAAATCCTTAATGCCTTTAAATAGAGGATATCTATATTATTCTAATATAACAACAGATTTTTCTATGGGTAAGGATGTAAGATTATACAATATATGTCCTCTTATTATGGATAAAGTAAGAAGTTTTAATAAGGATTCCGTAGAACAATTTGTTAAACTATTTAAAATTATGGGTAGATATAATGGAACAAATGAAGTAGGATTACAAGTACAAATGTTTGGTATTTATGCTTATATGACATATAAAGTGTGTATAGGAACTATAGGAATTGGATCATTTACCATGTATGTAGCTTCTGCTAATAATTTTAGTGCTACAGTATCTAAATTTGTAAGAAGTTTTATAGAATTAAGTCAAATGTGTAGATATTTAGAGGATTACATAAGTCTTGAACAGATTAAATCGAATAAAACAGGAAAAGGAAAATCCCTTAAAAATACAGAACAATGCACTGTTGAATTTAAAAATGTAAGTTTTAAATATCCTAGATGTGATGAATACACTTTAAAAAATGTTTCAATAACTATTAAGCAAGGTGAAAAACTTTCAGTAGTAGGTTCAAATGGAGCAGGTAAAACTACATTTATAAAATTACTTACTAGACTTTATGAGCCTACAGATGGAGAAATTTTATTAAATGGTATAAATATAAAAGAATATAACTATGATGAATATATGAAATTGTTATCTGTAGTTTTTCAAGATTTTAAATTATTCGCATTTACTGTAAAGGAAAATATAGTTCTTAATAATGAGGAAGAAAATAATGATAGAGGTATAGAAAATTCATTGAAACAATCGGGATTAGAAAAAGATATTTTAAAAATGCCAGAGGGGATAGATACGCATATATATAAAATATTTGAAGAGAATGGAATAGAATTTTCAGGTGGACAATCACAAAAATTAGCTATTTCAAGAGCAGTATATAAAGATGCGCCAATAGTTGTTTTAGATGAACCTACAGCAGCATTAGATCCAATTGCAGAATCTGAAATATATAGTAGATTCAATGAGCTTATAGGAAATAAAACTGCAATATATATTTCTCACAGGTTATCTAGTTGTAAATTCTGTGATAAAATAGCTGTATTCCATAAAGGAGAAATTATTCAATATGGAACTCATGAGGAATTAATAAAAGATAGTGATAATCAATATGAGAAGATGTATAATGCACAAGCACAATATTATGTATAAATAATTAAAGGTTTACAATTGTTGATGTATAATATATAATGTGAATGTAAAATTAAACTAAAAATTGAATATAAAGATTTAATTTCATAGCACTATGCTATGAGAGAGGTTCAGTAAGACCATCCCTCTATAAAAAACTAGGCAATTTTAATAAATGTTTTCAAAAATTTAGTATTAGTAATTGTTAAGGTCACTATTTTTAGTGACCTTTTATTTTTACTATGTAAAATTGAAGTTTTAGGAGTAGGAGAACCTACTCCTTTTTTATTTTTAGAAAAGGGGTTTTGAATATGAAAAAAAGAAATGTAATTATAGATTGTGATCCAGGGATAGATGATTCACTAGCTTTAATGCTTGCTTTATCTAGTGAGGAGTTAAATATTATAGGAATAACAATTGTATCAGGAAATGTTCATGTAAATAAAGGTGTAAAGAATGCCTTAAAGGTTTTAAGACTAATGAATAGATTAGATATTCCCATTTACATAGGAGAAGGAAATCCACTTCAGCGAGAGTTAGTGGTAGCAGAGGATACTCATGGTGAAGATGGATTAGGGGAAACATTTATAGAAGAAGTTGAAGGCGGAAGTGTTAAAAAAGGTGCTAAGAATTTTATTTTAGATGCTGTAATAGAAAATAAAGATGTTTCTATAATTGCTCTAGGACCTTTAACAAATCTTGCAGAAGCTTTACAAGAAAATCCTAAAGTTTTTAATAAGATAGAAGAAATAGTTTCAATGGGAGGAGCTTTTAAAAGTCATGGGAACTGTTCTCCAGTTGCAGAGTTTAATTATTGGGTAGATCCTCATAGTGTTAGATATATTATGAAACATTCAAGGGTACCTTTTCACATGGTTGGATTAGATGTTACAAGAGAATGTGTTTTAACACCTAATTATATAGAACTCTTAAGACAATTTAATGATGAAAAGGCTGATTTTATAGTTGAAATTACTAGGTTTTATGTGGATTTTCATTGGCAGCAAGAAAGAACTTTAGGATGTGTTATAAATGATCCATTGGCGGTTTTATATTTTATAAATAGAGAAGTATGTAATGGATTTAAAGCCTACATGGATATAGTAACAGAGGGAATTGCTATGGGACAAACAATTGTAGATAGTAAAAACTTTTATAAAAAGAAAGCTAATTGTAAAGTTTTAACTAAAGTCAATTCTAAGTTTTTTATGAAAGAGTTTTTAAAAAGAATATTTAGAGATAAAAAGGAAGATATAGATTTAATATTAGAAAATGAAGTGTATACAAGAATATAAAGTTTTGTTAAAAAGTTATAAAAACATAGATTTGAAGATCATAAGCTTACTATATTTAAATATATGGTGAGAAATAAAATGGAAATAGTCTTCAAAAATAATAAAGATATTAAAAGAATAAAAAATGTTTATATAACTTAATAGAAGCAAATATATAACAGAAGAAAGGATGAAAGGGAAAATATGAAGATTACGAAAACTTTAAAAATATCAATGGTAGGAATGGGAATTGCACTTAATATAGTTGGAGCTTTTATAGCCTTAAATTTAAGATTACCAATATATTTAGATTCTATAGGAACTATATTAATTAGCTTCTTGTTAGGACCTACTTTTGGAATTATAACAGGACTTTTAGGTAGTATAGTTAGTGGAATAACCTTTGATATATATTCCTTATGGTTTGCACCTGTTCAAATATTTACAGGATTTTTATTTGGATTTATGTATAAAAATAATTATTTAAAGGGTAAAAAGTTATTCTTTTCAGTATTAGTAGCTAATATTTTTATTAGTTTTGTAGGTGCCATTATAGCAGGAATTTTATTTGGAGGATTTACTTCATCTGGATCAAGTTATATAGTATTGCTTTTAAGAAAATTAGGATTAGGTACTATTGCAAGTGCATTTATAGTCCAGTTTATTACTGATTATTTGGATAAACTTTTAGCTACAATTTTAGATAAAAAAATTGTTTATATACTTTCTAAGAAATATAATAATTCAGAGAGAATGTTTTAATAATAGTGTTTTAGTCATAAAGTATAAATTTAATATATAAGTAACTGTTCTGCAAAAAGAGAAGTTTTCTTTAAAGTAGAACAGTTTTTTATTGAAATAACACAAGTATTATACAAAGTATAGTATAATAGGCATAATATGTTACGAAATTTTTCGAAGAGGTAGATAAAAATTAGTAAGAGAATTTTTATAAATTAAAGAATCCAAACAGTTTTTAATTGATATTTTTAAGGTAAATAATGAAGAAAGGATAGATAAAGTTATGCGAGTTAATGTAGACACAGTTAATGATTATTTAAGTGGAAAAGATCTAAATAATTATTCTAATCAATGGATTTTTAAGTCTATTGAAAAAGATAAATATCTTATTGAAAAGGTATCAGAAAATAAAAGAGATACAATAAAGAAAATAACGTATTTACTACAAAAAGAACTTGTAAATTTTAAACCATATAATATTGAAATTTGGAATTTAATATTTCCAAGATGGGAAAGTATTATAAACAGTTCTTTAGTATATTTAGTGGTTGGATGTCCTAATCCTTATGATGCAATGACTAGGGTTTCACCTAAAGGGGAAGAAGCAATAATAATTGATATTAATAGAATGTTAAGTTATGTTAATAAGGGAGAAGAAGTTATAGATATAATTAAGAATTTGTTTACCCATGAATATGCACATACTTGTATACATTGTAAATATCCACCTTTAAATAGTACTGAAGATTTAGAAAATATTCAGTACTTATGTTTTGATGAGGGTATAGCACATTTCTTGTCCTTTGATAAAGATATAAAGACTGTGCAATGGCATAGTAATGTTATGAAAGATAGAAAGAAAAATGCTTATAATATGCTTAAAGTGGCAATTACTCAAAAACAAGATAATAAGGAAATACTTGAAAAAGCAAATTCAGGACCATTTTGGGAAAAGTTTGGTGCAATATCAGGTTTATTTACTATTTCAGATGCATTTGTAGAAAGTAAATATAATTATGATTCTATAGTAGAGTTATATAATAGAGGGCCTAAAGAGTTTTTAATTGATATTTTTAAGGTAAATAATGAAGAAAAGGATAGATAAGATTATGGCATATAAGATATGTAAAGCCCAGGCAGAAGAATGGGCGAGATATTATTGTATTTATAGAGTAAGTAATTTTAATGAATGGTTTTCACTAAGTTTTCAGGAGGAAGTTGATAAATATAAAAGATCAGAATTTTGTTATTGGATAGTAGATAATGATAATGTAAAAATAGGAGGAGCTTTTATAAAACCTAATATGATTAAATGTATTTTTGTTATACCTCCTTATGATAAAAAGAAAAATTTAATTGATACTATAGTTTTGTATGCTCAATCCATAAGTGATAAAAATAGAGGTATTATAGTTCCAGATGTTGAGTTAGAAGACATTGAACATTTCAAAAGGTATAGTTTTAAGTTAGATAGAATACAAAAACTTATGATTTGTCCTACGAAAAAAATTCAAGTAACTTGGAAAGAAAATTTTAAAGTTTTAACTCCAAAAATACAAAATAGAGAAAAAATCGCTGAGCTTTTTTACGAATCATATAGTAATGGAAATTTTGAATATAATGCAGATACAAGTTATGATTCACAATTAGCTGGTGTACAAGTTTATTTTAATCATATAAGAAGAAATAATGTTCCTAGTGAATGGTCAACCTTAGTTTATGATACTAAAAGTGAGAAGTTGGTTGGTGCTTGCATGGTAGGATTAGTCAATGGATTGCCGTATATCATTGATTTTGTTGTACATAGTGAGTTCCAAGGACAAAAGATTGGAACAAAAATCATGGAAAGAACATTGAATATGTTCTTTAATAAATATCCCTATATTAGGCTAAATTTAATTGTAGGAAACGATGCAGAAAGTTTTTATAACAAGTTAGGATTTATTGGTTTAGCTAAAAAGGCTTATATGATTAATTAAAATGAATAAGGTTTTGCTAAAAACAAATAATAATATTTAGAAATACTTTTAGGAGGAATTCTTATGGATTTTAAAGAAAGCAAAACTTTTGAAAATTTAATGAGAGCATTTGCAGGAGAAAGTCAGGCAAGAAATAGATATACGCTTGCAGCTGAAACAGCCAAAAGAGAAGGCTATCATGTTATCGAAGGTATATTTAATTATACTGCTAATCAAGAAAAAGGTCATGCCGAACAATTTGTTAAGTTACTTAGAAAAGGTGGAGTAAATAATGTAAATATTTGTGCAGGGTATCCTGTAGATTTAAAAGATAATACTCTTGATTTATTAAAAGATGCTGCTCATAATGAACAAGAAGAATCAGATAATATATATGTTAATTTTAGTGAGGTAGCAAAACAAGAAGGGTTCCAAAGAGAAGCATTTGTTTTTGCTGAAATAGCTAAAGTTGAAAAAATTCACAGTGAAAGATTTAAAAGGTTAGCTCAAGATCTTGAAAACAACACTATGTTTAGTAAACCTACAGAAATTAAGTGGATGTGCAGTCAATGTGGATATATAATAACAGGAAAAGAAGCGCCAAAACTATGTCCAGTATGTGAATACCCTCAGAAATATTTTATGCCATTTTCAGAAACACTAGCATCAAATCAAAATTAGTAACGCGAGAATTAAAGAATTTAATTATGCAAAAGGAAGACTATTTCTAAAAATTTCTTAGAAATAGTCTTTTTTATTAAGATAAAATTTAAAAATTAGTTATGTTTTTTTATCCATACATTTCCAATAAGTTTATCAGCCAGTAGAGGTGTTAGGGCTAGTACCAACAATAGAATTATAGAAAGTGGTTTTATAAAAGAAATTATTCCTATAAGTATACTATAAGCACCCATTATAACAAAATAAGTTTTTTGAAATTTATAGAATTTAGAATCAGATTCTGATAGATTTTTATTATTGTTTTCTGGGTTAAGCTGGATTCCTACCTTAGCTTCTAATACTCCAAGAACAATTATTAAGATACTGAGTAGTTTTTGAAAAATCATATTGTTTCTCCTTTTTAGTAGATGAATTTCAATTTTTACATTAGTATCATAATATCAAAAGTTTAATGGTTAATTCAAAGTTTTATAAGAAAGTTTACATAAATATTGCAATTATTTTTTATCTTTAGACACTCGAATAAAGATATACTTTGACAAGAAAATTCTTATAATTTATTATAAAAATAAAGATACAAGGATTATAAGAGTTTAATTTAACTTTAGATCAAGTAATAATCTAAAACTTTTAGTAAATTCATATGGGAGTGGAAATGATATGAGGAACTTATTCGAAAAAACAACTATAGGCAATATGAAAATCAAAAATCGTTTTATGAGAAGTGCAACATGGGGGAATATGGCTACTAAGACAGGGCATATGACAGAGGAACTTTATAAGGTATATGAAGAGTTAGCAAAAGGGGAAGTTGGACTTATAATCACAGGATATGCAAATGTTGTAAGGGAAGAACAACCTAATCCAGGTATGATAGGTATATATGAAGATTCCTTTATTGAAGAATATAAAAAGTTAACAAGTTTAGTACATAAATATGATTCTAAAATTGTACTTCAAGTAGCTTATGGAGGAACTAAAACAAAGTTTAATGTGGGGGAAAGAATTATTTTTGCTCCAAGTGATGTGGAAGAGAGAGGTACAGGAACTAAAGGAAAAGAAATGACAAAGGATGATATAAATTATATAGTAGAAGCCTTTGGAGAATCTGCAAGAAGAGCTAAAGAATCAGGCTTTGATGGAATTGAGATTCATGGGGCTCATACTTATTTAATAAATCAATTTTTAAGTCCTTATTATAATAGAAGATGTGATGAATACGGTGGATCACTTGAAAATAGAATGAGATTTCTAAAGGAAATTTACTATAAAATGAGAGAAAAAGTAGGAGAGGATTATCCTATTTTAGTTAAACTTACAGCTACAGACTTTTTTGAAGGTGGTTTAACCTTTGAAGAAACAAGAGTTATCTGCAAAGAGATGGAGAAAATAGGTATTGATGCAATAGAACTTTCAGGAAACGTTCATGGTAAGGCTAAGGGAATGGTTGGAGAAAAGTTTGATAATATTGAAATTAAAGAAGAGGGATATTTCTTAGGTTATGGAGAAATAGTAGCAAAAGAAGTAAATGTACCAATAATAACTGTTGGGGGATTTACTAACTTAGATAGGATAGAATCAATTTTAAATAATACAGATATAGAATACTTTGCAATATCAAGACCATTGCTTGCAGAACCACATCTAATTAGAAGATGGAAAGAAGGAGATGTATCTCCGGCTAAATGTATTAGATGTTCAAAGTGTAGAACACCAGAAGGAAATCATTGTGTAGTTTTTAAAGAAAGTATTTAGTTAAATTTTCTTATGAAAAATAGATAGTTTTATGATAAAATTAAAAGATAATGCGTAAAAGGGAGTATGCTAATTAATATAATAGCTTTAAAAAGATAAAATATACTTGAGATCATAAAAAATATATTAAGAGATATTGAGTTAGCATAATCACATCATAAAATAGGAGTGAAAACATGAGAAAAGGAAAAGAATACGAATTTAATATAGAAGGAACTGCATTTCCAGGTATGGGAACTACAGAAGTAGATGGAGTTAGAGTTCTTGTAAAAGGAGCATTTCCAGGACAAAAAGTTATAGGAAAGGTAAGCAAAAAAAGTAGTAGTAGAATAGAAGCTAAACTTTATAAGGTACTAGAAGATGCACCTTATAAAATTGAACCAAAGTGTCCTGTAACTAATCTTTGTGGTGGATGTACAGCTCAAGACGTACCATATGAAAAGCAATTAGACTTAAAAAAAGAACAACTTTTACAGTTATTTAATAGAGCAGGATTTAATGATTTCGAATTCCTTGGTGTAGAAGGAAGTCCAGAGGTTTTTGAATATAGAAATAAAATGGAATTCACTTTTGGAGACATGGAAAAGGGCGGAGAACTAACATTAGGAATGCATGTTAAAAATAGAGGATTTTCTATTGTAAGTACAGATTCCTGTATGATTATGGATGAAGATTTTAGAAAGCTTCAGTCTTTAACAATGAATTATTTTAGAGAAAAAGGACTTACTTATTATAAAGTAATGAAAAGAGAAGGATACTTAAGACATTTTGTTTTACGAAAGGGAACTAATACAGGAGAGATATTAGTAAATTTAGTTACAACTTCTCAAATAGACTTTGACCTATCAGAATACTTAGAGTTAATTCAAAAGCAAAGTTATAAAGGTGAAATCAAAGGAATAATTCATACAATTAATGATTCTTTAAGTGATGCTGTTATTCCAGAAAAGGTAGAACTTTTATACGGAAGACCATATATTTATGATGAGTTGTTAGGATTAAAATTTAAAATAAATCCTTTTGCATTTTTCCAAACAAATACAAAAGGTGCAGAAGAATTATATAGCATAGTAAGAGATTTCATAGACAATACAGAAGATAAGGTAGTGTTTGACTTATATTGTGGAACAGGAACAATTGGTCAAATAGTTGCTCCAAAAGCTAAAAAAGTAATAGGAATAGAACTTATAGAAGAAGCGGTTGAGGCAGCAAAAGAAAATGCAAAATTAAACAATCTAGAAAACTGTGAATTTATAGCTGGAGATGTAGCAAAAACAATTGGTGCAGTTAAAGAAAAACCAGATACAATAATCTTAGATCCACCAAGACCAGGGGTTCATCCAGTAGCTCTAGAATATGTAGTGAAATTTGATCCTAAAAATATAATTTATGTGTCATGTAATCCAAAGACATTAGTGGAAGATTTGAAATACTTAACAGAGCAAGGTTATAAGTTAGAGAAAGTAAAGGGAAAGGATATGTTCCCACATACACCACATTTAGAAACAGTTGTTAAACTTACAAGAACCAAAGGGACGAAGTAAGTTTAATACAACTATCCATGCAAGGCTTTCCCATGAAAAGGAGTTGGAGACGAACTTTGAATGGCGGAAAGCTACTGCTAGAAACTGTGGTTTAACTAAGTAATACCAACGTTTTAAAAACATTTAATATATAAAATTTTAATAATTACTACGAATTTGCTACCAATGATATTTAGTTGGTAGCAAATTTATTTTTTACTACTAATTTTTAAAATATATCTATTGTATTATTTTGAATCTTTTCTGTTACATGAGAATATGTGTCCATAGCGTTGGTAATATAGAAACCTATAAGGGTGGGGGTACTTATAGACGAATTTTTCATACAAAAGGTTTGTGGTAGATGAGATAGTTCTTTAGAAAAGGGAATGATTATGTAAATGTTTAATACAGAGTGAATTTGCATAGATTGGTATAAAAAATAAACATAAGGATTATAAAAAACACTTAAGGTTTACCATGAAGAGATTAAAAAAGATAACTATAATTATAAAGGTATAAAAGGTAAATAAAAAAATAGAAAAATCATTAGTAAAAGAAGTACATAAAAAATTGATTGTAATGAAGGAACTTTTCAAAGTGAGCCTGTAATTAATGTTTATGAAAGTGGACATATAAAATTAAAGATTAATGATGATGAGATTACTGTAAAAAAGTAGATGAATATGTAACTATAGATTCAGTTCTAAAGGATGCATATAAAGAGGATGTTTTAAAAAATAGGAATATGATTGGAAAGTTTCCAGTGTTTAAAGTTGGAGAAAATACTATAGGGTTTAGTGGAAATGTTAGTAAGGTGGAAGTTAGGATTAATGAGGTTTGGGTATAGAAATATAAACAAAAATAAAATTACTTTTATTTGAACTATTTCTACTAATGAATTAAAATAGAGATATAATTAAGAAGCTAGGAAGGTGAACTAATGAAGCCTACGAATTATGAAGATTTAATAATGAAAAGAGCAATGGATCTTTTTGCGGAGGAAGGACTAAAATTCTTTGGTATAAACAAAAAAGTTAAGGAACTTGGACCGACAGAGTTAGTAGTTTTAGAAACTAAAAATATGTTTATGGACTATACTTTCCTAATGGAAGATGATACTTTTATACATTTTGAGTTTCAAACAACTAATAAAGGAAAAATAGATTTAAGAAGATTTAGAGCCTATGAAGCATTATTAAGCCATCAAACAGGAAAAGATGTAGTTACATATATTGTTTATTCAGGTAACATAAAAAATCCAGGAAATACTTTAGAAACTGGAATAAGTGAATTTAAGGTTAATACAATATCTATGGCTAGTAAAGATGGAGATAAAATATATAATGATATTGTAGAAAAAATAAAATCTGGAAAAGAAATTACAAAAGAAGATGTAATATCTTTAACATTTACGCCTATTATGGGTGGAAATATAAGTAAAGTAGATAAAATACTTAATGTTATAGATATAGTAAAGGATGTAAATGAAGATTATAAGTATGACGTGGAATCAATACTATATGCTTTTGCAAATAAATTTTTAAGTGGAAAAGATCTGGAAAAAGTAAAGGAGGAATTAAGAATGACTGAACTTGGTAAAAGTTTAATACAAGAAGGAATAGAAAAAGGAATAAAGAAAAAAACTTTAGATGTAGTTAAAAAAGCAATAAAAAAAGGTTTAGATAATGAAACGATAAAAGAATTAACAGATTTAGATATTGAAAAAATTCAATTAATAAGAGATACAATAGAATAAGTAAATACAGTTAGTAGGTTACTTATATAAGATAACGATAAATAGTAATTTATAAAACTATTTTACGAAAGAATGAATTTTTTAATGGAGGTAGCAAAATGATGATACAAACTGAACGATTGGAACTTATACCCTTAACCGTTAATCAGTTGAAATTATGGATTGAAGATATTCCTAAACTCGAAAAAGAATTAGACTGTTACTATAAGGCAGAAGAAATGAAAGGATTTTTTCTTAAAATAGTAAAGGGACAGTATGAAATAACACGAAAAGATCCTAATAATTATCTATGGCATAGCTTTTTTTTCTTAATTCGCAAAGAGGATAGGGTTGTAGTAGGTTCAGCGGATTTTAAAGATGTTCCTAATGAAAATGGAGAAGTTGAGATTGGTTATGGTTTAGGTAAAGAGTTTGAGCACAACGGTTATATGACAGAATCGGTAAAAACAATGTGTGAGTGGGCATTAAAACAAAATGGTGTTACAAGTGTAATTGCTGAAACTGATTTAGATGGTTTTGCATCTCAAAGAATTCTTGAGAGATGCGGATTCAAAAATTACAAACAAGAAGAAACCATATGGTGGAGATTGTAGTCAGTGGATAACTCCAAATTCCAATTTATAGGTTTATTAGCATAATAAGTTATATGTAATATTTTGGCATTATGATTAAATTAGCAAGGTTATATTAAATGTATAACTTTGCTTTTTTCATACCCAAATTTAAATGATTGGAGGTGATAGAGTGATATGCATATACGATAAGAAAACCACAAAAGGCAATTTTGAAACTAATGGTCTTGGAGTTTTAGACGAAGTTATAAGCTGCTTTATTACAGAAGAACTTAATGGAGATTATGAGTTAGAACTTGAGTATTCAGCTAAGGGAAGAAGAGCAAAATATCTTGAAGAATGGAACATAATTAAAGCAGATGGACAGCTTTTTAGAATTTATAGAGTTGAAAAGATAAGTAAAGAAATTAAGATAATAAAGGTGTGGGCAAAGCATATCTTCTATGATCTTCTGTATTACTTTATTGAAGATAGTAGAGCTGTAAATTGCAGTATAAAAACTGCTATGGAAAAAGCTCTACCTGGAGATGTTAGTACTATATACAAAGTAGATAGCAATATTATTTTAGCTAATACCATTTACTTTGTTCAAACTAATCCTGTGGAAGCTATGTTTGGAATAATTAAAAGGTGGAAATGTGGAGAAATTAAAAGAGATAATTTTGATATAAAAATTCTAAAGAAAATAGGAAAAGATTCAGGAGTTTTAATAGCTCAAGGTAAAAATATTTTAGGAATTAAATTTAATTCTGATACAAAGGATGTTGTTACAAAGCTTTATCCAGTAGGTTACAATGGAATAAAACTTACTGAAAAATATATAAATATACCTAATTGGAATAGTGATAAATATCCACCTTTTCCTATAGTTAAAAAGATTCAATTCAAAGAAGCTGAGGATGAAGTAACCTTGAGAGCTATGGCAAAAGAAAGTATAAAAACCATAGGTCTTAGCAAAATAAATATTGAAGTAGATTTTATAGAACTTAGTAAAACTAAAGAATACGAAAATTATAAACATCTACAAAAAGTTAATGTAGGAGATAGAGTTATTGTAAGATACAAAGATTTTGATATAGATATTAAAGTTCCAGTTATAAAAATAAGGAAGGATGTACTTAGAGGATTAAACGCAAAAGTAGAACTAGGGCAACCTAAAGATAATATTTTAAATAAAATGGATACTTCTGAAATTAAAACAACTGTAGATGAACTTGGAAACAAAGTAGCAGAAACACTAACATCAATGCTTTATTATGCAAATCCAGTAGAGTTTACAGTTGGTACAAGCAAAATACAACCAGTATATTTAGGGATATCTGCAGTAGCATCAACAAATCTTTCAATGAATCTTTCATTATATTGTATAGCAAATGAAGAATGTACACTAACAATTCAAATTCAACTAGATGGAGAAGACATCACTTTTACACCAAAGCAAAAACTTTTAAAAGGAGATAATGTTGTAGGAATACCTATAGGAATACCGCAAGTTAAATGTGGTGCTCACTATTTAGGTGTTTTTTTATGCGTTGATACAGGAAGTATGAAAATACCAAAGTTTAATTTGCAATGTATGGTGGATGGAAGAAATCTTCAGGGTGGACTAAGTTCAGAGCCACCACATGCAGAAGTTAAAGAGTATCAATCACTTGTTAATATTCGTGGTTTGTATTTTGAAAAATTACAAGTAGTAAATAAGTTTATAACTTTTAAAAAACCTATACCAGTGATATTTGGTGAAGGTATGACGTTAAATAATCATTTATTTAGTAATAAAGAAATTACAACAAATTATAATATAAGCTTTAAATAAAAAATTCCTACCTAAGTACATGTATTAAAAGTTTTATACAGAAGGGGATGATAATTTGGGTTTTAGAGAAAGTATATCATACAGTAAAGATTTTTTAACAGGTAGAAAGATTGAAAAAGTAAAGAATAAATTAATAATGTCCGTTCAAGGAATAGCTACAGTAAAACTTTATGACGATTTAACTGGAAAGCAAGTTTATGAGGCAAAAAGTGAAAATAGAATTACAGCAGTACTTGCAAATATAGCTTTTTTAGATGAATTTTATTACCCAATGCTTGATAATAAACAGGAGAGATTACTTGAGGATATATTTAAAACTTATCCTTTTAGGGTTTTAGCTCTAACCACAGGAGATATAGAAGAAAATCCATATGATTATTTTACATGGGGAAGTTTAATAGGTTATGCTGATGCGTGGTACACATATAGTGGAGATTCAGAATTTAGGGGAACTATAAATAAGGGGGAATGGTCAAGAGAGAATAAAGATGGAAAAGGAATAAAACACTTTGTCTTTGATTTCCCAACTCATGCTGCTAATGGAACATTTAAAAGTATTTATTGGACAGGAGGACAAGCGGATAGAAGTGAGGCACAAAAGCCTAGAATGAATTGTACTTATAAAAAGAGAACTATAGTGGGGGACTGTCGCTCAGCATTTTATTATAATATATGTACAGATAAAAAAAATATTTATACTTTAGAGCCAAATAAGACTATAGTTAATGTATATGATAAATTTACTATTGAGAAGAAAAGTAATATAAATCTTAAATGCGAAGTAAAAGCTATAGATCATGATGGAGAATATTTTTGGATACTTATAAAAGATGGTTCGTTTAAAAAGTTAGATGAGAGTTTTAATATAATAGAAAGTTATACTAAAAGTCCTAAAGTTCCAGATAATCTAGTTTATAATGTTCAATATTATGATATAGCTGTTACAGAAAGTAATTTATATATAACCTATAATGGATGTATTAATAGAAATGAAAACAGCAAAGATTATCGAAGTTGTGTAGCTATGTATGATAAGGATGGTACATTTGTTAAAAAGGTTGAAGTTTATACTGGAATTAGTAGCAGATTATTTATTACTAGAATTCCTAATAATAAGTTATATGCGATAGTTAATGATAATAGAGGAATACAGTTAAATAGTAATCTAGATATTTATGGTAGTACAAGTCTTACTTCAACGTGGTATTACAGTATAAGTTGGGATTTTGATACTCAAACTTTATTTGCTTATAATGATTATAGTAGTGGAAGTATAGATGAATACTATATAGTTCCAGCTTCAGCGCATACGCTTCTCCCAGAATCAGTAACAAAAACGCCAGTAAATACAATGAAAATTCAATATGATTTTACCTGTGATTATGTTAATCCATTAGACATGCCTGCTCATTAACTTGGGTGGGCTTTAATTATGTAACAAGGAGGTTTTGACAATGAAAAATGTTATTAAAACTATACAAATGATATTTGCATCTATAGGTGGATGGCTTGGATGGATACTTGGAGGAGCAGATGGATTTTTATATGCACTTATAGCTTTTGTTGTTATTGATTATTTAACTGGAATTATGGCTTCAATTCTTGAACAAAAGTTATCTAGTGAAGTTGGATTTAGAGGAATATTTAAAAAAATACTTATCTTTGTTTTAGTAGGAGTAGCAAATATAATTGATTCTTATCTTATAGGCAGTGGTAACGCAATTCGTACCACTGTTATATTTTTTTATATCTCAAATGAAGGCATAAGTATTCTAGAAAATGCTACAAGAATAGGACTTCCAGTACCAGATAAATTAAAAAATATTTTAGAGCAATTAAAGGAGGAAAATAGAAATAGGTAGATTATGTTTTGATTATAGACATGGAGGAGTAGATAGTGGTGCATGTTATAAAGAAAGAAAAGAAAGTAATGATGTATTAAGTGTGGGCAAGGCTGTAGCAGAAGAAGTTAGGAGACATGGGGTTACTGTTGATGAAACAAGAACTAGTGATGTTACAGTAAGTCTTAATGATAGAAGTAACTTTGGAAATAGAAATAGTTATGATTATTTTATATCTTTTCATAGAAATGCTTTTAAACCAGAAAAAGCTAGAGGAGCTGAAACTTACACTTATTTAAGTACAAGTACAAAAGCTAAAACACTAGCTGAAAAAATACAAGCTGGACTTGTAGGTATTGGGTTTGTTAATAGGGAGTAAAGACTGCTAATTATCATGTACTAAGAGAAACTAGATGCCCAGCAGTTTTAATTGAGATGGGATTTATTGATAGTACAAATGATAATAATTTATTTGATGGAAAAAGAAATGAAATTATTATAGAAATAGCTAAAGCTATATTATTTCAGTTAGGCATAGGATATAAAGAAAATAAATCCAATGAAGCAATAGCTCTGCAAAAGCAGCAAGCCTCAATTGGACAAACTCTTTATAGGGTTATGGTAGGTTCTTATGTGGTAAAGGAAAATGCAGAAAAACAAGTGCAGAAACTAAAGTCAGCAGGTTTTGATGCTTGTATTATGATTTTAAATAAGTACGTTCATAACTCTAAAAACCTTGACTTCTATCAGTTTTAGAGTGATATATAGTAGTACAAATTTGATAGAAAGGAGGAGTTACAGTGCGTGTAAGGATTATAGAACCTACTTTAAAAACTGAAAAAATAAAGAAAAAAGTATGTGCTTATGCAAGAGTTTCAACTGATAGTGAAAAGCAAGAAGAATCTTTAGAAAATCAAATACAATATTATGAAAATCTTATATCAACTAATCCAGAATATGAATTTATAGGAGTGTTTGCAGATAGAGGAATAACAGGGACTACTGAAGAACGACCGGAATTCCAAAGTATGATGAACTTTTGTAGACAAGGAAAGATAGACTTAATTGTTACTAAATCAATATCTAGATTTGCAAGGAATACTGCTATAGTTTTGGAAACTGTAAGACAACTGAAATTACTAAACATAGAAGTGAGGTTTGAAAAAGAAAATGTAAATACTTTGTCAGGGGATGGTGAGTTAATGCTTACTGTCCTCTCTTCTTTTGCCCAAGAAGAAAGTAAAAATGTAAGTGATAACATCAAATGGAGAATGAGAAAGAAGTTTCAGCAAGGAGAAATGATTATAAATACTAAAAGATTTTTGGGGTATGACAAGGATGAGTATGGAGATTTAGTGATAAATCCTAAAGAGGCTGAGGTAGTAAAAAGAATTTTTAATGAATACTTAAATGGAAAAGGATGTTTTACAATTGCAAAAGGACTTAGAGAAGAAGGAGTTCCTACAGTTGCCGGTGGAACATGGAGAGACAGTACTATTTTAAGAATACTAAAAAATGAGAAATACAAAGGGGATGCATTACTTCAAAAATATTATACATCAGATCATTTAAGAAAAAAGAAAGTTAAGAATAACGGAGAAGTTGAGAGCTATTATATTGAAGATGATCATGTGCCAATAGTTTCAAGAGAAGAATGGGAAACTGTTCAAGAAGAAATTAAAAAGAGAGCAAAGAAAAAGGGGATTATTTTAGGAGATACAAAAAAGTATAAGAGAAGATATCAACTAACAGGAATGCTTTACTGCAGTAAATGTGGTTCTAGCTTAAGAAGAAGAACCTGGAATACTAAACATTCTTGCAAAAAGATAGTATGGCAGTGTAGCAACTACGTTAAAAATGGAAAGAATGCTTGCAGGGGAACTTCAATAGATGATGAGGTTATAAGCAAGCTTAATATAAAGGAAGAAACTGTAGTAAAGGAGGAATTTAGAAATGGCAAGAAGTATTACAGTTATACCAGCAAGATCCAACAGAACCAACATAGTACAATCGGCAAAGTCACAGAAAAAGAGAATGGCTGCATATTGCAGGGTATCAACAGACCAAGTAGAACAGTTATCAAGCTATGAAGCACAGGTAAATTATTATACTAATTTTATAAATAATAGTTCCGAATATGAAATGGTAAAAGTTTATGCGGATGAAGGAATTTCAGGAACTAACACAAAAAAGAGAGAACAATTTAATGAAATGATTAGAGATTGCAAGGCAGGAAAAATAGATGTAATTATAACAAAATCAATATCAAGATTTGCCCGTAATACCTTGGATTGTTTAAATTATGTAAGAACCCTTAAGGAACTTGGCATTGGAGTCATTTTTGAAAAGGAAAATATAAATACATTAGATGCTAAAGGAGAGGTACTAATTTCCATTTTAGCAAGTTTGGCTCAAGATGAAAGTCGCTCAATTTCTGAGAATTCAACATGGGGAATAAGAAGGAGATTTGAACAAGGAAAGCTTCATATAAACCATAAAAAGTTTTTAGGATATACTAAAGATGAGGAAGGTAATCTTATAATAGATGAAAAACAAGCCAAGATTGTAAGAAGAATTTATAAGGATTACCTTGATGGAAAAGGTACAAATAGAATAGCAAAAGAATTTGAAGAAGAAGGAATTAAAGGTTGGAATGGAAAAGCTAAATGGTATGAAAGCACTATAAGAGGAATATTAACAAATGAAAAATACAAGGGAGATGCACTACTGCAAAAAACTTACACAGTAGATTTTCTTACCAAGAAAAGGTCAGAAAACAATGGGGAAGTTCCACAGTATTATGTGGAGGAAAGTCACCCAGCAATTATAGATAAAGAAATGTGGGAGGCAGTACAACTCGAGATGGAGAGAAGAAGAATTTTTGCTAAAGAACATGATATTGTAAAAGTAGATTATGCTACAGTAACAAATCCTTTTGCAGGAAAAGTTATTTGCGGATACTGCGGCAGTGTTTTTGGAAGAAAGGTTTGGAACTCCACAAATGAATTACGCAGGAGAATTGTTTGGAGATGCAATAAAAGATATATTAAAAAAGGTAAGAAGGGCTGTAATAATAAACATATAAATGATAAGGTTTTATACCAAGCCTTCATAGATACCTTCAATGCTATGATTGAAAATAAAGATTACTTCATGGAGAAGTGGAAGGAACATTTAAAAAGTGACAATG
Organism: Hathewaya limosa; assembly: GCF_030815255.1. Classification (NCBI taxonomy): domain Bacteria; kingdom Bacillati; phylum Bacillota; class Clostridia; order Eubacteriales; family Clostridiaceae; genus Hathewaya; species Hathewaya limosa. The sequence continues at coordinate 78,435 of NZ_JAUSWN010000012.1, forward strand.
TTTTAGTTAGATATAAGGCAAAGCAATTCATTGATATTTTAAAAAATGCAAAACCAATAAAAGAATTTAAAGAGGATTTATTTTTTAGGATAGTGGAGAAGATGACTGTGTTTAATGGAGAGAAGATTATTGTAAGTTTGCTTGATGGGACGGAGATTGAGGTTGTAATTGAATAATGTCTATAAAAATAGCCGATTAAGGTGTTAATTGCACTTTTGTTGGCTATTTCTTTATTTTGGTAATACAATATTTAGAAATATGATAATGGAATATTTTATATTAGAAAAATAAGATATATAATATTATTTATTACTTAAAGATATTATAAAACATTTATATGTTTAAAGAATAATTTGTATGAATTATGATATTGGAGGAGATAACTATGGCAAAGAAAAAAAAAGAAAGACGCGTTGATTTTAGTCAAGATGAAATGGTAAAAAAGTCTAGAATGGAGAGCAGAACTAAATTTATAGATACATTTAAAAGAATATGTGAAATGTATGATATTAATCCATTAGATTTTAAGGTGGATGAAACAAAAGAAAAAAGCGGATTTTTTTTCACACCTGAATGTTCTGAACTATTAGCATCATTAATAAGACATCATGCAGATAATCCATTAGCTAGGAAAAACCCAGATAAAAGCAAAATAACTGCTACAGCAGTTGGAATGTATAACAATTTGATGATTAAAGACATTGATACTGAACTGAATGATATATTCCGTAAGTTAGTATATACAATGCCAGCGCATATGGTTTCACAAGAGATAGCTAATTGGACCAAACCTTTAGTAAGGCAGCTTACCTATTTTTTAATTAATATTACTACATTGGGAAATGAAAATGTAGGGGCAGCACTAAGGGTATTCACTAAAAAACTTGATGAAATGAATTATAATTTATTTAGAGGCAATTATGCTGTTCAAATGGCTAGAGATATAAATTCAGAGCAATTTCAAGAAGATGATGATGAGCGTCTTGAAATTAATAAACTTTTGGATAAACAAAATTTAAGCATAGATAAACTGATTGCAAATATGATTAAATGGTTTGATGTGTATGCAAAAGATATTAGGGATAAAGGTTTTCCAGATTTAGTAGATTTTCTTAGAGAGCAAAATAGCATGTATGGACTCATAGGAATAGAGAAGACATTAACAAATGCAGATGGAAAAGAATTGTTTAAAGACATAAAAAATCCATCAGATGAAGAGCTAAGAGCAGCTTATTATTCATTGATGATTGAACCTTGTCTAGATGAGGGGAGATTAAAAAATAATGAATTTGTGATGAATCATTATAGAGAAAAAGTAGCAGAATGGAAACCAATAACTGATAAAATATTAGCTAGTGAGTTTAGAGAGCCAAGTGAACTGACAATTGAAAAAAAGAAAGAGATTCTCAAGCAAAATATACAAATAATTAAGAGTGATCTTGCAGCACATGAAGAAGAATTAGAAAGGTTAGAACTGTTGGATGAGGATGAGCCTAAAAATGAATTTTTAGAAAAACTTCAGAAAGATTATATTGAATATTGCAAAGAATCAGACAAGGAATATAAAGATTTATATAATATTGTAGATATCTTTGTTGGGCAGGCATTAAATGAGTTTATAAAATAATAATGCAAGATATTTAAATAATTCCTACATTATAAATAGACAGTCGTTTTCTTGCTAAAATATAACTATATCAAACAGTAAAAGGAGGAGTTTTAAATGGAAAAAGCAACAATTTTATCCACAATGTACGAATCATCAGATTCTATTGAGATGCAGGGAAAAAGAAAAGATATTGAGAAATATCTTAATGCCGGATATTATATCAAAGAAGATAGAAATGGGTATTGGGTTCTAGTAAAAGCGGCACAGTTAAATGTAACTCTTAATAATTCTTCTTGTACAAGGACATATAATATGAAGGCAGATGTATGCGACTATTATGGGAAGAAACGTATTTCTCAATCATTAACTGATAGATTTACGCAAGACATTGAAGATGGGAAAATAAGTATATATATGAATTCAGAAGGGAATTATTCATTAAAGTAAAACTATATTCAATAATAAAAGAGAAAACTTTGGTTTTATCTTTTATTATTGAATGGAAGGTATCACTAGTTGATGTTATATATAGATTTAATTAAATAGGTAAGGTTAAAGATAGAGCCAATTAAGATGAAATAAATTCATTTTAATTGGCCCTATTTTATTTGGATGATTTTAAATATATGAAAAATATTATAATTATATAAGAAATATAATTATAATAAAATAAAAATATATAAAAAATAATATTGACATATACACAATAAATATAATATATTAATTACATATTAAACATATATTTCAAGAAGGTGAATTTTATGGGCGAAAGTAAACATGATAAATTTGTAAGAATAGCTGAAAATAGAACAAATAAAATAATTGATATGATTAGACTTTTAGGAAATTGCTCTAATAAGGTGGTGTACGAATATAGCGATGAAGATGCTAAGGCAATATTTAATGCTATAGAGTGTGAATTAAAGAATGCTAAGAACAAATTTCAAGATAATGAATTAAAAGAAAGTAAATTTAAATTGAGGTGATTTGTATGGAAATAGGTTGGAAGTTCCCAGAAAATAATTTTGGATCTTTAACGGGCATTAGCGAAGCTGGGATTGAAACATTTAGAGCAAATATATATAATTCATTGGCTCGTGAGATATGTCAGAATTCCTTAGATGCACGTTTGAAAGATGATGAACCGGTTAAAGTAGATTTTCAAAAGATATACATTTATAAAAATAATCTGCCAGGATATAATGATTTTTCAGATATATGGACAAAATGTTTAGATTTTTGGATCGCAAGAAATAATAAAAAAGCAGTTGATTTTTTAAAAAATGGAAGTAAAGTTTTGGATAAAGAAAAGTTGTGTGTATTGAGAATAAGCGATTTCAATACAACAGGTCTTACTGGTTCAGACAAAGAATATGATATTACGCCTTGGCAAAATCTTGTGAAATCATCCGGCGTTTCAGATAAAGGTGATTCCGATGGAGGTAGTTTTGGCATAGGAAAATCAGCACCATATGCTTGTTCTAATTTAAGGACTTTGTTTTATAGTACTTTTGATAAAGATGGTCTTTGTGCTACACAAGGTGTTTCAAAACTTGTTTCTTTTAAAAACGATGAAGGAAATATCACTCAAGGTATTGGATATTTTGGACAAACATCTAGAAATTCAGCAATTAACTATGAACTTGGCATTGATCCTACATATTCTAGAGGAAATAATACAGGAACAGATATATATGTAATGGGATTTATTGATGAAGAAGAATGGAAAACTGAAATTGTTAAATCAATTTTAGAAGGGTTCTTGGTTGCTATTTATAACAACAAAATAGTTATTAAAGTTGGGGATATTGAAATATCACAGAAAACTCTTCCGCTTGTTCTAAATGATTATAAAAATGATATTAAATGGACTTATAATTATTATCGTGCTTTAACTGAAGGGGAAACTTTTAATACTGATTTTTCTGGTTTGGGTGAAATAGAATTAAAGGTGTTAATATCTCCAGAATTACATCGAAGGGCCTTATTGTGTCGAAGTAGTGGAATGAAAATATTTGATAAGGCTAATATATCAAGTACTATACCATTTGCTGCAATACTAACTTTAAAAGGTATAGAAGTTAATAAATTTTTTAGAGAAATGGAAACACCACAGCATAATGCTTGGGAGCCAGGTTTTCATTCAGATAAAAAGAGGGCTAAAAAAATAAGAACTGAATTATTCCGGTATATAAAAGAAGTTGTAATACAGATGGGAAGAAATGAAGCAACTGATGAAATAGATGCTGATGGTGTTGGCGAATATTTGCCTGACGAGTTATTTATAGTACAAGATCAAAATCAAAATGATAAAGAGGAAACTATTACAGACAAAACAAAGAATATAGAAATTGAGGTTGTTGAAAAGGTTAAGATACCTAAAGGAATATCAAAAATAAATGGAGATTCCTTAGATGAGGAAATAGATGCGTATGGAAATATAGCAATTGATGGCGGTGATATTGACGGTACAGCGAGGACTCATCAAGGAAGAAGAAACAATAGTTCTGGTGGTAATGGTACACCTACAGGTGCAACCGGAAAGATTGATGGAACTAATACGATTAAAAAATGGGTAGAGATAGGATCAGTTCAAACTCGACTTTTCAACACAGGTATAAAACCTAATGAATATAAATTGGTATTAACACCAGAAAAAAATGCTCAGAAAGGATATGTAATGGTAAAACTTTCTGGTGAACAGAGTAATTTTAATGCTTCAATAAAATCAGCAAAATTAGAATCGAATAGAAATCAAAACTTACACTGTGCAGATGGAAAGATATTTCTAAATTCTTTTATTGAGAAACAAAAAATATCAATAATATTTGAGCTAGAATATGTAGAAAGTTGCTCAATGGAGGTGGCTTTATATGGATATTCGTTATAAGTTATATCCTTATCCAGTACTTAGTCCTTTTTCGGATGATTACATAGATTGTTCATTTATCTCTGATATAAAAGTTGTGCGAGACATACGAGATATTGTTATTAAAATGAATGTGCTTATGGATAATGCTGAATTACAAAATCTTATTAAGTTAAATAAAGCTGAGTATTTATTCCATATTGAGTGCTCACAAACATCATATCGTTCTATACTTAAAACATGTAATACTGAAAATATAAAAAGAATAGCTGAATCAAAATTAAATGGTAAAGTATCTATATGTTCGTTTATAGTTGCTAAAGAAAATATTCCCAATTATATGAATTCTAGGTTAAATAAAGATTATGGAAATATGATGTTTAATATTTCAAAAGGTAGCATATTAGGGATTGGTGGACAAACTAATATTGATATAACAAAAGAAATGGATGAGATATCAAAGATACCTTCAATATTTTCAATTTTAAGAAGAGATGCTAATGATAATGAGGGAATGCAAATAGACATTAATGGGGATAAAATCAAGATTTGGCTCTCAAATGAGGATTTTTATAATTATAAAAATGTTTGCAATAGACCTTCTTATCTTCCAGTGTTACATTCAATGATTATCATGCCTGCTTTACTTTATGCATTTGAAATATTAAAGCAAAATGGTACAGATGAATATGAAAGTTATAGATGGTATAAATCTATCGATAGGACTTTAAAAAAATCTGAATTGAGTTTGGATAGCGAATGTTTAGAAAATATTCCTACATATAAGCTTTCACAAAAATTATTAGATTTACCAATTAAAAGGGCATTATCTTCAATGGTAAGTATAGGAGAGGAGGACGAAGAAGTATGAAATTGTATTTTTTAAAACAAGACGCACTAGATACACTTCGAGGTAATTTAGAAACAAATGCAAAAAAATATATGAATCAAACTAATGATTGGATAATAGATTTTTTTGACAGAGAATCTCCTTTTGTGGAATATAAAAAAGAAGTTGATGAATTTACATTGGATATGTCAAGTGATAAGCCTAATACAACTGACCTTGAAAATGTTAAACGAATATATACTGCAATGAAAACGTTAAGTGAAACAGATGCGAGCGATGAGAGATTATGGGCTGGGTTAGCACATGGGCAACTGTGGGAATTTATGCGCTATAGATGGCAGTATGATAAAGAGATTCCTATTGCAAGAAATATTGAAACACGTTATATGTTTGGTTATGGTATAAGAGCTAGTAATTATCGTAATACACTTTCTAAATTATGGTGGGTAGGCAGATTAACATATGATGAAACCAGAAAAAATCATTTTGAGTTAACAGAAGTATTAAAAAGAGATTTTACAACAAGAGTTAATGATTTACTTTATAGTAATATGTATTCAGCAAATCCTATGATTTGTAGGAGTTTTTTGTCTGCTATAAAGTTTCATGAAGATAGAGGGGCTTCTGTAAATGGAGATATTTTTAGAAAAGCAACACAGTATTTAAATGTTCTTGGAGGTACATATATTCTAGATTATTTTGATGAAGATGCTTTGAAAGAAAAAATTATAAATGAAATTTATCGTTTGCTTGGAGAAAAACAAATTGTATCTAATAACAACAATGTCGAAAAGGGAAAAGAAACAAGTGAAGTGTTAAATGGAGATGCAAATTTCACAGTATCAACGATTAAAAATAATAATGTTGTCCAAATTAAAATGTCGCAAATTATAGTTGATAAACATAAATTCCATATAGAACCACACATAGGTAAAGTCAATGCACTAATTGAATATTATCAAAAGCATAAAACTTTAGACAAACCAATCATAGTTATTGAAAATGAAGATAAATATCTACTGCATGATAAATATCTTAGGTATTATGTGGCAAAAAAATTAGGATTGTCAACAATAGATGCAATTGTTCAATTCAATAAAATAGTATCATAATTATAAAAATTACATAGTAAAGATAAAGAATAAATAGCAAGAATTAAAGTATTTAAACAACTCCTTGACAAATACCAAATTTAGAGTAATTACTAGATTACTATTTGTTAAGGAGGAATAGCAAGATGACGAATGAGGAAAGAGATCAAATAATATTATTGAGATGCCAGGGTTTAAGTTATGAGAAGATATCAAAAGCATTAGGATTGAAGAGGGATACAATTAGGGCGTTTTGTAAAAGAAATGGTCTTAATGGTCAAGCAGCTGATATTAAAGAATCACATAAAAAAATAGTTATTGATGAATTCACATACAAGATTTGCCTTTATTGTGGGAAAAAACTTGAGCAAAAACAAACAGGACGAAGAAAAAAATACTGTAGTATAGAATGTAAAAGAGAATGGGAAAAAGGGCATAGAAAAATATATATTCTTAAATGCCAATATTGTGGCAAAGACTATGAGTCTAAAGGATTTAAAAATCGAAAATATTGTAGCCATGAGTGCTATATTCGAGATAGGTTTTGGAGAGAAGAAGATGCTGCTGAGATTGTAAGAAAATTATTTAAAAGAGAAAGTATTCCTTCAATACCTAAATGGGTAAAAGATTTATTGCTTAAAACAAATGATGAGTAAAATTTTACTAGGGTAAAAAATAGTATTGAAAAGCCTTAGGGTTAGAATATGAGAAGTTAGTGTTTAGCCGAAAGTAGTTTTAAAGTTATAATTTCTAGCTTATTTTAATAAAATTTTTTATTTATAAGGCAATAATACATTAAAGAAGGATTGAATTTGTTACACTTTTTAGTTCGACCCCCATTAAATGCTAAAGACCCCCGAAAAAAATATGCTTTTTGTGCGAAAATGTATTTACGGCTTGTCTACACACATGTGGAGACGGTTGTTAAGCTAGTAAAGAAATAGGCTGATATCAAAGGCTTTGAAGGATTTTAAGTGAATATTGAAGTGTGTTTTATGTTCCCTCAGACTACGGTTTGAGGGAATTTTTTGGTTAGGGGGTTGAACAAATACTCAAAACTAAGTATATTTGCGTTAAGGTTTAGGTTTTGAGTATTTGTTTATGTGATAGAAGAAAAACGTACCTCTTGCCTCTACCATAAGGGGAGCATACCAAATTTTAATCTAAGAGTTTTTGGTAAAAAAGGTTAATGGAAATCGAAATAATATCTATTTCCTTCTATATAAGAAACAGACACATAATTTCTTCCATAATTCGTTAAGTCGGACATTGTAATTCTATGATTAGGAGATACGCCAATTCGTCTTCTTAAATAATATCCAAGAGTTGATTTGTCTCCATCTGATGAAATTTGTTTTGGACAAACTATGCCGTTAATCTCTTGAGTTCCTTCAAGCAAACATTGAATAACAGTACCATCGTCCCATTCAGTAATAATTGGACTTCCTTGTGAAGGAAAAAAATTAGGATTTGATCTTAAAAAGTGAGTAGTCAATGCTATATATGCATCGGCTAGGCATGTATGTCCATATGAAAATCCCCAATTCAAACCGGCTTGTTGCTGTACTGTGTTGTATTTAATGCTATATAATTCTAAATCAGGCATAATAACCACTTCCTTCCTTATATTAAATATTACATTATGCCTAATAAGTTGTCAATGTGTAAAAAATTAAAGTTAATAGACAAGGGATGATGAAACCTATTCTCGCAATTTCGAGTGAAGAGGTTTTTATAATTATTAAAGAATATTAAAAACAAAATAAAAAGTTTCAGAATGGAAATATTTTATATACCAGCGAAAATACTTGAGTAAATTAATAAAAAGATGTATAGTAAATGAGTGTAATTATTTATTTTTATAAATTAGTAACATATTGGAGTGAGAAAATGGAGGTAAGCTATAATAAATTATGGAAATTACTAATTGATAGGCATATTAATAAAAGTAATTTGAGACTATTAACTGGTATTGGAACAAATACACTTGCAAAACTTAGTAAAAACCAACAAGTTAGTATGGATGTATTGATGAAAATTTGTACCAAGTTAGATTGTGATATTTCAGACATATGTGAATTTGTAAAAAACGACTAAAGAAAAAAACGGAGGAAGATATTGTGAATGCTATAGATTTATTTGCAGGTTGTGGAGGACTGTCTAAAGGCTTTTTAGATGCAGGGTATAAGATTATCGTAGGTGTTGATAATGATCAAGCAGCACTTAATACATTTGCAGCAAATCATGATGGAGCAGAAGGATTAAATGCTGATTTATCAGAACAAGAAACATTTGATGAGATAAAAAGAATAGCAGGAGAAAGAAGTATAGATGTCGTGATCGCAGGACCACCATGTCAAGGATTTTCATTGTCAGGACCAAGAAATTTTGATGATGAACGCAATAAATTGTATTTAGCTGTTATTGAGATGGTAAGACAATATAAACCCAAAGGCTTTATTATCGAAAATGTTCCAGGTATGGCTACTCTTTATGACGGTCAGATAAAAGATGAAATTTTAAAAAGGTTTGATGACATGGGGTATAACATACAATGTAAAATTTTATGCGCTGCTGATTATGGTGTTCCTCAGATGAGGAAGAGGTTAATATTTATGGGGGTAAGAAAGGATATAGGGCAGCCTGTTTTTCCTGAGCCTATATTTACACCTGATAATTATAGAACATGCAGAGATGCTATTAGTGATTTACCTTCACGTGAAAATGAGCTAGGAACAGAAGAAGATTCTTATTCATGTGAGCCACAAACAGAATATCAAAAACTTATGAGAAAGAATAGTACTATATTACATAATCATGTAGCTACTAATCATACCCAGATGGTAAAAGATACAATTGCACTTGTTCCAGAAGGTGGAAATTATAAAGATTTGCCTAAAGGTTGGGGAGAAAGTAGAAAATTTAATGAGGCGTGGACCAGATATCATGGAAATAAGCCGTCGAAAACAATAGACACTGGGCACAGAAACCATTTCCATTATCAATACAATAGAGTGCCAACTATAAGAGAAAATGCTAGGTTACAATCATTTCCTGATGATTTTATATTTACAGGTACAAGGACACAACAAAATAGGCAGGTAGGAAATGCTGTGCCACCATTATTAGGATATTACTTAGCAATACAACTAAAAAAGATTATAGAAGGTAGTGAAAAATGAAGAAGGTAAATACAATTGATTTATTTGCAGGCTGTGGAGGACTAATGGATGGTTTTGAACAGTCTGGGCATTACAACACAGTGGCAGCAGTGGAATGGGAAAGCGCACAATGTAATAATTTGAAGAAGCGATTATTAGAAAAGTGGAAGTATTTGAATGCAGATAAACGTGTTTTGCGATTTGATATTCAGAGAACTGATGAATTAATTAATGGTTGGGATGACGATGAATATGGAAAAGCACAGGGGCTAGATAAGTTGGTGGAAGAAGCTGGAGGAATTGACTTGATAATTGGAGGGCCGCCTTGTCAAGCATATTCAATAGCAGGTAGGGTTCGAGATGAACATGGAATGAAAAATGACTATCGCAATTACCTTTTTGAAAGCTATTTGCGTGTAGTAAAGAAATATAAGCCTAAAGCTTTTGTGTTTGAAAATGTGCCTGGGATATTAAGTGCTCATCCAGGTGATAGACCTATTATAGAAGAAATAAAAGAAAGTTTCCATGAAGCAGGATACTTAGTGCTACCAGACTTAAAAAATGCAATTATTGATTTTACAGACTATGGAGTTCCCCAGAATAGAAAAAGAATAATAATATTAGGGTTAAGTGAATCAGAATACAGTGATAATTGTCAGTTGATGTTGGAGGAATTTTATACAAAAATCTTACCATCATATAAGGTAGATAAAAAGTTAACCTCATATGATGCAATTGGTGATCTTCCTAAATTATATCCTATAAAAGATGAAGTGAAATATCAGGGAAAAAAACTATCTCATTCATTACCAGAACCATTTGTTGAAAATCATATTCCAAGATGGCATAGTAAAAGAGATATAGATATTTTTAGAGAACTAGAAAAGGATATAGAGACTGGAGTAAATAAATATTCATCAACTGAAGCATTAAAAAAATTGTATACTGAAAAGACAGGAAGACAATCTAATGTACATAAATATCATGTAATAAAATGGGATAGACCAAGTAATTTAATACCTGCACATTTATATAAAGATGGATTAAGGCATATCCATCCGGACTCAGAACAAGCTAGGACTTTGACGGTTAGAGAGGCAGCTAGGCTTCAAACATTTGATGATGATTATGTATTTATTGGAAGCCAAGCAGATCAATATAAAATGATAGGAAATGCAGTGCCACCGTTATTTGCTAAATGTCTTGGAAATGCAATTTATGATTTATTGAATATTTATAAAAAATAAAGAATTTAAGTATTATGGGAGGATATTTATGGCATATACAGCTAAGGATGCAAGTAAAACTTTGTTTCGTTACTTAAATATAACTGAGCAGAGTATTAAATTCATTGAAAATACTCATAAGAGGGGCTTTATTTATAATACAGCAAGTGGAGAGCAATGTGTAATTTTTATATATCCAATAAGCCACAAAGCAGATGATTCAAAAAACTTTTTTGATACAAGAGATAGTGGAGCTTATGAGAGAGGAATAACATGGAACTATGCATTACAAAACAAAATGAAATACTTTTGTTTTGCAGTTCATGATGAAGTAACCCGTTATAAGGATTATATATTTAGTTTAGAGTGCAACGAAAAGACTGTTGAAGAGGTTTCAGGCACGAAAGGTGGAGTCAGAGCCGGAAGTGGTACGCAAGTAGTAATTCCGAATGATTATGTACCACATAAAGCATTTGATAGGATTCTTACAAAAAACGGATTTTTTATTTCTGTTATTTATAAGGACAGCATTTTTGATTATATGGAAAAATATGATAATCGCCCTTATTTATTAGATGACAAATTGATAGATTTGTCATCTGTTGAACATTCAGTTCAATCTGAAAATGTTGAAAATAATTTTGACAAAGTTGACCGAGTATCCGGTGGCTCTAATACTTTATTGTATGGAGTTCCAGGTTCGGGTAAAAGTTGGACAATACAACATGAATATTGTAATGATGAAAGTGTTATGGAACGATTAGTATTTCATCCAGATTATACATACTCTGATTTTGTTGGACAAATTTTACCAAAAGTAGATAATGATGATGATGGTAAGGTAAGCTATGTTTTCACACCGGGACCATTTACAACACTTTTAAGAGAAGCATATATCCACCCAGACAAGGAATATTTCCTTGTAATTGAGGAAATCAACCGTGGAAATGCACCAGCTATATTTGGTGAGGTATTCCAATTACTTGATAGAAAAATGGTGATTCAAGACAAAGACGATGATGGATATCCCATTGGCACAAGTGAGTATTCGATTACCAATGTTGATATTGCAAAGGTAGTATATAAGGATTCAAAGCACAAGGTGCGTATCCCATCTAATATGTCAATTATTGGAACAATGAATACTTCTGACCAAAATGTATTTACTTTAGATACTGCATTTCAACGTAGATGGAATATGCGTTTAATAGAAAATAGCTTTGAAAATGTAAATGTTGAATTTTCTAATCACAAAATATTGGATACAACGGTAACATGGAAAAGATTTTGTACAGCAATTAATGAAATTATTCTTGATAAGAATGTTAGAATGACTTCATCTGAGGACAAGCGTTTAGGAACTTATTTTGTTCATTTACAAGATTTTATTTATGATAATGATGCTGATAATACCAATCTTGATAAATTTACTCGTGCTAAGGCAAATAGAAATAATAGGAGATTTCCTGAAAAAGTAATTAAATATCTTTGGGATGATGCATTTAAATTTTCGCGTGAAGAAATTTTTGAGGTTGATCAGTATAATAGTTTAGAGGCTATAATTAGAAAATTTATGCAGGAAAAAGGAAATTCACGTTTTTTAATATTTAAGCAAAATGTGTTTGATGCTATTGTTATTGATTCAAATGGGCAGAACCAGTAAGGTGGTGACATAATATGGACAAGGATTCAGAAATTAAAAAACGTTGCCACATAAATACAAATGAAGAAGGAGATCGTTTTGTAGGCATCAAAGCAGATTCTGATGATGCAGTAGTGTATTTTCCAATTGGTTATCAACTACCAGAAAAAGATGCTGAAATAAGGCGAGATATTAAACATTTATTTCAAGTACTATCTGAATTTACGGAGAAAAAAGATCGTGTACTTGCTATGAATAAGTTTGAAGCACCCCAGTTTGTAGACTTCCCTATAAATGCATATTTAGAAGTAATTAATTATTATATGGATAAAAATGGAGCTTATTATGCAGAGACAGAACCTATGTTCAAAACAAGTACCCGTGGAAACATGGATTGGGCTAAAACATTTCGTGACCAAAAGCCACTTATACAACCTAATGGGTCACCTGTTTATACTCAGTTTACAGTAAGGACATCAACACCTAATGACAATAAATTGATAACACATATACACAGGTATTGTGTTTATGAAAGTTTTGAAAAATTGGGATGGCTCTATGTGCCAAATATGCCGGAACCACCACAAATTCCACTTAATGTTAAACGATTTATTATTATTTTGAATGATAAATTGGCACATACAAACAATGATAAGGATAAAAGGCTTTTTAAAGCCATGAAGGATATGCTTGAGTATATAGACGAGAAAACATCTGAAAAACAATTTTATTTTGGCACTGAATACTTCGAGACTGTATGGGAAAAGCTACTAGACAGAGTTTTTGGCGAAAAAAACAAACAAGATTTTTTTCCAAAGACACATTGGACGCTGCGATATGGAAAATATAAGGGTAAAGATAAGTATCCATTAGAGCCAGATAGCATAATGATATACAAAGGCAAATATTATGTATTGGACGCAAAGTACTATCGTTATGGAATAACTGGAGAACCTAAGGATTTACCAAATTCTTCATCTATAAATAAACAAATTACTTATGGAGAATATATACAGAGACAGCGCAATTTATCAAATGAATCACTTTTTAATGCTTTTATAATGCCATATAATATGGCTAATAATTACTTTGGCTTATCAGAACCATTTGGAAATATTGGTGAAGCAGTTGGTGAATGGAAAACAAATAAACTCAACTATGAGAGAATTCAAGGAATAGTCGTTGATACTCGCTATTTGATGTATCACTATAGAGGGAATCCACAAAAGAGTATAGAGGCATTGTCACAATCTATAGAAGAGACTTTTACTACAAAAAACGAAGTAGCAGCAAAAGCTAAAGAAGAGATATTGATGACAAATGAACAAGTAGCATGTACATAAGATAATAAGACCTTTGATCTATAGAAAAAATCTAGTAGACCAAGGTCTTTTTTTTATAAGTTTTCTTTTTCTTCTCTTTTCCTTTTTCTATACCTGCTTTGGGAAGCACGGTTGCAACATTCTGGACTACAATATTTATTTCTCGTAGATGTTGATTTAACCAAGAAATAGTTGTTGCAAGTAGGATTTTCACATCGTCGGTAAAGTTCTAAGTCTGGTTTCATATAAAAAATTGAAAAATATATAGCTCCCATTAATGAATCAACTTTCCAAGATGGACTCATTTTTGTAACATTATATTGAGGATGAATTCCATCAAGGTTTGAATTTATTTCTTCGCCGATTACAATTTTTGCAATATCTATGAGAGCACGTTTCATGGAATTATTGAATTTGGAGTAATCGGGTTCAGTATAGTATTCTAGTCCACTTTCATAGTCAATTCCTCTAATGATGCCAACATCATGTTGATAATGAAAAAGAAAATCAACAATAAATCTTATGGATGGATCTACATTTAGAGCATTACAATATAGTAATACGATGTTCTTATAACGGTAATCATCAGCACCGGGGACGGAAATATCATATCCTGCTGTTATATCATTATATTCATTAATATCAATTTCATATGTTGGTGGGTAAAGCGTATCAACAATTGTATATGTATCGTTATCAAAAGCCTCTTGGCCTCGGTTTATAACTTGTAGACTTGAGGCTTTTTCTAATTCTGTTTTAAATGGATGCTGACAAGTTATATATGGATGTATGAGTGACTGCATTTGTAAGGAGACAGGTTCAGATAGTAGTAAGTATAGGGTTAGATGCAATATTTCTTGATAGTTTTTTCTAATAGCACCAATGGCACTCATAAGTCTTACTGTAGCTTTGATTCGATTGATTAGTTCTTGAATAGTAGCGGCATCAATAGCTTCATATTCATAATTGCTTACAGGGAAAAAGAAACCGTTTTGCTTAAAAAAATTAAAAATAGCAGATAAGTTCCTATTTGGAAGTGAGATTAAAGAGGCAAGTATATTCTTTTCCTCAATGGATCCGGTATGTGCAAGACGAATTAACCCATCTTGAGCAGCAAATGCAAATCTAACAGGTTGATTAGACATACTTTGTATTTTCAAAGTCTTAATTGGTTCACGTCCAAGAGTTTCATGAAATGTATCTTCATCGCAGTGACAAGAGAAACTGTCATATCTAAATAAATTATTTTCAAAAAAATTTTCTTTTTTTTCGCCCATTAATGTTAACCTCATCTCTTTAATAAATAATGATAAAAATAACTTAAAAATTTTTTGCTTTATTGTAGTAATGATAAAAGTAATGTTATTTATAATATATCAAAAAATAATAATGTTAACAATAATGATTATAAAAAAAATTATAAATAGTAATAGAGTATTTACGGATTATACTTACTAATTTTGGCGCATTACAATAATAATAGACAGAGGAAAGGTTATTCGTAAGTAGAAAATCCTATCATTTCCGTCTGTAAAAATAATCGAATGCCTGATTTGCAATAAGGGCAAAGGATACATATTGTTTCGCACTGTTAACAAGAACAGTTGCGGTGCAATCGAAGTACCTTAACCTTATTGCGTCCTTTTTACAGCATATGGGTCTGTGTACTTTTTGGCACAGACCTATTTTTATATCCTTTGCCGCCAATGCAGTCTGGTGGAAAGGATGAATTATGTTAAGAAAATTTAAAACCAACTATATTTATTACTCAACTGATGGACAAGCGATAGAAATTATACCTAATGAAAATGGGGATACAGATACACTACACAATTGTGATGATAAAGCAGTAGATACTAATTGTAGAGAAGATAGAGTGATTTTTATTGGAAAGGAGCCTATACCAGTAACAGATGAGGTTTATAAAGCTTACTACAAGATGGATAGACATGCTAGATATCTTCAAAAAGATGTGAAAGTAGGAAGTAGTAAGATTGACCCAATAACAGGAGCAATTAAATATAAACCTAGCAAAGAAGATTCTATTGAAAGATTAATGGACAAGGGATTAGATTTTGCAGATGTCCAAGATGTAGAAGACATTGTTTGTGATAAAGCAATGCTTTTTATTTTACAAAAAGCTATGGAAGAACTAAATAATGAGGAACGTGAAATTATAGATTCATTATATTACAAAAATTTCACAACTAGGGAAACAGGAAAGAAAATAAACAAATCTCATGTAACAGTTGGTAAAAAACATAAAAAAATTCTAGAAAAGCTTAAAAAATATTTTTTATAAATTTGGTTACCAAACATATCTCCTCATTGGCTAACAAGTGAGGGGGTTATCTCCCATCAAAGTATACGGAGGTTATATAAATGAATGAACTAATTAAAGTAGATTATAGCAAAGAAGAACCAACAGTATCTGGTAGAGAATTACATGAGTTTTTAGAAGTAGAAACTAGATATAATGATTGGTTTAAGAGAATGTGTGAATATGGATTTACGGAGGGTGTAGACTTTTACTCAAATTTGAGTAAAACATATGGATGTGGAGGAAGACCATCAACTGATCATGAACTTACAATTCCAATGGCAAAGGAATTGTGTATGATTCAAAGAACGGAAAAAGGAAAAATGGCACGTCAGTATTTTCTTTCTATAGAAAAAGCATGGAATACACCAGAAATGGTTATGTCTAGAGCATTAAAGATGGCAGATATAACAATAAAAAATCTACAGATAGAAAATGAAGAACTATTAGTTGCTAATACTAATATGCAACCCAAGGCTGAATATTTTGATGAATTAGTAGATAGAAATTTACTTACTAATTTTAGAGATACAGCTAAAGAATTAAAGGTTAAGGAAAAAGCATTTATTAGTTTTCTTCTAAATATAGGATATGTCTATCGTGATAAAAAACAAAAACTTAAGCCTTATGCAGATAAAAATGATGGACTGTTTGAAATTAAGGAAGTAAAAAATGAAAAGACAGGATGGGTTGGTACACAGACACTTATTACTCCAAAAGGAAGAGAAACTTTTAGGCTTTTAATAAAAGGATCATCTATATAAAAATTTTCAAACATAGGTTACCCAAAATGTATTTTTAAAGGCTAATAACTGAGGAGTATTACTTAAATTTGAGTAATACTCCAGGAATAAAGCAACTTTTATTATTTTGAAAAGAAGAACTAATAAAATTTTTAAATTTTGGTTACCAAACCATACTTGTCATTGGCTAATAAGTGAAGGGGTTAATTAAAAAATGAAGGGAGTAAAAATATATGGAGGCAAATGTAAACAAAGAAATGCAAGAGGAAATGGTTGGTGTTCTTACTGCAATAAGTATTGTATCTAAGAGAGTAGCTACAAGATTAATAGAACAAAGTGAAAAAGAAAATAAGAAAGGAGAAGTAAGGCATGAACAAAATTGAAATAATTCAACACATTATAGACAATCTAAAGGGTATTACTGGTAGTTTAGAAACTTTAACAAAAGTATTAAATGAGCCAGTAAATTCAGAAGAAGTAGAAGGAAAAGAAAATGCAGTAAAAGAGTCTAAGGTTAAAGCAAATAAAGAAGATTCACAAGAGCAAAAACAACCAACCTTAGAAGAAGTTAGAGCAGTTATGGCTGAGAAAAATCGTGAAGGACATAGAGAAGAGGTTAAGGCAATTATAGTAAAGTATGGAGCAAATAAGTTAACTGCACTTGAGCCAAAGTGTTATGCAGAGGTACTTAAGGAAGTTGGTGAAATAAAATGAGTGGTTCTTATAATGAGCATTCTAAATTTTCACCATCAGCGGCTCATAGAATTTTAGCTTGCACACCTTCAATGCTTTTAGAGCAGCAGTTTCCAAATGAGACAAGCACCTATGCAGAAGAAGGAACTGCGGCACATGATCTCGCTGAACATAAATTAAAGAAAGCTTTAAAAATGAGGTCAAGAAAACCCGTTAGCAAGTATGATTCAGATGAAATGGATGAGTATACAGATATTTATGTAGAGTACAGCTTAGGAATTATAGAAAAGGCTAGGGAAAATTGCAAAGACCTTCAGATTTTAATTGAGCAAAAGTTAGATTTTAGTGACTATGTTGAAGGTGGCTTTGGAACTGGAGATCTTGTGATAGTTGGAACAGGTACACTTCAGGTTATAGATTTTAAATATGGCAGAGGGGTTATAGTATCTGCAGAAAAAAATCCACAGATGATGCTTTATGCATTAGGTGCTTTATCTTTATTTGATATGCTTTATGACATAGAAAAAGTTACTATGACTATAGTTCAGCCAAGAGTAGATAACTTTTCTACCTATGAAATAACTGTAGATGAACTTCTTAAATGGGCAGAAGAAGAACTAAAACCAAAAGCAGAATTAGCATTAAAAGGAGAAGGAGAATTTTGTGCTGGAGAACATTGTAGGTTTTGCAGAGCTAAAAATCAGTGTAGAGCTAGAGCAGTTAAAAATTTAGAACTTTTGAAATATGAATTTTCTGACCCAGCATTACTTTCAGATGATGAAATATCTGAAATTATGGGAGTTGCAGAAGAACTTTCTAAGTG
Organism: Hathewaya limosa; assembly: GCF_030815255.1. Taxonomy (NCBI): domain Bacteria; kingdom Bacillati; phylum Bacillota; class Clostridia; order Eubacteriales; family Clostridiaceae; genus Hathewaya; species Hathewaya limosa. The sequence continues at coordinate 96,784 of NZ_JAUSWN010000012.1, forward strand.
GGCAAGTGATATTTATACCTATGCTACAGCACTTGCTATTAATGAAGGCAAAAATTGGAATGGATTTAAACTTGTAGAAGGAAGGACTAGAAGAAAATATACGGATGAAGAAGCTGTAGCTCAAGCTGCAAAGGGTGCTGGATATAGTGATATTTATAAGAAGAACTTAATTTCCATAACTGAGATGGAAAAGTTAATGGGAAAGAAAAAGTTTAAGGATATATTAGGCTCTTTTGTAGAAAAACCAAAAGGTAAATTAACATTAGTTTTAGATACAGATAAAAGAAATGCAGTAGATGTAGTAGCTGGAGAGTTTCAAGTTGAAGAATAATATACAGCTTAAAATAGCTGAATTTAAAATATTAGGAGGATTTTGTTATGAGTAAAAATACAAAAGTAGTAATACCAGGGAGATTAAGTTATACAAATCTATTTGAGCCAAAAAGTATTAATGGAAGTGAGCCTAAGTATAGTGTTTCTATAATTATACCTAAAGGTGATAAGAAAACTTTAACTATGATTCAAAAAGCAGTTGAAGATGCTAAAAAAGAAGGTATAGGTAAGTTTGGTGGAAAGATTCCTAAAAACTTAAAAACTCCACTAAGAGATGGGGATATTGACAGACCCGATGATCCAGCATATGAAAATAGCTATTTTATAAATACAAATTCAAAAGATGCACCTCAGATTGTAGATAAAAGAATACAGCCAATTCTTGATAGAAGTGAAGTTTATAGTGGCTGCTATGGAAAGGTAAGTGTTAACTTTTATGCATTTAATGTAAATGGAAATCGTGGAATTGCAGCAGGTCTTGGTAATGTTCAAAAGCTTCGAGATGGGGAATCTTTAGGTGGTCATAGTAGAGCTGAGGATGACTTTGAAATTGAAGAAGACGATGATGATGACTTTATGTCATAAAAATAAAATAACTTTTATGCAGGTAGAGCCTTATTGGCTCTTTGCCTTGCATAAGGAGGTAGTGAAGAATTGAAGATATTATCTATAGATATAGAAACTTTTTCTGATGTTGATATTGGTAAATGTGGTGTATATCGTTATGCTGATAGTTCAAATTTTGATATTTTGTTATTTGGATACAGTATAGATGGTGGACCAGTAGAAGTAATAGATATGGCTAGTGGAGAAAAACTACCACAGTTTATTATAGATGCAATAATTGATGATAATGTTATAAAAACAGCTTTTAATGCTCAGTTTGAAAGGGTTTGTTTAATGAGATATCTTTCAAGATTATTAAATAAAAGTATATACCTTCATTCATCTTCATGGAGTTGTACAGAAGTACAAGCTTCAATGCTAGGATTACCACTTAGTTTAGCAGGAGTAGGCAAAGTGTTAAAACTTGATGAGCAGAAAATGGATGAAGGTAAAGCATTAATTAGATATTTTTGTACACCTTGTAGAGCTACTGCAGCTAATGGAGGAAGAACAAGGAATATGCCAAAGGATGCCCCAGAAAAATGGGAGTTATTTAAAAAATATAATGTTAGGGATGTTCAAGTAGAACTTGCCATTCGTGAAAAGTTAAAGAAGTATCCTATATCAGAAAAAGAGCAAGAATTTTATGTACTAGATCAGAAAATAAATGATCTTGGATTATTAGTAGATATGAAATTAGTAGAAGAAGCTATTTCTTGCCATAGGCAGTTTACAGTTGTAGCTACAGAAAAAGCATATGAATTAACAGGACTTGAAAATCCCAATTCTGTAGCACAGCTGAAAGGTTGGCTAAAAGAGCGAGGAGTTGAAGTCCAGAGCCTTTCAAAGAAAGCTGTAATGGATTTAGTAGAAGAAACAGAAGGAGAAGTTGCTGAAGCTTTAAAGTTAAGACTTTTAATGGCTAAAACTAGTGTTAAAAAATATGAAGCTATAGAAAGAGTAGTTTGCTGTGATGTCAGGGTTCATGGATTATTTCAGTTTTATGGTGCAAATAGAACTGACAGGTGGAGTGGTCGTTTAGTTCAGTTCCAAAACCTACCCCAAAACCATCTTAAGGATTTAACTCTTGCAAGAGATTTAATAAAAGAAGGCAGATTTGAGGATGTAGAACTTCTATTTGGAAATACACCTAGTGTTTTATCTGAACTTATAAGAACTAATTTTATTCCTAAAGAGGGACATCGTTTTATAGTAGCTGATTTTTCAGCAATAGAGGCAAGAGTAATCTCATGGCTTGCTGGTGAGAAGTGGAGACTTGATGTCTTTGCATCCCATGGAAAGATATATGAAGCTGCGGCATCTATGATGTTTCATGTACCTATTGAAAGCATTACTAAAGGAAGTCCACTAAGGCAGAAAGGGAAGATTTCAGAATTGGCTTGTGGATATGGCGGCGGTGTTGGTGCTTTAAAATCTATGGGAGCTTTAGAGATGGGAGTTGAGGAAGCTGAACTTCAAGGGCTTATTGATAATTGGAGAACTGCAAATCCTCATATTGTGAAGTTTTGGTGGGATGTTGATAAGGTAGCTATTAAAGCAGTAAAGGAAAGAGGACAAACATCTACCCATGGGATTATTTTTACTTATAAAAGTGGAATGCTATTTGTTACTTTGCCATCTGGAAGAAACCTCGTTTATGTAAAACCAAGGATTGGATTAAATAAATTTGGTAGAGAAGGACTTACTTATGAAGGCATTGGAGCAACAAAAAAGTGGGAGAGGATAGAAACTTATGGACCTAAAATTGTAGAAAATATTGTGCAAGCAACTTCAAGAGATTTATTAGCAGAAGCCATGCTTAGATTAGATAAAGCAGGGTATAAAATAGTGGCCCACGTACATGATGAAGCCATATGTGAAGTACCTATAGGAGAAGGTTCTGTAGAAGAAATGTGTGCAATTATGGCAGAATCACCTAAATGGGTAAAGGGATTACCCTTAAAAGCAGATGGCTATGAATGCAATTTTTATATGAAAGATTAAGTATGTACTTAAAGAAAGTAAAGTACATCATAGAGAAAATATAGGAAGAAAGAGGAGGTAACGGTACCATGAATTTTGTTATTTCAACTGGCAATAGCCGTAAAGATAAATTATGGAAAAAACAATCAGTAACTTGGGAGGAGTTTACACAAAAACTTTTTCATACAACTGTTACAAGCGAAACCCAAGCAGAGTATAGAAAAATGAAAAAATTTCAGCAGGATAATGTAAAAGATGTAGGTAGTTTTGTAGCAGGAGAACTTAAAGATGGTAGACGTAAGAAGGAAAATGTTTTATCACGTTCCATGTTAACTTTAGATATGGATTATGCAGATGATGCAGAAGTAATAACTTCAGATATTGAAATGCTATATGATTATGCTTGTTGCATTTATTCTACTCATAAGCATACCAAAGATAACCCAAGACTTAGAATTATTATTCCTTTATCAAAAACTGTAAATGCAGATGAGTATCAAGCTATATCACGAATGATAGCAAAGGAAATAGGTATTGGATTATTTGATGATACCACTTATGAGCCAAATAGGTTGATATTCTTTCTTTATATAAAGATTGGAAGGATACATCTTCATGGCCTGTATCTTCAAGGCAAACAGCTATTATTCAAAAGACTATGAAAAAGCAGGAAGATCCTTTAAAGAAACAAGGTATGGTAGGAGCATTTTGCAGAAGTTATACAATTATAGAAGCTATAGAAACTTTTTTATCAGATATTTATGCGCCTAGTATTATTACAGATAGGTATGATTATATTCCTGCTGATTCTGCAGCTAGGGTTATTATTTATGATAATAAATATGCATATTCACATCATGCTACAGATCCAGCATGCAACAAACTTTTAAATGCATTTGACCTTGTAAGAACTCATAGCTATGGAGATATGGATGAAGATGCAGATGCAGATGAAAAGAAACAGTTACCATCCTATAAAGCAATGATGGAATTTTGCAGAGAAGATGAAAAGGTAAAAAGGCAGCTTTCAAAAGAACGTGAAGAAGAGGCTTTGGAAGAATTTAAAAATGATAATGAGTGGGAGCTTAATTTAGAACTTAATAAAAATGGGACAGTTAAAGATACTCTTAGTAATATAACAGAAATATTTCGTCATGATAGTATGTTTAAGTCTATTGCATACAATGAGTTATCTCATACCATAGATGTCAATGGAGAACTTCCATGGAAACAAGTAAAAAAGGGATGGAATGATTCAGACTTTTCTTATGCCAAAGTGTATTTAGATAAAAAGTATGGTATTTGGTCTCCTGGAAAGTTTAAAGATGCACTACTTGCAGGAGCATCAGAAAGAGCATTTCATCCAATTAAGAATTATTTTAATTCACTACCTAATTGGGATGAAAAGGAAAGAGTAGATACACTTCTTATTGATTATTTTGATGCTGAAGATAACCCTTATACAAAAGAGGTAATGAGAAAAACTTTAGTTGCAGCAGTAGCTAGAATATATGAACCCGGTACAAAATTTGATTATGTCTTAATTTTAAATGGAGATCAAGGTAGTGGAAAATCTACGTTCTTTTCTAAGCTTGCAGGAAAATGGTTTTCTGACAGTTTAACTATATCAGATATGAGAGATAAAGCTGCCGCAGAAAAGCTTCAAGGATACTGGATTTTAGAACTTGGAGAGTTTGCGGGGCTTAGAAAAATGGATGTTGAAACAGTTAAATCCTTTATAACTAGAACAGATGATAAGTTTAGACAAAGCTATGGAGTAATTGTTGAAAACCACCCTAGACAGTGTATTATAGTTGGAACTACTAATGCAGAAAAAGGATTTTTAAGAGATGTTACAGGCAACAGAAGATTTTGGCCCGTTCAAGTTAAATTAGGAAAAAAGAGTGTTTGGGATGAACTTACACAAAATGAAGTCGATCAAATTTGGGCAGAGGCAATTGTGAAGTATAAAGCAGGAGAAGAACTAACCTTAAAAGGAGAATCAGCAGTAATGGCTTATCAGCATCAGCAAGAGGCTATGGAAGAAGATGATCGTGAAGGTCTTGTTAGAGATTATTTAAATACACTTTTACCTCATAATTGGGATGAGATGGACTTATTTCAAAGACGTAATTTTTTAGTCGGTGACAGCGAATTTGGCACTGAAACTTTAGTAGGTAACGTAAAAAGAATGAGAGTATGCATTCAAGAGATCTGGTGTGAATGTTTTGGTAAAAAGAAAGAAGATATAAAAAGAAGTGATTCTTTTGAAATACAAGGTATTTTAGTAAAAATAGGAGGATGGAAGCGTTACAGGGGTAATAAATTTGGTAAAATGAGAATTCCTATTTATGGTCCACAGTTAACATATATAAAAGATGAAAACTAAAGCAAGTTTACAAGAACTAAATAATTGTTTCTAAGATACTTAAGATTAAAACAGGTACATTTTAAAAACTTGTACCAAAAGTAGATAAAACAAAGGTTGGTATTAGTATAAAGTAGTGGACACATTAAGTCAAACTAAGTAAAATAATATTTAGTTAAGAAGGGATGTGTCCACAATGGGAAAGGGCAAAAGATACGATCAAGAATATAAAGATATGATAGTAGACTTATATAAAACAGGGATGAGCTTAACAGAGCTAAATAGCGAATATGGCATTGCAAAATCAACAATTAACGGCTAGATAAAAGATGTTAAAGAAGTAAAAATAGATCATAATGAAGTCATGACCTTAAAAGAAGTTAAAACTCTAAAAAAAGAAATGGCAAAAATTAAAGAGGAAAATGAAATATTAAAAAAAGCTATGGCCATATTTGCAACAAGAAATTAAATCAAGTAATAGAATTTATAGACATTAATAAAAACAACCATAATATTAAGACTATGTGTACTGTTCTAGGCGTAGCCAGAAGCACATATTATAAATCTTTTGATAAAACTAACTCTGCAAGAGAAGTAGAAAATAAGGAACTAAAATCAGCTATTAAAAGGATATACAAAGAGAATAAAGGCATATACGGTGCTCCTAGGATTCATCATATACTTAGTACACAAGGGTTTAATGTATCATTAAAGAGAGTTCAAAGAAAAATGACTGAACTTGACCTTTCGTGTCCATGATATTGACATAAGACCAGTTTGGCTTTGTGCAAATCATATAGACAACGGGGTTAAGGCTTGCGATATGAAAGCAGTAGATGAAGAAAAGTTAAAAGCTGCTTTTGTAAAATCAATAAATAAGATTATTGAGAACAAAGAGGAGTTTATTAAAAAACTAATGAAAAATATAAACAAAGTTTTTGAAAGTAAAGAAGATGAGGAAGAGGTAAAGGGCATAAATGAAAGGCTACAAGAGCTGAAAGAACAAATGATGAATTTGGTAAGGTTGAATGTAAGAAGTGGCTTAGACAATCAGATTTATGATGAAGAATACCAAAGACTTGAAGAAGAAATACAGAAGTTAAAAGAAAAGAAAGCTAAGTTTGATAATACGGATTTAATAAGGGAGAAGGGATTTCAGAAAGTAAAAGAAATTAAGAAATTGCTTAAAAATAAGGAAGATATTCTTAAAGAGTTTGATGAGGAGCTTTTTATGCAGGTGGTGGAGCAGGTAAAGGTGATAAGTTTGGTGGAAGTGGAGTTTGTGTTTAAGAGTGGTATTATAGGAAAAGAAATATTATTTTAGGAAAAATAATGGAATAATAGGAAAAATTGAAGTATAATTATAGTAGATAAGTTTAAAATGGGATAGTTTCATTAAGAAATAGATTATAAATAATATAAAAATGTTTATATAGAATAAAAATTTTTAATTTAAATTGAGGAGGGTATTAAAAATGGGAAGAAAAGATTACTATCATGATAAAAATTCACCTATGGCAAACTCAATTGTTGCAGCAGCATCTGCTGTTATAATAGATCAATCTGGTAGAATATTACTACATAAAAGGAAAGACAATAATATGTGGTCATTATTAGGTGGAGCAATGGAAACTGGTGAATCAATTTCACAAACGATTATAAGAGAAGTTAAGGAAGAGTCAGGGTATGATGTAAAGATTAATAAGTTAATAGGAATATATACAGATCCACAGCATGTTATTGAATATTCAGATGGTGAAATAAGACAACAATTTTCTATATGCTTTAATTGTGAGGTTGTGGCAGGTAATCTTACTATTAGTGATGAATCAAAAGATGTACAATTCTTTAATATAGATGAACTAAATAAATTAAATATTCATGAGGCACAATGGGTAAGGATTAAAGATTATCTTGATAATAAAGAATATCCATTTATTAAGTAGGAAAGGCAGTATTATTATAATGAATGAGAATTTTAAAAGTAAGGAATCTATAGTTTATATAATTATTTTTTTAATAGGAATTATAACTATAATAGTATCATTTTTTATAAATCAAAATGTTGGAAGTATTTTTGTTAGCATAGGTACATCAATAATTGCAGCATGCGTAATCTATTTTTTACTTAATTCTTTTGTTGGCGATCCTTTAAAACCAGTAGTAAATAAACTTCAAAAAGTAGATATAAGTTTAAGAGAATCAGTAAATCTATTAGAACAAGCTTCAAAAACAGGAGTTGTAGGTGTGTGGTCCAAAAGAGGATTACTAGATAATAATATTTGGATAAAGAAAATTGCAGATGCTAAAGAAAATATAGATATTTTAGGTTATGCTGTAGCATTTTTACCAGACCATCCTGATTTTAAAAAAATAATACAAGATAAGTATAAACAAAATTGTAGGATTAGGATATTATTAGGAAAACCAAATTGTGCTTCTGTTAGTCAAAGAAATATTGAGGAAAAAGAAGAAGGATCTATCACTTCTAGAATCGAGACAAGCTTAATCAGATTAAATGAACTAATTAAATTAGGATGTATAGAGATAAGGCTCCATGATACTCCATTGTATTGCTCAATATATAGATTTGATTCAGAAATGCTAGTAACTCCACATTTATATGGGGTAAAAGGTTCAGCTGCACCATTATTTTCATACAAAAATGTTAAGGATGGAATTTTTCAATCATATTTAAAACATTTTGATGATATTTGGAATTTAGCTGATGAATATAAAGGTAATCTAGATAATATTCAAAGTTCATTGCACTATAATGCTTATACATTTTCAGAAGTTGCAGTAACTAAAAAAGATAAAGATATTTAGTTAGATAATATATAAAATTATATAGATTGTTATGAAGAAACAATTAAGGCTTTTAAATTGGTAAATGAATTAGATTAGAGTGTACTAGAATAGTTAACTAAAATAATATAAGTGTTATTTGGGGTGAAAGGTATGAGATATACAAAGAAAGAGATAGATAATTTTTCACAGACTGTGGAGTCCTTAAAAAATACCGAAGAGCTGATTTAATAGATGAAGATGGAGAAAATCTTTTAGATGAGTTATATACAGATTTATTGCCAAACGATCATATATTAAAAAAGTGCTTATTAGATAATACAACTTTTCTAATAGGTAGAAAAGGAACTGGTAAATCTACAATATTTTTAAAGATGGAAAGAGAACTTAGAAAAAAGAAGACATATTTGCCATGTTATATTGATGTAAAAACAATATATGAATCATCACAAGCGCAAGTTATAGATTATGATCATCTGAGGGAATATTTGACTCCACAGATACTAGAAAAATATTTATTAGAAAGAACATTTATTCAAAACATACTGAAGGCAATTAAGAATGAGTTAACTCAAAAATATAACAGTTTATTTCAGCGTACTATTAGTAAAATTATTAATACAAAGCCTACAATTGTTAAAGATAAGATTGAAAATTTAAATAATAAAATTGAGAATAATAGACACCTAATGGAGATAGAAATACCTGTTATAAAACAAAGTAACATTAGTATCAATAATAGCTTAGAACAACAAAAATCAGCATCTAAATCAATTGGTGTAACAGAAACTACAGCAACTATTAAACCAGATTCAATAACTCTAGGACTAAAAGATAATTCAAAGTATGATACTGGAAAACAAACTAAAGATATTAATGGAAAAGCAGTTCAATTTTCAGAGATATTTTTAAAAGTCTTTCAAATTAAGGATATAATAAATGAGATACAAGAAATACTAAAAGCACTTGATGTTAAACATTTGGTAGTTCTATTGGATGACTTATCAGAAATAGATGATGATGCAATCAAAATGTTTGTAGATACAATTATTGCGCCTCTAAATAATTGGTCAGAGGAGTTTATTAAATTTAAAATTGCTGCATATCCAAACCGTATTCATTACGGTAAGATTGATCCAGGCAAAATAGATACAATAAATTTAGATTTTTATAACTTATATTCAGAGTTTGATAGGAATAAGATGGAGGAATATGCTATTGATTTTACAAAGAGATTAATAGAAAAAAGAATTTTACACTTTACCGGAAAGGACTTAGAATATTTTTTCGATACATCAAAAACTAATATTAGTGAGTACTATGAACTTTTATTTCAAGTTTCAATGAATGTTCCGAGAATAATAGGATATATACTTTCTTATTGCCATCAAAACAGAATAATTTTCCAAAAGCAAATAACGAAGTCAGATATAGAAGTAGCTGCTGAAAAGTATTTTAATGAAAAGATTGATACATTTTTTCATACAAATACATATTGCTTAATGTCGCTAAATGAAAGAATTTCTATTTTTCAATTAAATGAGTTAAAAAGATTACTTATAGATAAATTATTAGAAATAAAGAAGAGGATAGTTACAGGGGATTTGAAAGGTAAAATATATTTATCAAATTCACCGTACTCAAGTCACTTTCATGTATATCCAAACTTAGAAAACTTCTTAAAGACACTGGAATTAAATCATTTTCTAAGTAAATATGATGAGTTAAGTGATAAAGATGGTAAGTTAGTATACATTTACTGTATTAATTATGGTTTAGCTAAGAGTAATAATATTAGTTGGGGAAAGCCTAAAGGTACTGAATATAGAAAATATTTTATCGAGAGACCATTTAATTTTAATAAAGTAGTTACAGAATATATGGCTACCACAAAAAAAATACAATGTACTAATAAAGATTGTGGGAAATTATTCAGAATTGAAGATGTACCTTTTTTAGAGTTTAGTAATAATAAATGTAATGTATGTGGAAGTCAAGTAGTAATACAGTCATTTTCACCACAGTTACTAAATGAAATATCTAAAATTGATCAAAGAAAATTATTACCAAAAGAAGATTTGAATATCATTATTGAACTTTCTAATGCAGATAATGAGTATAAGTTTGCAAGAGAAATCGCAGAGGAGTTAGATTATTCTAAAAACGTAGTAGCTACACGTTGTAAGCTTTTGGATATAAAGCAAGGTTTGATTGAAAGAGTGAAATTTAAGGATAATGAACCATACAGATATCGTTTAACACAAAGAGCAATCGAGCTATATATAGATGCATACACAAAAGAGTGAATTTAGGTAAATGAATTATTTATATTTTTCCTTTTTGCCTTATATAACCCCTACATGCATTTAGAAACTGTGGTTAAACTTACAAGGACCAAAGGGACGAAGTAAGTTTACTACAACTGTCCATGCAAGGCTTTCCCATGAAAAGGAGTCGGAGACGAACTTTGAACGGCAGAAAGCTACTGCTAGAAACTGTGGTTAGTTTAACTAAGTAATACCAACGTTTTAAAAACATTTAATATATAAAATTTTAATAATTACTACGAATTTGCTACCAATGATATTTAGTTGGTAGCAAATTTATTTTTTACTACTAATTTTTAAAATATATATATTGTATTATTTTGAATCTTTTCTGTTACATGAGAATATGTGTCCATAGCGTTGCCAATATAGAAACCTGTAAGGGTGGAGGTACTTATAGACGAATTTTTCATACAAAAGGTTTGTGGTAGATAAGATAGTTCTTTAGAAAAGGGAATGATTATGTCAATGTTTAATACAGTATAAATGATACTATAAAAATGTAAGAAAGTGATCATTTAAGGATGTAAGAATTAAGTTTATGTATAATAATATAATTACCAACATTCAAACGGGAGGTAATTATGATTATACAAATGAATATTAATTCTGAAATTCAAATAGATAAACTAGAAGATCTTCATAAATTAAATTTAATTATGGAGGAAA
>NZ_JAUSWN010000013.1:0-97678 GCF_030815255.1 Hathewaya limosa
TAATTTTACTATAAATCTTTCACTCTTTCGAGTGGGAGATTTATTTTTTACGCAAAAAGCTGTCGCACTATTTTTTAGTGCGACAGCCCCTTATTAGTTACTACAAACTTAATAATATAAAATTTTAATTAATCTTTAAATTTTAATTCTTCCTCTATCTCTTTTAAAACAGTTTTTTCATCCATATATTCTTTTACTATTTTAGATTTTATATCTGAATACTGGGAATAGTTTTTGGTACTATTTTCCAAGCTATTAATCAAACCATCTATTATATTACCTAATTCATTTGCTCTTTTTAATGCTTTTTTTATATCACCTTTTGAGGATAACGCTATTTTGTTTAAAGTATCTGCTCCCCCAATTAAAGTTCCATAGACTCCAACTAGTTTAGTTAAAAGATCAGATAGATTTCCTATATCTGAATAGTAATTTTGTATAACTCTTCTATATGTCATCCTCATCTCACCTTAAAAATTTTTCATCACTATTATATTATTAAATTTATTCTTTTAATATTCTTAAAATATATAACTTGTGATATTTTCTATTAGATTAAATATAAATTTTGCATTTAATAAAAAACTATATCCTGTCTTTTAGCACCTCTCTTTTTATTAAACAATCTAAAATCTTCATATTTATTAAAAGTTAACTCATTTTTAACTGCCTCATTTATATCGTACTTGGATTCTAACTTATCCATATATTTATTAAATTCACTTGGATATATAATTTCCATAACTTTCTTTCCTCTTATTTATAATCTTCACAATATATTTTAAAATATCCTCTTGGATATTTACATAACGGACATTTTTCTGGTGCTTCTTTTCCTTCATAGATATATCCACAATTCATACATTGCCATTTAACAATCTTATCTCTTTTATAAAGAGTTCCATTATCTAATCTTTTTAAGATAGTTGCATATCTTTTAGCATGATTCTCCTCAACTTCCCTTAACTCTTTAAAAAAATCTGCTATTTCTGGAAATCCTTCTTTTTTAGCCTCTTCCTCAAATTGTCTATAAATCTCCTTATTTTCCATCATCTCTCCCATAATAGCATCTCTTAAATTAGATTTTGAATCACCCAATAATCCTAAGTATCTACAAAATACTTCTCTAGCATGTGCCTTTTCATTATCAGCAGTTTCCGCAAAAATTTCTGCTACATATTGGTTTCCTTCACATCTAGCTTTTTCTTCATAAAAAGTATATTTATTTCTTGCTCTTGATTCCCCGGTAAATGTTTTATATAAATTTTTTTCTGTTTTTGTTCCTTTTAAACACTTCAATTTTTATTCTCCTAAATAGTATTTCTCCCTAAATATATTATTCTTAAAAAAAGTAAAAGTTACTGAATTCATAAAAAAATATAAAATTTGCATATTAGTTATAAAAAGGCACTAAATCTATCAAAATAAATTTAGTGCCTTTTTATAATTTATATTTTTACTTATTAAAAATTTTCTTCTGAAGTTTTAATGCTGTTGGTGTAATTGCAACTCCTCCTAAAGCCGTTTCCCTAAGAGAACATGGTAAACTTTTACCAACCTTATACATGGCATCTACTACTTCATCAAAAGGAACTATACTTTCAATACCACTCATAACCATATCCGCCGTAGTTAATGCGCTAACTGCACCAGACATATTTCTTTTTGCACAGGGAGCTTCAACTAGACCTGCTATAGGATCACAAACCAATCCTAAAATATTCTTAATAACTATGGCACCTGCATGCAATGCCATTTTAGGAGTTCCCCCCATCATTTCTACTATTGCCGCAGAAGCCATAGCTGCTGCAGAACCACATTCAGCTTGACATCCTCCTTCTGCTCCGGCTAAAGTAGCATTCTGAGCTATAATATTTCCTACTGCAGATGCTGTAAATAAGGCCCTAATTAATTCTTCTTCACCTTTTCCTAGTTTTTCAGCAGCGGTGATTAATGCTCCAGGTAAAATACCACAAGAACCTGCCGTTGGAGCTGCAACGACTCTTCCCATAGATGCATTAACCTCTGAACAAGATACTGCCCTAGCCATGGCTTTTATCATAACATCACCTGTTAAGCTTTGCTTTTGATTTAAATACTCATAGAGCTTAAAAGAATCTCCACCTATAAGCCCACTTATAGATTTTGTCTTATTATTTAATCCATATTCTGCAGCCTCTTGCATAACTATTAAGTTATGCTTCATCTTTTCCCATATAACCTCTTTAGGCTCATCTAAATTTTCCATTTCCATCTTAAGTGCATATTCCCATATGGTTAAATTATTTTCTTCACAAACATCTATTAATTCCTTCCCCTTGGTGACGAACATGTTTTTTCTCCTTTCGCGTGGCATTAATTTTGATTTATTTAAATATACTATTTTATCTATATTATAAACTATATAACTACATTTTTATAAACTTTATATAAAAAAAGAAAAAAATTAATAATCATAAAAACAACTTCCACCTATAAATTCTCTTAATAGAGAATTTTCAGGGACTAATTCCATATCAATTTCTCTAAAGAAATGTAAAAAGCTTTTTAATCTCCAAGCTTCATAATATACAGGAGAATTTTTTTCTACTTTTTCAAGTTCAGCTAAGGCATACTTCTTTAGTACACATATTTCATAAACTAAATTAGAATTAAACATAATATCAGATTCATCTTCAAAAACAAAAATATTTTTCTTCTCTCCTCTTTTTACTGATGGCCATCTAACTAAAGTATCTTCTGCATCGTATCCCCTAGTTAAACTATCCCTTACAATTCTTCTAACCATTCTTACATCTGTCGTAGGAATTCTATTATGATTATCTATATTTAATTGGGTTAAACAATTAATATAGATTTTAAACTTTTCATCTTTGCTTATAGATGAAGTTAATTTTTCATTTAAGCCATGAATTCCTTCTATTAAAATTATTCCATTTTTAGGGAGCTTGACTTTATCCCCTCTCCATTCTTTTTTACCTGTCTTAAAATTAAATGTTGGAATTTTTACTTCCTCACCATTTAATATTGCTTTCATGGTCCTATTAAATAATTTAATATCTAAAGCATTTATAGATTCAAAGTCATAATTTCCATCTTCGTCTTTTGGTGTAAGTTCTCTATCTACGAAAAAATCATCCATAGAAATTTGTACTGGTCTTAGACCATTAACAGCTAATTGTACAGAAAGTCGTTTTGTAAAAGTAGTTTTTCCTGAGGATGAAGGTCCTGCAATTAAAACTAATTTAGCAGTTTTCTTTTGTGAAATCATATCTGCGATATATGCAATCTTTTTCTCATGAAGTCCTTCATTTATTAATATTAATTTTTTTATATGCTTATCATCTATAATCTTATTTAATGCTCCAACATGTGGAACCTCTAAAATATCTCCCCATGCTTCGGTTTCATTAAAAATTTTAGCCAATTTATTGTGTTCTACAAATTTAGGTATTTCATTAGGTGAATCCAAAGTAGGATATCTTAAGATAAAACCTGAATTATAAGGAACTAATTCAAATGACTTAACAACTCCAGTTGAATATGCCATAGAACCATAAAAATAATCATATCTATCTTGTAACTTATATAACTTAACTTTAGATACTGAAAGTGATTCTAAAAGCATAACTTTGTCAATCATATTATAAGATCTAAATATTTCCATAGCTTTTTCTCTAGATAATTCTTCCTTATATATTGGTTCATTTGCATCTATAATTTCTCTCATTCGATTTTTTATAGCTTTAAGTTCTTGTAAAGTTAAAATATTATCTTTATGGATTTCACAATACAACCCTCTACTTAAAGAATGTTGAATATCTACTTCACATTCTTCTAACACGTCATATGCTGCCTTTACAAGTACGAATTGTAAAGTTCTAATATAGCTTCTTCTTCCTAAATCACTTTTATTTGTAATAACCTCAAAATTACCCTCTGTTTTTAATTTTTCTGTAAGTTCATAAACGTCGTCATTTACCTTAGCTAAAATAATAGGATTTTCTTTATTTATATTAAATTCTTTTACTATGTCATATAACTGAATTCCTTTTTCAACAATAACATTTTTATTTAAATCCCTTAAAAATAACTTTAATTTATCACTCATATTTATTCCTCCCATAAATCAAAAAAAATTACATATAACTTTAAAACATAGGGAACATTATAAACAAGATGTTTTAATTTACACATATTTTTTATCTTTTTAAATTATTTATAATTATTAAATTAAGTGTGGTGATATTTTTGTATATACTTCTAATTAGAACCGTTATTTTATATTTTTTAGCTTTATTAGTTGTACGTTTAATGGGTAAACGACAAATTGGAGAACTTCAACCCTTTGAAATAGTTCTAACTGTAATGGTTTCTGAACTAGCTAGTGTAGCTATGCAAGATAATAGAATTCCCTTAATTCATACCATTATTCCATTAATCGTTTTATTAATTTTACAGGTTATTACCTCCATTGTACAACTTAAAAGTGAAAAAGCAAGAGTGATTTTTTCAGGTAAACCAAGTATCTTAATAGAAAATGGTAAGATCGATGTTAATGAATTACGTTCCCAAAGAATCAATATAAATGATCTTTTAGAGGAGCTAAGATTAAAAGATATATATAATGTAGATGATGTTCAATATGCTATTTTAGAAACCAGTGGACAACTATCTATTATTCCTAAATCTGACATCGATAAAGTAACAAAACAAGATCTAAATATTAAGGTAAAACAGGAGAAAATGCCTGTCTCACTAATTCTAGATGGAAATATAAATAATGAAAATCTTAGACTAATAAATAAAGATAAAGAATGGCTTATGAACGTACTAGAAAATAAAAAGATATATTCTGCAAAAAATGTATTTCATGCTTATATTAATACAGAAGGAAAATTTATGTACCAATTAAAAGATAAAAAGAAAGGAAAGAAAAAATAATATGAAAAACAGCATTATTTCTTGTGTAATTTTTATATCCATGATATTAGGAATAATATTTTGTTTAAACTATTTAAATCAAATTTCAGCAGAAATATTTAGTTTGAATTCCGTAATAGAAGAACATATAGTTGATGAAAAATGGGATTTAGCCTATAAAGCTTCTATGTCTCTTTTAGATACCTGGAATGATCATTCAGTTTTTATTTCGATATTCACTAATGATAATGATTTGCATAGTGTAAGTGATGAAATTGTAAAACTTACTCAATACATAAGATGCAAGAATAAAGATGATTCCTTAGTAAGTGTACACTCTGTAAAGTACTTTATGAACCATATAAAAGACCTTCAAAAACCTAATATTGAAAACATATTTTAAACTTTTCTTATTATTTAATATAAAGTTTTGTGTATTTTACTTTTTTTATATATAATATAAATATAGAAAATTAACAAATTTTAATATATAATATAATTAATTATCAACAAAATTGTCCATACAGGACTTATTGAGTCCCACATGGGGTAGAAAGGTGGAATTTTCATGCCATTAGTTACAACAAAGGAAATGTTTGCAAAAGCCTTCCAAGGAGGATATGCAATTGGTGCATTTAACATTAACAATATGGAAATCGTTCAAGCTATTGTAGATGGAGCAAAAGAAAAAAATTCTCCAGTTATACTTCAAGTATCTTCTTCAGCTATGAAATATATGAGACCTACTTATTTAAAACATTTAGTTGATGCTGCTTGTGAAGAATCTGGAATAGAAATAGCTCTTCACTTAGATCATGGTCCTGATTTTGAAACTTGTAAAAAAGCTGTTGATGTAGGATTTACATCTGTTATGATTGACGGATCTCATTTCCCATTTGAAGAAAACATTAAGGTTACTAAGCAAGTCGTTGAATATGCTCATTCAAGAGGTGTAGTTGTAGAGGCAGAACTTGGTAAACTTGCTGGTGTTGAAGATGAAGTTAAGGTTGCTTCAAAAGATGCAACATATACTGATCCCGATGAAGCTGTAGAATTTGTTAAAGCAACTGGTGTTGATTCTTTAGCTATAGCTATCGGCACAAGCCATGGAGCATATAAATTTAAAGGTGATGCTAAACTAGATTTTGATAGACTTGAATTAATAACTAAAAAATTAGAAGAAAACGGATTCCACAACTTCCCAATAGTTTTACATGGTGCTTCAGCTGTTGATCCTAAATACGTTGAAATGTGTAATAACTATGGTGGAAATTTAGCAGGTGCTAAAGGTGTTCCAACAGAAATGTTAAGAAAAGCATCTTCTATGTCCGTATGTAAAATAAATATGGATACAGATTTAAGACTTGCTATGACTGGATCAATTAGAAAAATGTTTGGAGATAAACCAGAAGTATTTGATCCTAGAAAATATCTTGGCTTCTCTAGAGATAATATACAAAAACTTGTAGAAGATAAGATAGTGGATATTTTAGGTTCTGAAAATGTTTTAAATAAATAAAAAATTTATATCTTAAAATAAAAATACTGAAGTTAAGTAAACAATGCTTATCTTCAGTATTTTTTAATTCTTATTTTCTAAAAGATGATAATATAAGTTATTCTATTTTTCTATATAATTTATAACATGTTTCACTACCATGTCTATACTTCCGTCACCATTTCTTTTAATTTGAAATCTATTAAAATCTTTATAAGCTTCTTCAGTTAAATAAATATCTATATCCCCATCTATCTTTAATCTAATTCTCTTAAGCTTTTTTTCTACCCATGCTTTATCCACTGAAATATTTTCTTCTATACCAGTATCTTTTATGTAATTTACATAATGATTTGCTTTTTCTTCCTCTTCACCAAATACTTCTTTAGAAAATTCGTTTAAATCTATATTTTCTTCTTCTTTTAATGTTTCTTTTACTTTTCTTCTTATCTTTTCTGCTTTCTCTGCATTATCACTAAAGTTTTCTCTCGTCCATTGTTCCGTAGCCTGTAAAAAACCTTTAGTCATATCTCTTTCATTAGTTAAAATCTCACACCCTAAATAACTTTCTAAGAAATAATTAGTACCATAATCTTCTTTTTCCTTTTCCTTAGAACTCTTTTTCTTATCCAGGATCATCAGTTCTACTCCCTCTTCATTAGGTACTGGTTTGATAAATGCAGCCTTTTGTATTCTTTGAGAGCTTGCTGGTAATCCTGTTACTTGAGGAATTATATTAATTCCAATTTTATTTTCTACGAATTCAACTGTATGCATATAATTCTTAACATAATCCATTTTTAAAATTCCCAACATAGGTCCATATTCTGTAGAAACCGATACTATTAATAGATCACAAGAAGGTACATTGCCTTTTGATTTCATAAGAGAAAACATTTGTCTTGCAAGTTCCTTAGAAACTTCTAGAATATTATTGTGTCCTGACAAATACTCCCTTGAAATTTCCTTTACAATTCCCCTACTCTCTTTAAACTTAGCATACTTAAGCTCTTCATCTCTAAAAACTTTCTGAATGTGTTTATATAAAAAACCATATATTTCTTCTGTTAGATCTAATCCAAATTCATTTAATATAGGTTCATCAGAATTATTATCTAATATGTGAATAACCGCTTCATTAATATTAATCTCTTTTATATATTCCAAAAATTCTCCACTTCCTTTAACCTTATAATTCATATTGAAAATTATATCCTTTTACCCTCTTTCATGCAACCTCTATAAACTATATACATTGAATTTATCTACCTTAATAAAATTTATAATTATAATTTATATACACTTTGGCGTAAACTACAATATGTGTAATCTTGCTATTTAAAATTATATTTTATAACTAAGTTTTTACACATATAAATACTTTTATATGATATAATTTCAATATTAAGGAGTGATTTTGTTATGCAAGAAATGGAGACTAGAATAATAGATATAGATGTAGATAACATAAGAAAAATTGCCACTAATATAGGAGCCATTAAAGTTAAAGAAGAAAATCAAATAAATAATATTTATGATTTTGAAAATAGAAGGCTTTTAGAAAAAAAAGGTTATGCAAGAATTAGAATTATTGAAGATTTATTACATAATAAAACCATCTGTTATATGACTGTAAAAAAAATGCTTAGTCAAGAAAAATATAAGATTATGGAAGAGGCAGAAACAGAAATTTTAAATAGTGATATGGGTTCAGCTATTTTTAAATCTTTGGGCCTAAACCTTATTGAATCTATAAAAAAATATAGAGAAAGTTATAAGTATAAAAATACTTTAATAGAAATTGATATAAATGATAAAAAGTTTTGTCCTTTTCCATATATTGAAATAGAGTCTACAAGTGAAAAAGAAATCGAAGAAGTGGTTACTCTTTTAGGATATACAATGAAAGATACTACTTCTAAAAACATATATGAAATCTTAGGTGAAAAAGGCTTTACAAAGGGGCTTTAAAATGTTTGGATATGTTACTCCATGTAAAATGGAATTAAAAATGAAAGATTATGAAAAATTTAAAGCATATTATTGTGGCTTATGTAGAAGTATAAAAAAAAATTATGGTAACTTTCCTAGAATTACTTTAAATTATGATATGACCTTCT
Source organism: Hathewaya limosa (assembly GCF_030815255.1). Taxonomy (NCBI): domain Bacteria; kingdom Bacillati; phylum Bacillota; class Clostridia; order Eubacteriales; family Clostridiaceae; genus Hathewaya; species Hathewaya limosa. Next base: position 8,542 of record NZ_JAUSWN010000013.1, read on the forward strand.
TAGCTATATTATTAGATGGTTTTTCTAAGGAAGAAAGAGAACTAGATCGAATTAGATGCATAGTTCACCCTACTGAAAAAAAAATTATTATAAAAAATAATAAAGCCATAGATTATGCCGCCTATTGTAACATCATTCTTAGCTATTATAAACTTTTAGATGATGCTAATGATGATAAGAAGCTCTCCCATAAACTAATGGGTGATTTACTAAAAAGATATTTAAAAAACAATAAAGATACTGAAAAGATAGAAACTTATATAAAAAATTCATTAAGTCAATTAAGCGCTATGGAAAGTGGAAAAATAGAAAATTTAAATTTAGATAAAATCTCTCATCCCTTTGCTGATTTAACAGGTTTTTTAATTAGTAATTATGCATTAGACAAAAATATTAAAGAAAGTTTATATTTTCTAGGGTATAATATAGGTAAATGGATTTATCTTATAGATGCTTTTGATGATTTAGAAAAAGATATGAAGGAAAATAAGTTTAATGCAATAAATAATATTTTAAATGTAAATCAGTTATCATATTTAGATTTTTCTAGTAAAATAGAAGAGAGAATAGATTTTATTTTAACAACTTGTGGAGCTAATGCCTTAAATATACTACAAAGGCTTCCTATAAAAAAAAATATAGACCTACTATATAATATAATTCAATTTGGATTAATGGAAAAAATGGATAAAGTATTTAAAAGGAGTGAAAAAAATGAGAGATCCTTATGAGGTATTACAAGTTAGACAAGGTGCATCAAGAGATGAAATAAAATCAGCTTATAAAAAATTAGCTAAACAATTTCATCCAGATCAATACGGTGATAATCCTTTAAAAGACCTAGCTGAACAAAAAATGATGGAAATAAATGAGGCTTATGAATATTTAATGAAAAATACTTCTGATAGTTATAGTCAAAGACAAAATTCCTATAATAATCAAAGTAATAACTATAATACATCAAATAATCAATCATATGATAATTCAAATGGTGATATATATCAAAGAATTAGAATGGATATCAACTCTGGAAATTTATCGGCGGCTGAGCAACAATTAAATAACGTTGCTTTTAAAGATGCTGAATGGAATTATTTAATGGGTTTAATATATCTTAGAAAAGGATGGTATGATAGTGCAAGTACTTATATAACTACTGCATTTAATTTAAATCCTTCAAATATTGAATATAGAAATGCATATAATAATTTATCTACTCAAAATAATAGTTATAGAAAAAATTATTATGGCAAAAGCACTCGTGATAATGATATGTGCGACTTATGCGTAAAACTTTGGTGTGCAGATTCTTTATGTGAATGTATGGGTGGCGACCTTATTTCTTGTTTTTAAAATTTTGTTCATAAGATTGTAAAACTTATCTTCCTTAAGCTTTATGCCCATATGAAGATAAGTTTTCTTATTAAATAAGTGAAATTAACATTTTAAGGAGAATAGAAATATATGAATAAGAAAAATTTTCTTAGTAACAATATAGCTAAGGGAGGAATTTTTACTGCTATAAGTATAATATGTCTTTACTTAAGTATTTTAATTCCTGTAAATACTCTATTTTTTCTTATAGTTGCCTCTGCTTTAATTCCACTAACTCTTTTAAGTACCAATATAAAAACAACCTTTACCGTATATGGTGCAACATCCCTTTTATCTTTAATATTAATTCCTTCTAAAGGGATCGCTCTAGGTTACATAATTTTATTTGGTATTTATGGAATTATAAAATTTTTTATAGAGTGTATAAATAAACCTTTTATAGAATTATTACTTAAATTTCTATTTTTTAATTCTTCTTTAGGAATTTTATATTGTATTTATAAAACTTTACTCTTTAAAGCTATAAACATAAATTTACCTTATTTTCTCATATTAATATTAGCTCAATTTGCTTTTATAATATTTGATTATGCTTTAACTGTATTTATTAATTATAGTGAAGATCACTTATTAAAAAGGCTAAAATAGTAAGGTTGACATAAATTTTCTTTTACACTATAATAAATTCAATATACAATTTAATATCTTATAAAAACAATGAACAAGAGTAGTAATATATAATGTGTGTAAAGAGAGCTGTTGTTTGGTGAAAAACAGAGGCACTAATATGTGAACTTGCTTGGGAGTTTATCTATGATAATAAATAGATACGGTTATTTACCGTTATTCATAACAAGTTGAGAATATATAATTTATATATTCTAATTAGAGTGGTACCGCGAATACAGCTTTCGTCTCTTATTTTGAGATGAAAGCTTTTTTTAGTTTAAAAATTATATTTATAATAAATTAAAAAAGTTAAAAGGAGGACTAATATTATGAGTTATAATACTGAAATTGATAGAAAATGGCAAAAAAAATGGGAAGAAACTGAGTTATATAAATTTGATCCTAAAAAAGAAGGAGAAAAATTATATGTTCTTGAAATGTTCTCTTACCCTTCTGGAAGTCAGTTACACGCTGGACATTGGTTTAACTATGGGCCAGTAGATTCCTGGGCTAGATTTAAAAGAATGAGAGGATATAACGTATTTCAACCAATGGGATTTGATGCTTTTGGACTTCCTGCTGAAAACTTTGCAATCAAAACTGGAATTCACCCTAAAGATTCAACTGTAAAAAATATTGCTAAAATGGAAGAGCAATTAAAAGCTATGGGTGCTATGTTCAACTGGGAAAATGAAATAGTAACTTGTGAGGAAGATTACTATAAATGGACTCAATGGTTATTCTTAAAATTATATGAAAAAGGATTGGCATATAGAAAAAATGCTCCAGTAAATTGGTGTCCTAGTTGTAATACAGTACTTGCAAATGAACAAGTAGTTGATGGTTGTTGTGAAAGATGTGATTCTGAGGTTATAAAAAAAGATCTTACTCAATGGTTCTTAAAAATAACTGATTATGCAGATGAATTACTAGAAAAATTAGATACCTTAGATTGGCCTGAAAAAACTAAATCAATGCAAAAACATTGGATAGGTAAATCAACTGGAGCTGAAGTAACTTTCAAGTTAGATGGTTCTGATTTAACTTTCAATGTGTTTACTACAAGACCAGATACTCTATTTGGTGTTTCTTATGTAGTTTTAGCACCTGAAAACAAATTAGTAGATGAAATCACTACTGAAGAAAACAAAGCTGCTGTAGATGCTTATAGAGAAGCTGCTAAAAAACAATCTGAAATAGAAAGACAATCTATTTCTAGAGAAAAAACAGGTGTATTTACAGGTGCATATGCTATTAACCCTATAAATAATAAAAAAGTACCTGTTTGGGTTGGTGACTATGTGTTAAATACATATGGTACTGGTGCTGTTATGGCTGTTCCTGCACATGATGAAAGAGACTTTGCATTTGCTACAAAATATAGCCTTCCAATAGAAAGAGTTATTGAAGGTGGGGAAACTCTTCCTTATGTCGAATCCGGTGTACTTGTAAATAGTGGAGAATTCTCTGGTTTAAATTCTGAAGAAGCCAAAAAAGCTATTGTTGATAAATTAGTGAAGGATGGTATTGGTTTATCTAAAACTAACTTTAGATTAAGAGATTGGTTAGTTTCTAGACAAAGATACTGGGGTGCTCCAATTCCTATGATTTATTGTGATAAATGTGGAATTGTACCAGTACCTGAAAAAGATCTTCCAGTAAAATTACCTTACAATGTGGAATTCACTCCTGATGGAAAATCTCCACTTGCTAAATGTGAGGAATTTGTAAATACTACTTGCCCTCATTGTGGTGGCCCTGCTCATAGAGAAGTAGATACCTTAGATACATTTGTTTGTTCTTCTTGGTATTATTTAAGATATCCTGATAACAAAAATTGTGAAAAAGCTTTTGATCCAGAACTAATTAATCAAATATTACCTGTTGATAAATACGTGGGTGGACCAGAACATGCTTGCATGCACTTACTTTATGCAAGATTCATAACTAAAGCTCTAAGAGATATGGGATATTTAAAATTTGATGAACCATTTAAATCTCTTACTCACCAAGGTTTAATACTTGGACCTGATGGACTAAAAATGAGTAAATCTAAAGGAAATACTATTTCACCTGATGATTACATTAGTAAGTATGGTTCAGATGTATTTAGAATGTATTTAATGTTCGGATTTGCTTACACTGAAGGTGGGGCTTGGAGCGACGAAACTATAAAATCTATTTCTAAATTTGTAGATAGAATAGAAAGAACTCTTGATTCATTTATTGAAGAAATAAAGAAAAATGAAAACGGAAAAGATACTATAGATAAGGCTGAAAAAGAGTTAAATTTCTGGAGACATTCTTCAATTAAAGCTGTAACTGCAGATAATGAAATTCTTCAATTTAATACTTCTATAGCTAGATTGATGGAATTTTTAAATGCATTTTCTAAATACGCAAATGAGACTTCTAAAAACTATGACTTCTTAAAAGAAACTATAATAGATTTCTTAAAACTTTTAGCTCCATTTGCACCTCATTTTGCAGAAGAAAAATGGGAAGCATTAGGTCTTAACTTCTCTATTTTCAATGAAAAATGGCCAGAATTTGATGAAAAAGCATTAATTAAAGATGAAGTTGAAATAGCAATTCAAGTTAACGGCAAAATTAAAGCTAGAATAGATATACCTTCTAATTTGGTTGAAGATGAGATAAAAGAATCTGCCTTAAATTGTGAAGAAATTAAAAAAGTTATTGAAGGAAAAACTATTAGAAAAGTTATTGTTATAAAGGGTAGACTAGTTAACATAGTAGCTAATTAGTTTTATAAAACTTTCAATTATAAAATACTTGAATATAATATAAAAAATAGTATTAAGAGAAGAATTTAATTTCTCTCTTAATACTATTTTTATAAACAATAATATTTTAATCTATTATACCATACTTCTTTTTAAATCCAGATATAAATATTTTATTTAATAAACAAACAAGCATACCTGTAACCCAAATATCTTTACCTTTTAGTAAATTTAATATACATAATAATGCTAATATAACAATACTAACTCCTGTTATGCCATCTATGATTCTTTCACATTTTATATATTTATTTATATTCTTCTTATTCTCAATATTCTTTTTCATTATTCTTGATGACAACTTATATTTACCGAAAATTGATGTGAAAATAAGTGCTATCCCAAAAATTATTATAATTAAACTTATTGATAAATTAAACATGATCTTATGCCCTATATACCTTGATTATTTTTTCTGTATTTTGAAGAAGTATACTTAACTCCATTATGTCTCCTTCTTCTAATAAAATATTTAATTGATCTCTAAATCTTGCTACTTCCGCTTTTTTACCTAAAGCTCCTAAAATAGCTAGGTTATCCGATATATTAGAAATCAAACTAGACTTAATTTCAAATAACTTTTGAGCATCTTTAATTTCCTCTTTAATATCCATCATCTCTTGATCTAACACAAATGCTGCATCTGCTGCCTTTTTTAATTTTTCTTTTATATCTGCTGGAATAGCATGTTTATATTTATAATTTAATGAATGTTCTACAGTAGCCCAAAAATTCATGGCTAAAGTTCTTATCTGAAATTCTGCTAATATTTCTTTTTCTCCCTCTGCCATATATACAGGATATTTTATAATTATATGATAACTTCTATATCCACTTACCTTAACATTAGTAACATAATCTTTTTCATAAATTATTTGCATATCTTTTCTTGATCTTATTATATTAACAACCTTTTCAATATCATCAACAAACTGACACATTACCCTTATACCAGCTATATCTTCCATCTCATACTCTATTCTATCTATAGGCATATCAAATTTATGGGCTTTTTCCAATATACTAGAAATTTCTTTAACCCTGCCTGTAACAAATTCAATAGGTGAATATTCATTTCTTCGTCTATATTCTTTTCTTATACTTTTAAATTTTGTTTTTAACTCCTCTACCGCTTGTTCATAAGGTAAAAGAAAACTCTTCCACTCCTTAACAGCCATATTACCCATCCTTTTAATTAAATTAATTTCACCAAACCTCTAAAGTTTTACAACTTTTTAAAGAATATTATAATACAACCTTATATATTATAACTATTTTAATAAATATATTGTACTACAAAAGATTGTTATTATCCATAACAAATCTTTATCATAAATTTATATTAAGGCGTGATACTAAATGAAAAATTATATTTTTAAGGGACTAGAAAAGTTAGGCTTTCAGATGAATAAAAATATAAATATCTATGAAGAAGAAGAAAGAAAAATCAAAGAAACTTGTAAAACTAAAACCAATTCTAGTGATTCTAATAGAGCAAAAACTTACTTATATCACAAAACTGTAACCTGCCCTGTATGCAAATCGACATTCAAAGCCATTGCTGTAAAATCATCAGCTTATAAGTTAAAAAATAGAGATTCCGATTTATTTATGCATTATGAATTTATAAATCCTTACTTATATGATGTTTGGGCTTGTGAAAATTGTGGATATGCAGCATTAAAAGCAGATTTTCCAAAAATTAAGAGTATAGAAATTGATTTGGTTAAAAAGAATATATGTGATCAATGGAAGAAAAAAAGTTATCCTGAAACATATGATGTGAAAATAGCTATTGAAAGATATAAATTAGCTCTTTTAAATTACGTAGTAATGAAATCTAGATCAAGTAAAAAGGGTATTGCATGTTTAAAAATAGCTTGGATGTATAGATTGCTAGATTCTCCTGAAGCTAAAGAACGAGAATTATTTTTTATGAATCAAGCTATAACTGGTCTTGAATATGCTTATCTAAATGAAGGTTTTCCTATATACGGCATGGATTCTAGCACCATAATGTATCTTTTAGGTGAACTTAATAGACGTTGTGAAAATTATGATGTCGCTCTTAAATGGTTTAGCACAGTTATAACTACACGTGGTGTAAAAGAAAGATTAAAAGATCTAGCTAGAACTCAAAAAGAACTTACTCAAGAAAGCCTAGAAAATAAACCTACATAATATTAAAATTTTACCTATAAAATAGACACTTGAAATCTATTCTATAGGATTTTTTTATCTTCTTTATATTCTTAGTACTTAAATAAATTACTTACATTAATAAAAAATAAGATGATTCTCATCTTATTTGAAAATCATCTTACTAAACATAATAATATAATTCTATATTTATTCTTTTATTAACATAGGATTAAAATTTAAATAATCTGAAGAAGTCATTATATATTTTATTCCGTCTCTTTCTTCTTCAAATACTTTTTTAAGTGATGGTCCATGTAAATGTCCATAAAGCACATACTCTACCCCATACTCTTTCAAAACTTTAACAAATTCATTATCCTCCATACCTTCATATATAGGAGGATAATGAGTCATAACTATAAATTTAGAGTATCCTTTTTTAACAGCATCATCTAAAGATAATTTTAATCTAATACACTCTCTCTTATAAATTTTATCATCATGACTAGTAAAATTATTTCCTCCAGGTAAAGTCCATCCTCTAGTACCGCATATAGCATAATCTTTATAATTAAAAGAAGTATTTTGTATAAAATTCAAATCTCCATAAAGATTATTTAATCTCTTTATCCCACTCCACCAGTAATCATGATTTCCTTTAATTAGAATCTTTTTTCCTGGTAAATTATGGATCCAATTTAAATCTTCTAATCCTTCTTCCATATTCATAGACCATGATATGTCTCCAGCAATTAAAATTGTGTCTTCTTCACTTATCTTACTTAACCAATTTTCTTTGATCTTCTCTTCATGTTTATGCCAATTATCACCAAAAATACTCATAGGCTTATCTGTTGTTAATGCTAAATGTAAATCAGAAATTGCCCATAATGCCATATAATCACCTTATTCTATTAAACTGTCTATTTCTAAAACATAGGCTAAAACACTAGCAACAGCATCATAAAGTTCTGCGGGAACATTATCTCCTACATCCACCTTAGTTAAAAGCTCTGTAAGCTCTTTATTCTCTACTATAGGTACATCACTTTCTTTGGCTTTATCTATTATTTTTTCTGCTATTTGTCCCGCACCTGCCGCTGTAACTACTGGTGCCTCATAAGTACTTTCATACTTTAAAGCAGCAGCCTTTCTTCTCTTATTCATAATCTTATCACATCCCAGATAAAAATAAAATACTTTGTTATATCAATGTATTAATTGCCATAAAACTTTGATCCTCAAAAAACTTAGCTGAATTTACTATAGTAACTTCTTCCTTCTTCTCTTCAATTATAACATTACTATAATATCCTATACCATTAAGTGTTTTTATTAATCTATCTTTATGCTTATTTAAAATTTTCATAAATTCTTTATTACATGAAATTTTAACTTCCATACTTTCATTATTGACATTAATATAATTATCAATAGATCCCATATTTAATGTTTTAACACTTGCAAAGATTTTTATACATTTACTATCAAATTTTTTCTTTTCTTTATTTTGATTTTTAATTATTAATTTAAATGGGAACTCTTTCTCCATAAGTTTTAATGGTGTGTCTAGATAATAATATTGATTAGTTAAGGAATTAAAAATTTTTACGTTATTTATAGGTGTTTGTAATTCCTGAAGAATAGCTCTTTCACTTATTTTATCAATTTTACTATCTAATTCTACAACCTTATTGATAAGTCTTTTTAATTCTGAAATTTTATTTTCTATTTCATTTTTTATTTTTTCACTTGATGTAATAATTTTTTTTACATCATCACTAAGATCTAAATCTTTTAAATTTGTATTTTTTATGGAATCACTTAAATTAAATTCTTTTTCTAAATCAAGTTCTTTTATTATAGTATCTTTTATTGAGTTATCTCCTTCTAAAATCTTAGAAAGTCCCGATAAATTTCTCATACTATCTGTATCTTTAATTGATTGTTTATCCTGCGTTACTTTAGGTTCTACAGTATTTTCTTTTTCAGTAATATCTTTTAAAAAATCTTTTATAGAATTTTCTATTTCATCTTTATTTAAAAAATTTTCTTCTATTCCATTTATATACTCTTTATTTAAAATATTACTTTCTTCTTTGTTGGAAAATGTTATATTATTTTCTTCAGTATTAACTTCAATTTTATCATTTTCTTTAAAGATATTTGAATTACCTTCTTGAACTACTTCTTTATTGACATTTCCTATATTTTTATCTATATGATTACTTGAGTTTTTTTCTATATTTTGCTGAATTTTATTTATAAAATCACTTATATCAACATCTTCTTGAGAATTAAATATATTTTGAAAGCTAACCTCTTCCCCTATATTAAAATCTAAATTACCACCTATATTCTTATTTCCTAGTGTTTCATCTAAACTATTAGATAGTTTTCCCTCTTCACTAATCACCTTTTCAAGAGAAGCTGTTATATTCTCTAAATCTTTAAATATAACTCCCTCCCCCTTTTCTATAAGTTTTAAACTATCAATATTTTCTTTACATATATCTAAATTATTTTCTTTTAGGCTTATAAGAAGATCATCTGATGTATTTTTTAATGTTTCAAAAAACTCTTTTAATGTATCACTAATAAATTTTCCCTCTGGGGATGATTCCAAAACATTATTTTTATCTAAAATAAGTTTAATTAATTTATCTTGTTCATCACTACCTTGAAGTAATCTTTCTTTCAAATCTAAAAGATTTTTAACCTCAAAAATATTATCTTTACTAAGAGTTATGTCATGTTTTAGCATTTTTTCTAATAAGGCTAAGTTCTCTTTTGTAGGCTCTAGATTTACAGCTTTTAAAACCTTTTGTAATGACCCTTCAATTTCTTTATTACCCTCTTCTTTAACAACTGTTAATTGTAGTTCATCATCAACAAAATCCTTTACTTCAAGTTTTAAAGCTTTTCCTTCCATAAATTCTGAAGGATTTTTTATTTTACCTTTAATAACCCATCCGTTATTAAGTTTTAAAGTTGCTTCTCCTGACTCTTGGTCCATTTCAGAAACCTTAGCTGTAAATTTTTCTCCTATATTAAATGAAATTTTACTTTGTAATTTCTTTTTATCTACATAATTAAGATAGTTAATACCTTGTACCTTAGCCATTAATTTTTTCCTCCAAAACTCTTTATTCTTTATTTATTATCGTCCTTTATACGAAAATAATTTAATAATAAACCTTATTAATTTGTAATAATATAGATAAAAAAATAAAACATATCTTCTTTATTATCTAATTTAATAAAAATTAAGATAAACCAAAAATATGTTTTAGATAAAACTTAAAATTACTTATTTAAAATAATTCTATAAAATTTCTTTTTACCCTTCTTAACTAATGCTTCTCCATCCTTTAAATTCTCTGATGTAAATACTGCATTTACATCAGTAATTTTTTCATCATTTATATATAATCCACCTTGTTCTATTAATCTTCTACCTTCTTTTTTAGATGGAATAACTTCACCTTTTAATAGAATATCTAATACTGAAGAATTAAGCATATCTTCTGTTATATTCACTGTTGGAGCATTACTCATATCTCCGCCTGCTCCAAATAAAGCTTCTGCAGCCGCTTGTGCTTTTTGTGCTTCTTCTTCACCATGAATTAATTTAGTAACTTCGAAAGCTAAAACTTTTTTTGCTTCATTTATAGCAGACCCCTCTAAGGATGCTAATCTTTTAACTTCGTCCATTGGAATAAATGTTAATAATGATAAGCACTTTTCAACATCATTATCTGCTACATTTCTCCAATATTGATAGAATTCATATGGGGATGTTTTTTCTGGATCTAACCATAATGCACCATTAGCTGTTTTACCCATTTTTTTACCTTCACTATTTGTAAGAAGAGAACAAGTCATAGCATAAGCTCTCTTACCTTCTTTTCTTCTAATTAAATCAGCCCCAGCTAACATATTAGACCATTGGTCATCTCCACCTAATTCCATCATACAATCATATCTCTTATTCAATTCTAAGAAGTCATATCCTTGCATCAACATATAGTTAAATTCTAAGAAAGATAACCCTTTTTCTAATCTTTGTTTAAAACATTCTGCTGTAAGCATTTTATTTACTGAGAAATGCATTCCTATATCTCTTATGAATTCTACATAATTTAAATCTAAAAGCCAATCAGCATTATTTACTAGTATAGCTTTATCATCACTAAAATCTATTAATCTTGAAAGTTGTTTTTTTATGCTATCGACATTATGTTGTATTTGTTCTTTAGTAAGCATTTTTCTCATATCAGTTCTTCCTGATGGATCTCCGATTAATGCTGTTCCTCCACCAACCAAAGCAATTGGTCTATGTCCTGCTTGTTGCATATGAGCCATAAACATCATAGCTATAAAGTGTCCTACATGTAAACTATCTGCTGTTGGATCAAACCCTATATAAAAAGTTACTTTTTCCTCTCCTAATATATCTCTAATTTCTTCATGAGTTACTTGCTTAATGTAACCACGTTCCATTAAGGTATCATATACATTTGCCATTATTTTTCCTCCAACTCTTAAGGTTTTCACTAATTTTCTACTTATTTAATTATATCTATTATTTTATAATTTGCAAACATAGAAGAATACTCATTTTATAATTTATATTTCTTTATTTTGATATTTTAGGGAAAGATTTTTTTTCTCCAAAAGCATCTATCTTAACATTAACACTTAACTTCAGTTGTGCATTTTTTATAGCCTCCTCACCCATATCAATTCCATATTTTCTATAAACATCTTCACCTATATTAAATATATCAATACCTTTTTCTTGAAATTTATTAAATATACTCATAGAATACATCTTTATATTTTTTTCTGCATAGGACTTTAATTCTGAGAGTGTTTTATCATCCACAACTAATTCTTTTTGTATTTCCGATAATAAAACCCTTACATTAATATCCTTATCTAAAATTATTTTATCTCCTTCTTTTTTTATTTTAGTCTTAGTTTTACTATTTCGTATTTCTAAAGAAACAAATTTATCTTTTTCTTTAGGATTAGTAACCTCTAAACTACCACTTTTAATATTATTCATCAAAAAGTTATACCCTTGGCCTTCATTAATTTCAATACCTGCAACAAGTTTTTCATCTTTAATAACTGCATCTCCCATAATTTGAAGTGAATCTCCTGGTCCTATTTTTTCTTTTGAAAGCCCTATTATAGGAATTACATTGCAATTATTTATGAAGTTTTTCTTATTTAAATATTCATTAAAACTACTTAAAGTTACCCTAGAAGAAGTTTTTATATTCTTTACTAATTGATCAATAAATGTTCCTATATATTGTTCTGATTTTAATTCGCAGGTTAAAATTTTTTGTGGATCTCCATTTAACATTACTATATATGGTCTTAATAATGCTTCTTCATCTCTATCAAAAAAATCAGTAAAATTATCTAGTCCATACTTCATTGTTCTTTCTGTAAACATTAATACTTTATTTTGTCCATAATTAACCTTAAAACTTGTTATAGATGCTAAATTTCTAACTGCTTCAAAAACTGTTTTTCCTTTCCCTTTTAATACTAATCTTTGTCCTTGTATAGAATTACTTTGCTCTTTATTTGCCCTGAATCCTTCAACATATAAAAGTGTGTTTTTATTTTCATCTATATCAACAATAACCGCTGTAGCAAAAATAACCTTATCTATATCCTTATAATTAAAACATCCCCCCAACAAAAAAGAACATAAACAAATTATAGCTAAAATTCTTTTTTTCATTATTCTTCATCCTTTTTAAGAAAATCTTTTGATATATTTTTTAATTTTCCTCTAAATATTATATCTCTCAATTTATAATCACTAGTAGTTGTTAATGGGAATAAATATGGATAGTCACAACTTTTTAATGATCCTACACTACTTATCAGTACAAAAAAACCGAGATAAAATCCGGGCAAACCAAGTAATGCAGAAAATCCTATGATAATTAAACTCCATATAGCTATTGAATTGTATAACTTAGGAGTTAATGATGTTGCAATAGAGCAAAGTGCTACAATAATTACTGTACTTTCAGATGCAAGACCTGCACCTACAGCCGCTTCTCCTAAAATTAAAGATCCAACAATACTAATAGAACTGCCTACAGGTACTGGAATTCTTAATCCCGCCTCTCTTAATAGTTGAAAAAAAGATATCATAAGTAGCAATTCTACTATGGTAGGAAAAGGAACTCCGGCCCTTGAATTGGCTAATCTAAATACAAAAATAGTAGGAATTAAAGAAAAATGATATGTAGTGATAGCTAAATACATACCTGGAAGCAAAATAGATATAAAAAATGCTATCCATCTTTGCATTCTTATAAAATTGACAAAATGCTTGTTAAAATAATAATCATCAGGACTTTGAAAGTTTTCTATAAAAAAATATGGCAATGTTAATACAGCAGGTGTACCATCTACAATTATTGCTATTCTTCCTTCAAATAATTGTGATGCTATAATATCCGGTTTTTCACTATAACCCGAAGTTTCAAAAACTGAACTACGTCTATTTAACCCTTCTTCAATATAATTTATATCTAAAATAAAATCTAATTCAGATGTTTGAAGTTTATTTCGAATATAAGAGACTATTTTTGTAGGCGCCACATCTTTTATATAACACAATGCTACCGAAGTATTAGAATTTTTTCCAACTATAAAAGTTTCAAATTTTAAATTTTCATTTTTTACTTTTCTTCTAATTAAAGATACATTATCAACTATGGTTTCAGTAAATCCTTCTCTAGGACCTTTTATGACTGCCTCCGCTGGTGGTACACTGACAGATCTTCTAACGAATCCTTTTGCCTCACAAAATAATATATCATTAAAGTAATTTGAAATAATGATTAGATCTCCTGATAATATATGCAATATTATTTCTTTTTCTTTTTCAACTTCTCCAACTATACTAGCATCTAAAAGCTGGTTTTTAATTATATTTCCATCTATTTTCCCTTCATATGAAATTATTGGTTTTACAATGTAATCTGCTATATATTTAGTATCACAAAGGTTATCAATAAAAACAAAATTAATCATCCCTTCATCTTTAATGATTTTTCTCCACTTTAAGTCAAAGTTACCTTTTAATGTATTTTCTATGGATTTAATTTTATCATCATTCATATATATCACCACGTACTTATTATTTTTATGGGTATTTATTCTTAATTTTTTGTTAATACTATAAAAGTATAATTTTTTTAAAGGAGTAATTTATATGACAAAAATCTCTGAAAAGCATATTATAGTATTTATATTAATATTGACCTCTATATCCATGAAGACCTTTTCAAATATATTTATGATGAATGGTCTAAGAGATTCATGGATATCTGTTATTATTGCTTCAATATTAATACTTATATTTTCTCTATTTTTAATAAAAGTATGTAAGAATACTGAAACTTATAATATAAAAGTTTTATACTACAATGCATTTGGAAAATTTTTTGGTAGCTTTTTTTTATTTACCTTCTTAATCGCCGTATTTTTAACATTAATAGAATGTAATTCTGGACTTTCTAATTCTATTCATGAAACTATGTTTACAGAAACCCCTACGTGGTATATATCTTTATTTTTCACATTATGTGCACTTTATACCATAAAAAAAGGATTTAATTCAATTTTAAGTGTTAGTATAATTTCCCTATTTTTCATAGTTATATCTGGAATTATTCTATTCTTTTTAACCTTAAAATTAAAACATCCTGTATATCTAAAACCTATATTTGAACATGGTATTACCCCAAATTTTATACTAAGTATTTTTCAAGCCTTAGGTATGTATGGATTCTTCACTATAATAATTTGTTTTTTCCCTATGTTACAGAATAAAAAAAATCTTAAAAAAACTGTTTTTATATCTTTATTATTTATTATTCAAATGCAAATAGTATCTATAACTGGTTTAATATCAAGCTTCGGATATAAAAGGACATTAAATATTTGGTATCCAAAGCTTATACAAACCCAACCTGTTGTATACTTAAATTACTTAGAGAACTCAGAATTTTTTACTATTTTTAAATTAGTAGGTGGTATGTTTTCAAAATACATAGTTTGTTTCTATGCATTAAATAAACTTTTACAAGACTTCAATATGTATAAAAAACATTCCAATGAAATAATTTCCGTATTAGTATTTATACTTTCTTATTTCTCAAGCAATAACTGTTATACTTTATTCAAATTATTAAATATTTTTAATTACTACATTCTAATAACATTAATATTTATCCCTTTTATATGTTGTATAATTTTATATGTGAAAGATAAATTTAATAACAAAAAAACCAAAAAAAGTAATACTAAAAATAAACCTTTAAAGGAAAACTAATTTTGTAATTTATTTTAGTCTTATTCAGGAGGTTACGTATGAATTTTTTAAGATGGCTTGGTGGAATATTTATATTCTTTATTTTAATAGGTATGATATTTAGGCTTGGTAGTGTTTTTGTAAATATTCTTCTTATAATAGCCATGTTTACATTTATTATAGATATGATAATGCTTACTAATAATAAACATTCTTAAAATACTATTTAAAAATAACAGACCATATATTTAATAAAAATTTATTAAGTATATGGTCTGTTCATTATTCTGCTTTACCTATATTAGATAATACTAAACCTTTATTATGTTCAAGTGCCCAGCTAATGCCCCAATCACTTTGGAATAATAAAATATTTCTATCTTTTAGATCTTTTACTAGTTTAGTATCAGAAGTTAAACTTAAACTTTCCGCTTTTACTTCTGAACTTTCTATCCATCTAATACTTCTAAATGGTAATCTTTCTAATCTTATTTCTACGTTATATTCATTTTTAAGTCTATACTCTAGTACCTCAAATTGAAGTACACCTACAACACCAACGACTAATTCCTCTATACCTATAAAAGGTTCCTTAAACACCTGAATAGCACCTTCTTGAGCTATTTGAGTGATACCCTTTACAAATTGTTTTCTTTTCATAGTATCCATTGGTTTAACTCTTGCAAAGTGTTCTGGAGCAAAGCTTGGAATTCCCTCAAACTTTAACTTATTTGAATTGCTACAAATAGTATCTCCTATGCTAAATATACCTGGGTCAAATACACCAATAATATCTCCTGCATAAGCTTCTTCTATAATTTCTCTATCTTGAGCTAAAAATTGTTGTGGCTGAGATAATCTAATCTTTTGATTACCTTGTACATGAAATACTTCCATACCTTTTTGGAATTTTCCTGAACATATTCTCATAAAGGCAACCCTATCTCTATGGGCTTTATTCATATTTGCTTGTATTTTAAATACAAAAGCCGAAAAGTCTTTACTATAAACATCTACATTACCTTGATCAGATTCTCTTGCTAATGGTGGCAAACTTAGTTTTAAGAACTCTCTTAAAAATGGCTCTACACCAAAGTTAGAAAGCGCACTACCAAAAAATACAGGAGTTAATCTTCCATTTTTAACTTCTTCATAATTAAATTCATCTCCAGCTATATCCAATAACTCTATATCTTCTAATAATTTATTATAAAAACTTGTTCCTAAAATTTCTTCTGCATTAGGATCATCTACATCTATAATTGTTGATTTTGCTAGTGATTGTCCGTGATTTCCACCATTGAAAAGTTGAATTTTTTTAGTTTCTCTATCATAAACACCTTTAAAATGTCTTCCACATCCGATTGGCCAGTTAAGTGGGTATGATTTAATTCCCAATTCATTTTCTATATCTTCCATAAGTTCAAAAGGATCTCTTATTTCTCTATCTAATTTGTTTACAAAAGTAAAAATAGGAATTTCTCTTATACTACAAACTTGAAAAAGTTTCCTTGTTTGTGCTTCTACACCTTTAGCTCCATCAACAACCATAACTGCACTGTCAGCAGCCATAAGTGTTCTATATGTATCTTCACTAAAATCTTGGTGACCCGGAGTATCTAGTATATTTATACAATAATTATTATAAGAAAACTGTAAAACTGATGATGTTACAGAAATACCTCTTTGTTTTTCTATTTCCATCCAGTCTGAAACCGCATGCTTTGAAGATTTTCTTGCTTTAACTGAACCCGCTTCTCTAATAGCTCCACCATATAACAATAATTTTTCTGTTAATGTTGTTTTACCAGCATCCGGGTGAGATATAATAGCAAAAGTTCTTCTTTTCTCTATTTTGCTTCTTAATTCCTCCACACTTTTCTCCTCTTTCTATATAAATTTAAAATTATATTTACCAAATAGTTAATTTAAAGTATACTCCCTTAAATTTTTCCCATTTTCCACTGTTTTTACACAGTAAGTAGTCTACTTAATGATTTTAACTTTATTAATTAGCTCTGTCAATAAATACGTAAGTGTTATATTATTTTAAAAATAAAAAGTTTGCAAAATTATAAAATAAACTTTGCAAACCTTATAACATATACTACATTAATTTTTTATAATTACATAGGTATAAATCCTATTTTCTTTTGCATTTTTCTTAACGTTTTCCTTGAAATATAATTAGCTTTCTCTGCACCTTTTTTATAAATTTCTTCTAATTCAGTTTTATTATCTAACAATTCTTTTACTCTTTTTTGGATTGGTTCTAATTCATTAACTATAGCTTCCGCTACATCAGATTTAAATTGAGCATATCCTTTTCCTTCATATTTTTTCTCAATTTCATCCATACTTATACCAGTTATACAATTTAAAATAGTCATTAAATTTTTAACTCCTGGTTGATCATCACAATATTTAACCTCTCCTAAACTATCTGTTACTGCTCTGTTAACTTTTCTTCTTATAGATTCTGGTGAATCCATAATTAAAATAAAGCTATTTGCATTATCATCTGATTTAGACATTTTTTTACTTGGATCTTGAAGACTCATAATTTTAGCCCCAGCCTTTGGTATATATCCTTCTGGAATCTTAAATGTTGGACTATATTGTCTATTAAACCTTTCTGCTAAATCCCTTGCAAGTTCTAAATGTTGTGTTTGATCTTTTCCTACTGGTACTAAATCTGCTTGATATAATAGTATATCTGCAGCCATTAAAACAGGGTAATTAAATAATCCCGCACATATATTATCTCCTTGCTTTTTAGACTTATCTTTATATTGAGTCATTCTAGCTAATTCACCCATATATGAATTACAATTTAAAAGCCAACCAGCCTCAGAATGTGCTGGAACATGTGATTGTATAAATAATGTATTTTTATTTGGATCAATACCTGCTGCTACGTAAATAGCTAATAATTCTAAAGTTCTTCTTCTTAAATCTTTTGGTTCTTGTCTTACTGTTATTGCATGAAGATCAACCACACAAAAATAACAATCATATTCATCTTGCAGCTTAACCCAATTTTTTAAAGCACCTAAATAATTTCCTAATGTTAAGTCTCCTGAAGGCTGAATTCCACTAAATATTACTTTCTTATTTTCTTCCATAACTTACACTCCTTACTGTTTTAAATTTATCTTAAGAGATTTCCATATATATTTTAACTTGTAAAATAAAAAGTCCTATGGTTAAAATTAACCATAGGACGTAAATTCAACGTGGTACCACCTAAATTTAAGATTTTTTAAATCTTCTTTATAAGGATACTAATAATATCCTGCTTTTATAACGTAAAGTAAACGTAAAAGGCTACTTTAAAATTTTTCACCTAAAAATCTCCAAGACCCACTTCAATTTAATCATAGCTATCATATTCTCACCAGGTAATGACTCTCTTTAAACCTGTTTTTAAATCTACTCTTCTCTTCATCGACTTTATTAATATTTATTGTTTAATATATAATATGTCTTATAATGTTTTTTGTCAACCTTTTTTCTAATTATTCTCTTACTATTATTTACTTAAACTTTATTATATCTTTAATATTGATTTAAAAATAAAAAGTCCTATTATTATTCATAGAACTTTTTATTTTAGTTACATAAATTTATAAAATTTAAATAATTATTACTAAGCTATTGCACCTTGTACCATAAGTATTATAGCCGCAAGCGCTGCTATAATTCCTATTAAAGGCATAACAAATTTTAACCATTTATCATAAGTTACATCTACAATAGATAAGGTTGCAAGTATAAGACCTGTTGGTGTTATAAATGATATTAATCCTAATCCATATTGGAATGCACTTACAATAACGTGTCTTGGAAGACCTACAGAATCTGCAAGCGGTGCCATAACTGGAATAGATAAAACTGCAAGCCCTGATGAAGATGGTATAAAGAATCCTAATACTATAAACACTACAAGCATTACAAGTACAAATACTATAGGGTTCATTCCTGATACTAGTGAAGATGCTCCATTAAGTATAGTATCTGATATTTGTCCACCTTCTAATACTATATTAATAGATCTAGCAACACCAACAATTAAGCCAACACTAACTAAATCTGCTGCACCTTCTATAAATTTATTTACAAAAGCTTTTTCTCCCATACGAGAAAGTATACCTAAAATTATTCCAACTATTAAGAATAATGAAGTCATTTGACTAAAACTCCAATCTTGACTTGAAACACCCCAAACCATAATACCAAATGATCCGGCAAACATAAGTAACATTAATTTACGTGCAAGTGTAAATTCTGGCACATCTTTTTCATCTACAGTTGCAAATTTCTTTTCAATTTCTTCTTTTTGAGCATAAATTATAGATTTTGTAGGATCTTTTTTAACTTTATTTGCATATTTTATAATATAAATTATACAAATTATAGTACCTACTATAAGACCTCCCAGTCTCATTCCTATACCTTCAGTAAAACTTAAACCTGCAGCATTGGATGCTACAACAGATGAAAATGCATTAACTGTTGAGAACATAGTACCTATAGAAGAACCTACATATATAGATGCTATAGCAACCATGGCATCATAACCTGCCGCAACAAATACCGGAACCAGTATTGGGTATAAGGCAATAGTTTCTTCTGCCATACCATAAGTAGTTCCTCCAATAGAAATAAGAATTGTAACTATTACTATAAGTAAGAATTCTCTTCCTTTTGTTGCTCTTGAAAGACTAGCTATACCGGCATCAAAAGCTCCGGAATTATTAAGTACACCTATACAACCACCAATTATTAAAATAAATAATATGATATCTATACTTTGATATACTCCTTCAATTGGCGCTGAAATTACTTGAAAAAATCCTTGTGGTTTTTGTGCAACCTTTTCATAAGTACCTGGTATTGCTACCGGTTTACTAATCGCACCGCCGGTAAGCTTTTCAATGTCTATTTTTATTTTAAGCTTGTCCAACGTTTCTTTAGTCGCAGGTGATTCACTTACTGACCCATCTGGCTTGGTAATTGTGAATATTTTCTTATCCGCATCAAATGCTAGTTTTGAATAAGTTCCTGCTGGAACTACATAAGTAAGAATAGCCGCTAATATTAAAACAATAAATAACACTGTAAATGCGGTAGGAAATCCCATTTTTTTCTTTTTTTTGCCCATATTTACTCTCCCCTTTTTAATTATTTATTATTTAATTCCATTATACACCTATTCTGAAATTTTTGAAACAATTTTGTGATTTGTTTGTTAATTTTTTATTTTATTTATATTCTCATTAAATACATTTATCTTAATATATTAACAAGACTGTTTAATTACAGTCTTGTATCTACAAATTTATCTCCCATAATCCATGTATATTACAATATTCCCTAACTATTACTATTTCATCTTTGTTAAAATTAAATTCGACTTCTGGTTCAGAATCGTCTTTTAAATCTTTCCTACATACTCCATCTTTCGTTATTATTTCTATCCATTCTATATGATGAGTATCTGTCATAGGATGTCTAACCGCCCCTACAAGAACTTTTACTTTATTGCCTAAATCCTCAATTTTAGGAATATGTTCTTGTGCTACACCTTCACCATCGAAACTGCTTTTTAAAACCATAGGTTTTTCACAACAAGTTAGAACACCATCTCCTTTATGTAAAATTTCAACTTCTATTCCGCATTTATTACATTTATAAATTTCATTTTTTTCCGCCATAAAAATTACTCCTTTTATTTTTTTGAACTTTGAGCAAACTAATATATAAATATTAATTATAAGGGAGGTTTCATTATGAAACATAAAAATAATAAAACTAATTATGGTCCAAATGAAAGAAATTTTTTAGAGGCTGGTAACCATCCAGTAAAATCATACTCTAAGAATCATAAAAGTTATACACCTCTTCCTGATAATGTAGAAGATGATATAGTTGTAAATAATATTGCATACTCAGAATTTGATTATACTTATAGTGATGATTCCAATACTGAATTAAATAAAGAAAATA
This sequence comes from Hathewaya limosa, assembly GCF_030815255.1. NCBI lineage: Bacteria > Bacillati > Bacillota > Clostridia > Eubacteriales > Clostridiaceae > Hathewaya > Hathewaya limosa. The sequence continues at coordinate 29,857 of NZ_JAUSWN010000013.1, forward strand.
AATAATTTTTTAATTAAGGACCTCTTTAAATATCTTCATTACTTAAAGAAGTCCTTTTTAATAATTTAAACCTCTACTAGTATATCTATTTTCTTTTTATCACTTATATAGGGAATTATTTCACCTTTTATTTTACTACCGTTTATAAAGATACTTATATTTTTATTACTTTGTTTTCTACCAATATTTTTAACTGTTATATAATACTCGGTATTATCCTTTATATAATCAATATCATATTCTTTCCATTCCCTAGGAACACAAGGATCAATAGTAAATCCTTTTTCTCCCATAAGCTTTAAACCTAATATTCCTTCTATAGCTACTCTATACATCCATGCTGATGTTCCTGTATACCAACTCCATCCTCCTCTTCCTATGTGAGGATATACTCCATATACATCTGCAGACATTACATACGGTTCTACCTTGTATTTATCACATTCCTCTTTAGTTTTAGTATGATTTATTGGACTTATCATAGAAAAAAGTTTAAATGCTTTATCATATTCATTTAACTTACACATGGCTAGAATAACCCAAGTTGATGCATGTGTATATTGACCTCCATTTTCTCTAACACCTGGTACATATCCTTTTATATACCCTGGTTCTAGTTCCGAACTATAAAATGCAGGTGTCAAAAGTAATATTAACCCTTCATTTTCCTTTATTAAATATTTTTCTAGGGACTTCATAGCAATATCTATTTTTTCCTTATCTCCTCCATTGGAAATTACTGCCCATGATTGTGCTAATGAATCTATCTTACATTCTGAATTCTTACTTGATCCTAGAGGTACTCCATTATCAAAATATGCTCTTCTGTACCATTTTCCATCCCAAGCCGATTTATTAGTATTTTCTCTTATAAATTCTTTTAGTTCTGTATATTTTTTTATATTCTCTATATCATTCATTTTTTCACAAATAGGTATAAAATTATTTAATATGGAATATAAAAACCAAGCAAGCCATACACTTTCTCCTTGTCCCTTATTTCCTACAGTACTCATTCCATCATTCCAATCCCCACTTCCCATTAGTGGTAAATTATGAGCACCGAATTTTAATCCTCTATTTAATGCTTTAAGACAATGTTCATAAATAGTACCCTTTTCTTTAGAAACTTTAGATACATCATATCTTTCGTCTTCACCTTCATTTAAAGATTCATCTTCTAAATAGCTTACTTCTTCTTTTAAAATACTATAGTCTCCTGTGTTTTTTATATAATCTGCAGTAACATAAGGAAGCCATAATAAATCATCTGAAAATCTAGTTCTAATACCACTTTCTACTACAGGATGCCACCAATGTTGAACATCTCCTTCCAAAAATTGCCTAGATGCACTATAAAGTATTTGTTTTCTAGTAATACTAGGTTCTAAATATGCTACCGGCATTACATCTTGAAGTTGATCTCTAAATCCATATGCTCCGCCAGATTGATAAAATGCAGTTCTAGACCATAACCTGCAAACTATTGTCTGATACATAAGCCATCCATTTAAAAGTAAATTTATACTTTTATTTGGTGTCTTTACTTTAACTTTTTCTAAAGTTTCTTTCCAATAATTCTTCGAATTATCTAATTCCTTATTGACATTCTCCATTACTGAATACTTTTCAACCAACTGTTCTACTTTTTCCAAAGTGTCTTCTTCACCAAAGGAAATAATAATTTCTTTTTCTTCGCCTTCATTTAATTCTATTTCTCCCTTTATAGCAAAACATGGGTCCATACCTGCTCCAACCATACATGATAAATTTTCTTTTTCTAATGCCTCAGGTTTTTGTAAGGTTCCACCTCTTCCTATAAACTCAGTCCTCCAGCCAGTATATGAAACTTTATCTACACCACTCATATTTATAAAAGCATAATTGCCTGGGAAACTCATACTATATGGGTTTTTTGCATACATAAATCCACTATCATGATGAAAAGTAACTAATCTTGAGGCTGTATGTGCAGAAACTACACCTAAAACTAAATGGGCATAATAACATAAAACTAATTTTTTCTTTTTATCACTTTTATTTTTTAACCTAACTTTTATTAACTTTATTTTTTCATTCATAGGAACAAACATAATTTCTTCACCTTCAACAGAGCAAACTTCATGAAGAAATTTAGAATATCCAAATCCATGAGTTATTAGATAATCTCCTTTGTCCCTTATAGGTTTAGGTGTTATACTCCATATAGCTTTTTCTTCATTATCCTTTATATATAAAACTTCTGAAGGAGCATCACTTATCCAATCATTATTCCATTCTGTTATTTTATTTTCTCTACTATTCTCATTCCATGTGTATGAACTGCCACTTTCTGATATATGAAATCCAAAAGTTTTATTTGATATTACATTAATCCAAGGTGCTGGTGTGTTTTCTCCATTTTGTAAGAAAATGTGATATTCTCTACCATTCTTACTAAATCCGCCATATCCATTATAAAATTCCATGTATGGCTTTTTTAAAACAGCTTTTATTTCATTTAAACATTTTTTATTTTTATTTATTGTTCTCTCAGTTAAATAGCTATAAGGTATTTTTATTTGATTTTTAATAAACTCACCATCACCATATATGAATATTTTTGATAGTGCTTCTAGAAGTTCAACATCCCCTTCCCCAAGTCTACCTTTACTCAATATAAATACTCCACCACTTTTATTTAATAAAGTTCTAGCAGATGTAGAATATATAAGTTCCATTAAAGAACTTTGTAATGGTTCTAAATATGAGTTTTCTTCTTCATTAATTATTACTAAATCTACTTTTAGACCTTTCATTCGCCAGTATTCATGTGCTATCAAAATTTGTCTTACCTTATCTATATCTTCCTCTTTACTTATTTTAATTACCACTATTGGTAAATCGCCGGAAATTCCATAAGACCATAATGCACTTTGACCTTTTCTAATCTTTTTAATGCTTTCTTCCCTTTGCTTCATTAAAGGACTAATATATATAATTCTACTTGCCATTTCAGAAAATAAATTAGCCTGTGGAGATTTTATTCCTAAATACCTTAATTCCATTTGTGCCTGTGAAAATGACACATCAAAGGTTTTATTTATATTACACATATCTCTATATTTAGCTGAACACTTTAGGGCATTTTCTCTACTTGTAGCAATTCCTGTTATAAAAGCTAATACAACCTTTTCTCCCTTTTCTAATGTTACTTTCTCTTTAAAACTTATAATGGGATCTAATACAACACCAGTAGAATTTGTAAATTGTTCTTTTTCTAAACTTATAGGATTACTTTTATTCCTTCCCCTTCCTATAAAATTAATTCTAGCGGTTTCATATTCAATATTACTTTTACCGTCAATATTATCAACTACTGTATGAAACAAATAATTTTCTTGTTTACCTGGAACTCTAGTCCTTCTCTTAGCTATTAGCGTTAGAGGATCTTCTACAAACTCTGTAGTTACAAATAAGTTACTAAATGCAGGATGAACTAAATCTGCATTAAAATCCGATAAAACTACCTCTCCATAACTTATAACTTCTAATTCTCTTTTTTCTTCAGATAAATTTGTAAGTACAATTTTTCTAACTTCAACATCATCTTGTGAACTTAAAGTTATACTTGTGTCACAGACAATCTCCTTATAAACTTTATGAAATTTAGCTTTGTCTATAGCAAAAGTTATTTCATAATCTTCTCCTTCTTCCATAGTTGGAGCATAAGTAGCACTCCAATACTCTTTACTATTTATATCTTTAATATATATAAATAATCCCGTATTGTCTTCGGTTACATCTTCTCTCCATCTATATAAAAATATATCTCTAAGTTTTGCATATCCACTACCGCTATTTGAAATCATTAATGATAATTTACCATTAGAAAGAAGTTGAACTTCTGGGATAGAAGTTTTTGCAGTAGTATACTTTCTTACAATTATTCTTTGATTTTTAATTTTACTTTCTTTTATATCATATTTATATTCCCTATCATAAACTATATTTTTAGGAACTCTTTCTTGTAATAATAATTCTGTTGCTTTAACTCTAGGAATTTTATGAAATCTTTCTTGAAGTATATTATTATTTAAAACATTATCTAGTGCCATTAAACTCATACCCTGATGATGTATCATAAAACATTTAACTATTTCCTTAGTCTTATGTTTTCCTATTCTAGTTTTTGTATAATCTATTGATTCAAAAAAACCATAAGTACCTTCAATACCCATCTTAATTAATTTAATAATATTTTGTATAGATCCCGATAAATCTTTTTGTAAAGCCATAACTGTTGAATAAGGAGATATAACTAGTTCATCTATAAGTCCTCTCTTAAGTCCTACCCCTGGAACGCCAAAAGCTTTGTATTGATAATTATGATGCATATCAAACTCATAAAATGCAGACTCTGAGATTCCAAATGGTACTTTTCTTTTTTTTGCATATCTCTTTTGTCCTTCTATTACTGAATCATATGTTTTATCAAGTATGGTATTAGGATAAGCTTTCATAATAAGTAATGGCATAAAATATTCAAACATAGTACCACTCCATGATACTAATCCTCTACTTTTTCCCATAAGTGTCATAGCCCTACCTAATTTAAACCAATGTTCTTTAGGTACATCACCCTTTGCAATAGCTACAAAACTTCCTTGTCTTGATTCTGATGCCAATAAATCATAAAAGCTATTATTTAATTTATTATTTTCTATATCATATCCAATAGAAAATAGTCCTCTCTCTTTGCTATAAAGAATCTTAAAGTCAGTAAGTTCGGCTAAATCATTAATTCTTTTAATAAGGTTTGTGCTCATTTCTATCATAGATGCTATAAAAATTCTACTATTTTTTATACCAACTTTTAAATTTTCTAAATTAATTGTTTGATTTTTATATTCTTTTTCAATTTTTTCTTCTATACTAAAAAGCTTTTCTGGTAGTTCTTTCATACTTACATTTTCAACCATATATAGAAGTTCTTTTTTTAAGTTTTCATCTATTTCTTCTTTTTCTAATAACTTTATAAATGGAAATGCTTTATCTAATTCATTTAAATAACTTTGAGTATCTTTTCTTACTTTATTACTCCAATAAAGTAGTTCTTTTTTTTCGATTGCAAAAACTTCATTCATAATTTTTAAAATATATACTAGATTTTTTCTAAAAGTTAATAGTTCTAATTGAGTTTGATCTTTTAAATGAATAGTACTTACCTTTTCTTTTGATCCATTTACTAGCTCTTGTTTAGCCAACTCTATAGTAGTATTTAAACCTTGTATTATCTTAGAACTTATTAAAGGTTCTTTGATCCTATCTTCAAGAGTTTTTCCACATAACCAATAGTATCCTACTAAATTTCCACTATCAACTGTGGATACAAATCTAGGATATAATGGTTCTTTAGTTTTAGTATTGTACCAATTATATAAATGTCCATGAAACTTATTTAACATTTCTGTACTTTTTAAAGTTTTATCAGTTCTCTCCATAAATTGTAGAATGCCTATATATCCTTGATCTAAAGCAACTACATTAGATGTTAATGTCATTCCTATATTAGTTGGTGAAGTTCTATATGCCACACCATTTGGTGGATCTTGCTGATAATTATCCGGTCCTAAAAAATTATTTTCTTCATTAACAAAGTCCTCAAAATATGCCCAAGTCTTTCTACTTAATTTTTTTAAAATATTTATTTCTTCTTCATTCAATATTAACTTCTTTCTTTTTAATGGTAAACTAACACGATAAGCTATTAAGGGACTTAAAAACCATATTATACAAGGTGTTATCATAATTATTCCTAAATCTATTGAATTTAAAAAGGCTCCTGCTAAAACTATCAAACCAAGTATACTGCCACTCCACATAAATTTTATAAAGTCTTTCAATTGTCTTCCAACACTTTTTTCTACATCATCTGATGTTTGCCATTGAAGTAAATGTTTCTTACTAAAAAGAACTCTATATAGAGTTCTACATATGGCATCTACCATTAAAATTGCCTTATGTGGTAAAAAAGTAAATATTAAAAAGAATTGTTCAAAAATCATTTTTTCATTTTTTACTTTTCCAGATAAGCTGACTCCTTTCATAGGAAGTACTACATTCTCTGTAACATCAAATAGTATAGGTATTACTAAAGTTAATATAGATAATACTAACCATTTATCCATTCCGTCGGGAAGAACTTCCAATATTCCAAATAAAACAAGAATCATAATACTAGGTGCTACTAGACTCCTTCTTAAATTATCAAAAATTTTCCACTTACTTAAATCATTTAAAGGTGATTTTACTTTTAACCATCTTAATAATTGCCAGTCTCCTCTTACCCATCTGTGAATTCTTTTAGCACTAGCATTATAGTATGCTGGATATCCATCAATTAATTCTACATCTGTAATTAATCCTGCTCTATTATAAGATCCTTCTAATAAATCATGACTTAAAACTAAATTTTCCGGAATTTCTCCTTCTAAAGTATTCATAAAAATGTCTATATCATATATTCCTTTTCCAGTAAATATTCCTTCATCAAATAAATCTTGATAAACATCAGACACCGCAGTACTATATGTGTCTATTCCAGTTTCTCCAGAAAATATTTTTGAAAACATAGTTTTATTGGCACTTACTGTACTTATACTTACTTTAGGTTGTAATAATCCATATCCTCTGAAAATTCTTCCTTCTTCATCAAAATGTGGTTTATTTAAACTATGTGCCATTGCCCCTATAATTTTTTTTGCACTATCTCTTGGAAGTTCTGTATCCGAATCTAATGTAATTATATACTTAGCATCTTTTAATTCTTCTATTGAAGAACTAAAAACATTATATGAAGTATCAACTTTTCCTCTTAAAAGTTGATTAAATTCCATTATCTTTCCCCTTTTTCTTTCCCAACCTAAATAATATCCTTCACTTTCATTTAATTTTCTTTCTCTTGAAAAAAAGAAAAATTTTTCTTTCTTATTAAACCCATATTTTTTATTTAAATTTTTTACGGTTTTTAAAGCATATTCTATTATTCTTTCATCATTTTCTTCTTCTTTTAACTTACTATCATTAAAATCACTTAAAATTGCAAAATATAAATTTTCATCTTGATTAGCTAAATAATAAACTTCTAATTTTTCTAAAAGTTCATTAATTCTTTTCTCACTATTAATCAATGTTGGAATTATGACTACAGTTCTATTTTCTTTTCCTATTCCTTTTTTAAAATCTAATTTAGCAATAAATCTAACTGGAGCTAAATGGGTAATACTCCAATTAATTATGGATATTACTATCTCGCTACAAGGAACTATTAGCAATATAATAGCCACAATATATTTCCATAATCTAAAACTATAATCATTATTAATACTAAGATTTATTATGGCGCTTATCAAAAATACTGTTGTAAAAATAATACCCTCTAAATATAAATAAACACCTTGTTTTTTACAAAACTCAATTATTTTATCGGTTATGCTTAAATTTCCTCTAACCTTCTGTATTAATGCTAATTTTCCTTTATCGAAAATATAATATCCTACGTGTTTTAAATATTTCTTATTTTTTATTTCCTTGGTTTCTTTAGCACATTCTATAGCTTTTTCAGCTATAACTACTTCTCTAGTTTTTAGTTGTTTTGCTAATGCTGAAATTTTATGTCTATAATAATCTCTTGATTTAAAATCCATATTTAAATATTCACCACTAGGATCTTTGCTTAAAACCTGATGTACCTTACTTAAATTTTCAAAATGTGCTTTCCAATCTAATGCTTCTACTTTCCTTATACTATTTATTGAATTTCCCAAACTAATAGCATAATTAGATTGTTTTTGATGAGCTGTTAAAATTAAATTTTCAAATGAAACTCCTTTTTTATTTACTTCCTTTTCGATCCATTTATATAACTTTAAATTATCTATTCCATTATCTCTTAAAATTTTCAAAAATCTTTCACCAAAATAAGGATTAAAATCTATATTTAATTTATATATATTTTTCATTTCCGCTTCTAATCTGTTATCATTAAAAGCATTAATCAATATGTCTGCAATTTCTTCCCCTTTATTTCTTTCTTTTTGAATGTACTGAAGTCTTAAGCTAATTCTTGCTATATTTTGAATTAAAGCTATTCTTATCATTACAGGAATTGCCCATAACTCACTCATAGTTAATGTAGAACTTCTTTCAAAAGAACTAATAAAATTTTCTATAATATGTACATTTAAATCTCCTTCTGTATGGGATACCATTTGCACAGCCAAATAATATACTCTAGGATATCCTTTCATAAAACCACTTTTTATAATAGGTAATTCTCCATAGTATCTTCTTGGCATACTTGTCTTTATTCCCTTATAATCTTTTTCTATAAGATACAAATTATCTAACAACCATTCTGATGAGGATAATACATCTTTTTTACCATTAACCTCCTTATCAAAAAAGTTATGAACCTTAATAATTTGTTGGAAATTTAAATTTAAATTTTTTATAAGGTTTTTTCTATTAACATTTCCACTTTCTTCAGTTAAAGAAGTTGAAATATTTTCAGCATGTTTTTCTAAGCTATCTTTATGTTTTATATTGATTGTATGCATATCATTAATAATATTTTGCCTCTTAAATTCCTCGTATCTAGAAATTAAAACGATTAAAATGATTAATGCTAAAATTAATATAATTGTTTCTAAGTAGAAAAATAAAGTCATAAACTTTTCACCTCTTTAGTTAATACACTAATGCTTTATATAGTATTTCCTATAAGTGAAAAATTATTATAAAAATAAGAAAGTATTAGAATAGTAATCTAATTTACCATAACTAATACTTTCTTAAAACATTTAACTATTATTAATTTTTATTTAGCCTATTAATAATTTAGGTATATTATTAATATTACTACTATATGAAATTATAATGAGTAAAATTCCACAAAAGACTTATAAACATATAAATGGTCATCAACTCCAGCCAATTCTCTTACAGAATGCATTGCTAAAGTTGGATTTCCAATATCTACTGAGCGTATATTTAAATGAGCTGCAGATATTGGTCCTATAGTAGAACCCCCTCTTGAATCTGAACGATTAACAAACTTTTGATAAGGAACTCCAGCCTTTTTACAAATTAATTCATAAACTGCACCTGAATCTGCTTCTGTTGTATAACTTTGATTTGCACTTATTTTTATTACAGGTCCTTTGTTTATTAATGGTCTATTTGTTGGATCATGTTTTTCTGGACTATTTGGATGTACTGCATGAGCATTATCAGCAGAAATTATATAAGATTTTGCAAGAGCCCTAAAATAACCTTCCCTTTCTTTGCCAAGGCATAAAGTTATTCTTTCTAATACATTAGCAAGCATTTCTGAATCCGCACCTTGTTTTGTTGTACTTCCTACTTCTTCATTATCATAACATATCATTATTTTAGTTGACTTTGTTTCCTTACTATCTATTAAAGCTTTTATACCCGCATGCACCATTTGAAGATCATCTAATCTTGAAGCTGAAATAAATTCATTATTTAGACCCATAATACAACCTTTTTCAAATTCATATAGGTATAAATCAAAATCTATTATATCTTCTTTATTAACTTTTAATTCTTCTGCAATTAGATTTATTAAATAATTCCCTTTTTCCAATTCTTGGTTTACTAAAGATAATACAGGTATAGTATCTTTTTGCTTATTTAATTCCATACCAGAATTAACATTTCTATTCATATGAATACAAACATTTGGAATTATTAAAATAGGTCTATTTATATTTAAAAGTTTAGTTTCTGGATAAAATACATCTTCTCCTTTTACAACTACTCTACCAGCTATAGAAAGAGGTCTATCAAACCAAGTATTTAAAATAGCACCACCGTAAACCTCTGTATTCAACCTAACATAATTCTCAACAAACATTTCTGGTGCTGGCTTTATTTTAAATGTTGGGGAATCTGTATGTGCTCCAACTAATCTAAATCCTTCCTCTTCTATTTCACCTGTACCTACTATAAAAGAGATTAAAGCAGTATTATTTTTTGTCATATAATATTTTCTGCCTTTTTCTAAATTCCACTTTTCTTCTTCTTTTAATTCTTTAAACCCAGCATTATTTAAAATGTTTTTTACATTTTTTACAGCATGAAAAGCTGATGGGCTCTCATTAAGAAAATCTACAAGTTCTTGTGCAAACTCTGCTGATTTCATATATAATCCTCCCCTTGAAAATTTTTTTATAATATAAATTTTAATAATATTATCTTAATACTGTGCGAAAATAAACATCCCGTAGTTATTGTATTCTACAAAATACCCAAAAATCCTTTATATTGGATTTTAAAGTTATATATGACACTAGCTATTCGTAATATTTAATTTTCTTGATATAATAGTTAGTATTAGAAAATTTATTTTTAAAAGGAGTGAAAAACATGTTATCTAAAACATTAATAAATAAATTTATAAAAAATTCTTCTAATATTAAAGATAAAAAAGTTAGAAATTCATACGGCTATTTAGCTGGTATAGTAGGTATAATCGTTAATGTGTTATTATTTATGATTAAATTTTTTGTAGGATTTTTTACTAATAGTATTGCTATCACAGCCGATGCATTTAACAATTTATCAGATTCAGGTTCTTCTTTAATTACTGTTTTTAGCTTTAAACTTTCAAGTAAACCTGCCGATAGAGAACATCCTTTTGGACATGGAAGAATTGAATATTTATCTGCCTTAATTGTTTCATTTTTAGTTCTTTTAGTAGGTATAGAATTTATAAAAACTTCTATATCTAGAATAATGAATCCTGTTCCATTGAAATCTACTATTTTTTCTATTTTACTTATGATAGGATCTATTTTAGTGAAAATATGGTTAGGATATTTCTATAATTTTTTAGGTTCTTCTATAAATTCTAATACCTTAAAAGCATCAGCTAAAGACTCCTTTGCAGATGTTATAACAACTTCCGTAATTCTTTTTTCACTTATAAGTAGTAATTTATTTAACTTTCCTATAGATGGATATATAGGTGTAATAGTTTCAATTTTTATAATCTATTCAGGCTTTTCTTTAATAAAAGAAACTATAAACCCACTTTTAGGTGAAGCCCCATCAGAAGAATTAGTGGAAAATATTAAAAATACTCTCTTATCATATGAAAATATACTAGACACTCATGATTTAATAGTCCATAATTATGGTCCTGGAAGAATCTTCGCTTCCATTCATGCCGAAGTTCCTTCTAATATATCATTAGTACAAATTCATGAAACGATTGATAAAGCGGAAAAGGAAATAGGATCAGAGTTAAATATACTGTTAGTTATTCATATGGACCCTGTTAATATTCATTGTGAAGAAGTAAAAAAAGATAAAGAAATGTTACTTAATATACTTAAAAATTATGTTGAGGTTAAATCTATACATGATTTTAGAGTAGTTGGAGAAGGTGAGATTAAAAATTTAATTTTTGATCTAGTTATTAAATTAAACAAAAATTTTTCCAAGGAAAATGAGAATGAACTAATAAACAACATTATAAAAGACATAAAAAAAATCCATCCTCATTATAGTGCTATTATAACAATAGATAAAGATTTCTTAGGTGTTTAAAATATTTTTTTATATTAAGTGTAAACAAATTTAATATAAAAAATATAATGATATTGATAGAACGTAATGGAGTGTGAAATATTTTGAATAGTAAAGGAAACAGATTTTTCCTAGGTGGTAATACTCCAAAAGGATTTTATTCATTTTTCTCTGAAGTTATGCCACTTAAAGATGCTAATAGAATTTTTTGTTTAAAAGGTGGTCCAGGGACTGGAAAATCTTCTCTTATGAAAGAATTAGGGAAAGAATACGAGGATAAAGGTTACAATGTAGAATATTTTCATTGTTCTTCAGATAGTGACTCTCTAGATTGTGTACTACTAAAAGATTTAAATATAGCTATTTTAGATGGTACCGCTCCTCATACTACAGATCCCAAAGTACCAGGAGCTATCGATGAAATAGTTAACTTAGGTCAACATTGGAATGAAGAAGGCATAAAAAAATATAAAACAGATATTTTAAGTGTTCAAAATTCTATAACTAATAATTTTAATAGAGCTTATAAATATTTTAATGCAGCAAGTATAATTCATGAAGATTGGAGCTCTTTAAATAACGAGGCTTTAAACCTAAATAAGTTTAATTTTTTAATGGAAGAACTAAAAGATAAATTATATAAATCTACTGTTTCTTCTATGGGAAGCTGTAGAAATCTATTTATTACAGCCTTCACACCAACTGGAATTGTCACATTTTTGGATAATTTAGTTGATAGATGTGATACTACCTATGTTTTAAATGGACCTCCTGGTACTGGAAAACATGAGATTCTAAGTTATCTTAGAGATGAAGGACTAAAGAGAGGTTTCCATATTGATGTATTCCATAGTCCTATAGTTCCTGAAAAAATTGAGCATATTTATATTCAAGAATTAAATACCTCAGTAATTTCTTCCAACGAATTAAATCAACAACTTTACCATGGACATCAAGTATATATGGAAAACTATTTAAACTATGATACTATAAATTGTTTAAATGAAAAAATAATAGATGCTAAAAACTGTTTCTATACTCTTTTAAATAAAGGTCTTAGCATACTAACTGAAGCAAAAAAAGCTCATGACGATATTGAAAAATACTACATTCCTAATATGAATTTTGATGAAATTAAGGATGTAAAAAAATACATTGTGGATAAGATTACTTCTATTGAATCCTCATTGTCAAAATAGCATATTATTCATTTAACCATGTACTTTTATAAAGAAAAAACAATACTTTAATTAAATAAAGTATTGTTTTTTTCTATCTTAAAAGTTATACAAGCTTATTTATTATAGTTAATTTATGCAATGCTCTTGTAGCAGTTACATATTTCAAGAAAGCTTCTTGTTCCACCTTATCTCCATCAAAAACAGCTATTACATCATCAAATTCCAATCCCTTAGCAAAGTATGTTGGAAGGATTACTATACCGCCCTTATAAAAACAATCTTCCTTATCTATTAACTTTACATTAATTTTATCTTTTATACTTTCATATATTTCTTTACATTGCTCTAGGTTTTTACATATAATACCAGTTGTATTATATTCCTTTTCTCTTGCTCTATATATTCTATCTAATATAAGTTGAATTATATTATTCAATTCACTTAAATTTTTTTCTTCAACTTCTTCCCCATTTCTAACTAATGGTATTATATTATTATTGTTTAAAAATTGATTTGCATATTCCATAATTTCTTTTGTAGATCTATAACTAGTTTTTAAAGCAAATTCTTTTATATCCTTATAATCATATATATTACCTATATTTTTTAACGGAACTTCTTCTTTGATCGGAATCAGTCTTTGATTACTATCACCTAAAATTGTCATTGAAGAAGCACCTGTAATATCTTTTATAACTGTAAATTGAAGTTCTGAAAAATCTTGTCCTTCGTCTATTACTACATGTTTTATTTCTTCTGAGACCTTATAACCTTCTAATTTACATTTTAAATACAAGATAGGCGCTAAATCATCCATAGTAAGTATTCTATTATTATTTATTCTATTATTATATAAATCTATTATATCTTCACCATTTAAATATTCTAAAGAATTTCTTACATTTTTAAGATCCTTTATAACTTCTCTTATAGCTATTTTTCTTCTAAAATCTAAATCATTCTCTTGAAGTAATAATTCTTCTGGAGTTAATGTTTCTTTCTTTTCCTTAAACTCTTTTTGTATTTCTCTTACAAGTTCATCTCTTTTGTCTTTTAGTTTTGAGATAATAATTCTTTTTATTTTTCTACTTCTTCTAAATAGAGGCATATCTTTATAGTATTGGTTAAATAACTCGTTTATTTCTTCCCTTGTTACAACTTTATATCCCATTAAATATATATCTTCATTTTTAAAATGATTTTCTTCAAATTCTTTTATAAATATATTTAATTTTTCTATATATTCTTTAGAAGTTTTATATAATATCTCTTCTATGAACTTTTGATCTTTACTTAATATTTTCTCCATATACTCTGTATATGTCATAATTTTTTCTTCTTCCATACCTAAAAGCTTAAGTGCAAAATCTTTAAATGTACTTTGTTTTACAGCGGTTTCTCCCAATGTAGGCAACACTTCACTTATATATTCCATAAAAATTTCATTAGGGCCTAAGATCAATACTTTATTTTCAAGATTTTTTCTGTAATTATATAAAAGATATGCAATCCTATGCAATGCTACTGTAGTTTTACCACTACCTGCGACTCCATCAACAACTACTGTTGTATAAGGAGAAGTTCTTATAATTTCATCTTGCTCTTTTTGTATAGTCATTACTATATCTTTTAACTTATCTTCTGAATTACTACTTAAAACCATCTGAAGTATTTCATCTTTTACATCTATTTCAGAATTAAACATACCTTTTAAAATTGAATTTTTTATAATATATTGACTTCTTCCTAAAATTTCTACTGGAACTGTTCCATCTGGTGCTTCATAAGAAGCAGCGCCTAACTTCCCTTGATAAAATAATGAAGCTACTGGACTTCTCCAGTCTACAACTATTGGTTCATAATCTTCTTCTCTTATTAATCCGAATCTACCTATATATAAATTTTCCACACCATAGTCTTCTTCTCTAAAATCAACTCTTCCAAAGTAAGGACTAATTTTTAAAATATTAAGTTGTTTTAATTTTTTATCCATAAGATTAAATGCTTCTTCAGTCATAAATCTTTCATGATCAAAATATTCTATTACCTTGTCTTCATCATCTCTATACTCTTCAATAAATTTTTTCCTATATTCCAAAAGTTCATCTAAGAAACTCTTTCTACTCTTTACTACTTTTTGAGTTTCTTCATTAATAATTTGTATAACTTCTTTTAACTTTTCTTTCTCTATTTCTAATTGTAACTCTTTTTCTAAATGTTTCTTTAATTCATCTGCCATTTTAAAGATATCACCTCATTAATTTTAAATCTACAGTTCTATTTTTTCCCATCCTCGCACTTCTTCTATACCTAAACCAGGTTTATCTGGTAAAGTTAAAATATCTTTTTCTAAGCTTACTCCTCCTATTATAGGATTGTGAGAGAATCTTAGCATAGTGTCTAAATCTGATTTTATCATATTTCCTCTAGCTACTGCAAAACTTGCTGCCGCTGTTATACCTATTCTACTTTCTATCATACATCCCATCATACATTTAATTCCCATAGTTTCTGCCATACTATATATTTTCATAGCATTATGAATTCCACCACATTTCATAAGTTTAATGCCTATTAAATCTGCCCCTCTAGCATTTATTATTTTAAATGCTTGTGGTGGTCCCATTACAGATTCATCAGCTAAAATATCTGTATCCACATGATCTGTTACATACTTTAATCCCTCAAAATCCCAAGCCTTTACAGGTTGTTCTACAAATTCAATATCTAATCCCATATTTTCTATTCTTCTTATAATTTTAACCGCCTCTTTAGGACCCCATCCTTGATTACCATCTATTCTAATTCTAGTATCTCTTTTTACAGCCTTTTTTATAGCAAAAACTCTTTCTAGATCACCAGCAACATCATCAGTATATCCTATTTTTATTTTTAGACAATCACATCCACCCATACTGGCTTCTACTGATTTAGTTACCATTTCTTCTACTGTGCCATAATTAATAGTAATATCTGTGCCTATAGAATATCCATATCCCCCCAATAATTTATATAAGGGTATTCCATATTTTTTACAAAACAGATCATATATGGCCATATCTATAGCAGCTTTAGCTGAATTATTGTGAACTAAATTTTTATTTATAACATGCATTATTTCATCTCTACAATCAATATTCATGTCTAAAATATAAGGTTTAATAAAATGTATGGCTCCAATAATAGAAGCTTCAATGTCTCCAGTAATATTAGGAGTTGCTGCCGCACTACCTATTCCTATTTCCCCTGTGTCTGTAATTACCTTAATAACTATTTCCTTAGGGTTTTTTGCCCTTTCAACCCCTAAAGAATATTCAGTATTCAAAGGTAATCTAATTTTTCCTACTTCTATGTCTTTTATTCTCATACATATCCCTCCATCACCCCAAAAATATATAAGCATGCAACTATTTATAAGTGCATGCTTATTGTCAATTATTAAATATTATATCACAATCTTTATATGATTTAACAAATTTATTAATCGTTACCTTGTTAAATTTTCTTAATAATTTACTCCAAAATAAATTATATTGATTTTATTAGTTTTAGGATGAATATATACATCTCCATCTACTTCAAAAACATCTCTTAACATTTCTTTAGTAATGACTTCCTCTGGTTTTCCATAAGATACAATGTTTCCATTTTTCATTATATATATCTTATCACAATACATTGCTGCCAAATTTAAGTCATGTAAAGCTGCTATTACCTCTATATCTAATCCTTTAACTACCTCTAAGAGTTCCAATTGGTATTTTATATCTAAGTGATTTGTAGGTTCATCTAAAATTAAAAATTTAGGTTGTTGTGCTAAAGCTCTTGCTAAAATGATTCTTTGTTTTTCTCCACCAGATAATGTAGCAAATCTTCTATTTATATAACCTTCCATAGAAACCTTTTTTAAACATTCAATTACTATCTCATAATCTTTAGCATTATCCATTTCAAATTTCTTTTTATGAGGTGATCTTCCCATCATTACAACTTCTTTTACAGAAAAATCAAATTGAAAACTATTAAATTGGCTTACTATTGACATTTCTTTAGCACTTTCTTGTATCGGAATAGTATTTAGCTCTTTTCCATTTAAATATATATATCCACTATTAGGCTTTAATACTCTATATATACTTTTTAAAAAAGTAGATTTTCCACTTCCATTTGGTCCTAGTATACCTACAAACTCGCCTTTCTCAACGGCTAAACTTATATTTTTTACTATTTCAGTTTTATTTATATTAACATCAATATTTTTAGTTTCTAACCTCATTTATTCGCTACCTCCAAAACCATATACACGTTTTACCATAAGCCATATAAAGAAAGGTGCTCCAATTATTGAGGTAATTATCCCTATAGGCATTTCAGCATTAGGTACTAATGATCTTGCCATAACATCAGTCCATACTAAAAATATTGCCCCTACTAATGCACTTATAGGAACTAATTTTTTATGATCTGTTCCTAAAATTATTCTAACTACATGTGGAACCATTAGTCCTACAAATCCAACCATACCAGCAACTGATACAATTACTCCAGTGATAAATGAAGTAATTAAAATATAACTCATTCTATGCTTATTTAGATCTGTTCCTAAAGTTATAGCTGTTTCATCTCCCATAAGCATTAAATTTAAAATTCTAAATTGAAAAATAAAGTAAATTACTCCTACTATAGTTGTTACTAATGGAAACAATATATTTTCCCACGTAGCAGATGCTAAACTTCCCATTAACCAAAAAGTAACACTTCTTAATTTTTGTTCATTAGGTGCTATATATATAATAAAACTTGTAAAAGATGAACATATTGTACTAATTACAAGTCCAGATAATATAAGTTTTACAGAAGACGCTCTTCCCTTTATATTGGCTAATCCAAAAACAAACATAGCTGCTAAAAAGGCTCCTAAGAATCCCATAACCCCTACAGAATTAGGTCCAAAAATCCCATTTACTCCTATTAGTATAGCAAATGTTGCTCCTAATGAAGCTCCAGAAGAAATACCTAATGTATATGGATCAGCTAATGGATTTTGGACTATACTTTGCATAACTACCCCTACTACTGATAATCCCATACCCACTATAAAAGATAAAAGTACTCTTGGAAATCTAATAAGCCATATTATTTCATATGCCATTCCCACTTGTTTATTAACTTTTTCTACACCTGGCAGCTTAAAAATATTATATACAAGAACCTTAAATACTTCTGAAAGCTTTATATCAACCTGTCCTAGTGTTATAGAAATTAGTATAGAAAAAATTAAAACTACAATTAATACTGCTAAAATCATTATAAACTTACATTTTTCTTTATATAAGGATTTTTTTATTTCTGCACTTGTTTCGTTCACTTAATTCACCCTT
Organism: Hathewaya limosa; assembly: GCF_030815255.1. Classification (NCBI taxonomy): domain Bacteria; kingdom Bacillati; phylum Bacillota; class Clostridia; order Eubacteriales; family Clostridiaceae; genus Hathewaya; species Hathewaya limosa. Next base: position 48,017 of record NZ_JAUSWN010000013.1, read on the forward strand.
TAATAATTAGACTATTTAATTAAATCTGGATAGAAACCTTTAGCAAATCTATCTAATCCATTAATTATTCTTACTCCACCAGCATATGTTTCTGCAAGAGGTGTATCTATTACCTTATTATTTTTTATTGCATTTACTTTTTGAAGTGCCTTATTCTTTTTCATTTCATCTGATCCTTTATTGTCTGATTTTTGCATTTCATAATTTATTAATACTATTGCATCTGGATTTATTTTTAATATATTTTCTACACTTAAATCTCCACCTTTTGGAGCTGCATTTATTCCGCCTACTTTTTCTACCATGTCACTTGCTAAAGATTTTTCTTTATAAGCATAATATTTATTATTTTCTCCAGCTTCCACAATTAACACTTTAAGTTTTTCTTTTCCTTTTGTTTTATTCTCTACTTCTTTTACTCTATCTTCAATTTTTTTAACTAATTTCTCTGCTTTATCTTCAACATCGAATATTTTTCCTATATCTTTTATATCCTTACATGCATTTTCAATAGTTGCCTTTTTCATTATTCCTGAATTTCTTTGAATAAATGTATTAACGCCTCTTTCATTCCATGATTTAACTGTTCCTAAGTTTTTATCCATAAATACACTTGACCAACCAAAAAGTAAATCTGGTTGTTTGCTAAGTACAACTTCTTTTGATGGATACTTTTCAGATAATACAGGTATCTTATCATATTTTTCTTTTAATTCTGGTAATATAGGATTATCTAAATATGATGTACCTATCATGCAATCCTCTAATCCTAGTGTTAATAATAATTCTGTTGGTGGTTCATTAGTTGTTATAACTTTTTTAGGTTTTTCCTTAAAAACTACCTTTACTTCATTACCATCTTCATCATAATTAGTAATTTCTACTGGATAATTGGATTTCTTTTCTTGCTTTTGTTCAACTTGTGCATTTTGTTTTTTATCCTCAGTCTTACTTTCTGATGATTTAGTCCCACATCCACTCATTAGTACAGTAACAATACTTAAAGAACATATTAAACTAATTAATCTTTTATTCCTCATATTTTTCCCCTTCTCACCCTTATTTTTATAAATAAAAAAACTAGTCATAGAAAGAATGGCTAGTTTAAATATAACAATGTAACAAAGTAAACTAGTACTTCCCTCCGAAGTATAGATTTCCATTCACTAAGGCAGGTATCCTGACTTAAGTTTCTTCCTACTACCCTAACCTTCCCATTTTCACAGTGGTTTTATACAAGGGGTTCGTCCACTTTTACAGTAGCGGGGGCTGTGATGGATTTTAACCATCTTCCCTATTAATCTAAAAAGAACCTTAATGATCTCGTATTCAATTTTATATAAAATATTACAATTATTCTTATAATACATTGATATTTTATCTCAAACAAAAATGCTTGTCAACAAATTATAGCACTTTCATCTTAAAATTTCCTATATATAACTATATATAAGTTTTTATAACTACTTAAACAAAAATCGCTATTATTTTATCTAAAATAATAGCGATTAATAATTTATTTGATCATAAATTTTTATTTAACAACATCATGAATACATGTATTAGCTTTTATTTCGCAAGCTCATATAATGCATGTGTATTAGATCTTTATTTCGCAAGCTCATATAATGCATGTGCATATATTTTTGCATTTAATATTAAGTTATCTACTCTTATATATTCATTAGCTTGATGAATTGTAGATTCTCCACCTGGGAATATAGGTCCAAATGCAAGTGTGTTTGGAATTTCTTTTGCATATGTTCCTCCACCTATAGATAATAATGTAGCTTCTTTACCAGTTTGTTCTGTATAAACTTTTTGCAATGCTTTAACAAGTGGATGACTTTCTTCAAAATATAAAGGTGCTTGATATGCAAAATTTTCAATTGTAAAATCAGTACCTTCTATTTTTTTCTTAAATGGATCCATCATATCATCAAGTTTATTTGTTACTGGATGTCTTATATTTAATGTAAGATCAGCTCTTTCTTCTGTCATTTTAATAACACCTACATTAAATGCCAATTTTCCTGATACTTTATCTTCTAAATAAATTCCAAAAGATTCACCAGAAGTTTCAGTTCCAATATTATTATTTAAGAAAGCAATATATTGATTTATTTCTTTACTTGAAAATTCTATTTCAGCTAAAAATTTAATTAAATGCATTATAGCATTTTTTCCAAGCCAAGGAGTACTTCCATGAGCTCCCATTCCTTTTGCTTTAACTAATATGCCATTTTCTTTCTTTTCTAGTGATAATTCATAAGATGTTTCTTTTATAAATTTCTCTAATTTATCAGTGATTTCTTGTTGATTGTTAGTTTCTATTAAAGCTTCACAATAATCTGCAACTACATTACCTGCTTGACCACCTTTAATGTGTTTAAGAATTACATCTCCATTTTGTTTTTCCTTAAAACATTTAACTAAGTCTAAATCAACAATTCCTTTTTCTCCATTTATTATTGGATATTCAGCATCTGGAGTGAATCCTAGAACAGGAGGTTTTTCTTTTTTTAAATAACGTTCTAACTCATCACTACCAATTTCTTCACTTGTACCAAATATAATTCTAATTCTTTTTGATATCGGTAATCCTAAATCCATAATAGCCTTAGCACCATATAATGTTGCTATTATAGGTCCTTTATCATCTAAAGCACCTCTTCCATATAATTTTCCATCATGTATTTCGGCTGCATATGGCGGATGAATCCATCCATCTCCCTCTGGTACTACATCTACATGTCCAAGTGCAGTTATATATTCTTCACCAGTACCAAACTCTGCATATCCAACATAGTTATCTACATTTACTGTTTTAAAGCCTAATTTTTTTGAAACTTCTAATACATGTTCTAAAGCTTTTACTGGTCCTTCACCAAAAGGCATACCATCTTTAGCCTGTGATTCATCTGCAACACTTTTGATTCTTATAGACTCCTGAGTTGTTTGAATAATTTGTTCTCTCATCTCATCAATTTTTTTATTTAATTCCATAATATTTCCCTAAAATCGCTTTTAGGTACCCCCTTTCACCGTTAGAATTAAGATAAAGTTACAATTTAATTAATATTGCCACAATTCTAGTATAATGTTTATATAGACAGAAATCAACCAACTATATTAGTTATTTGTTAAATTTTATACATTCTTTATTAGTACACTTTAAATATTCTCTTCACTCATTAATTTAGCTAAATAGTACAGTGTTCGAACTCCAACACCTGTTGCTCCTTTGGAATAATAATACTTACTATCATCACTCCAAGAGGTTCCTGCTATATCCATATGCAGCCATGGAATATTATCTATAAATTCACCTATAAATAATCCCGCTACTATAGTACCGGCTCCTTTTGACCCTGAATTTTTTAAATCCGCTACATCCGATTTTAGTTGTTGCTTATATTCTTTAAATACAGGTAATTCCCATATTTTTTCTCCTGATAAATCCGATGCATTTTTTAGTTTATCCAAAAATTTTTCTTGATTTGTTATAACTCCCGTACATACTCTGCCCAATGCAGAATATACAGCACCAGTTAAAGTTGCAATATCAAGAATTTGAGTAACCTTTTCTTTATGAATAGTATAATAAACAGCATCTATTAAAGTCAATCTTCCTTCAGCATCTGTATTAACAACCTCTACAGTTTTTCTTCCCATTGAATTTATAATATCCCCTGGTTTATACGCTTTATCTGAAAGTAAATTTTCACAAGCTGCTATAACTGCAACTATATTTATTTTAAGTTTTCTTTTTGCAATGGCACTAATAGCTCCTATTACCGCTGCTCCACCTGCCATATCTGATTTCATAGTTTCCATAGAACTAGATGGTTTCAAAGAATATCCACCACTATCATAAGTTAATCCTTTACCTACATATCCTAGGATTTCTTTATTATCATTATCACCAAAATATCTCATTACGATTAATTTAGGCTCATTAATTGCCCCCTGAGCTACAGATAAAAACGCCTCCATGTTAAGCTCTCTAATTTGTTCTCTATTTAATATATCAGTTTCAAATCCATATTGTTCTCCAGCCCTTTTAGCATTTTCAGCTAATTTACTCGGGTCTAATTTATTTGAGGGTTCATTTATAAGTTCTCTAGCCACTATGGTAGTTTCAGCTAATATTTTTGCTTCTTCAATTCCATCCTTAATACATTTTTTAATATTCTCATCTAAACCTTCTTGTAATAAATTTATTTTACTAATTTCAAATACTTTTTTATCAGTCTTATATTTGTCAAAAGTATATTTACTTAAAATAGAAGATTCTACTATTAATTCAACAATTCTTTTATAAGATAAATTTATATTATTAAATAATAAAATATTAAGTTCTGATAATTTTAATTCTATAGCCTTTTTTACCGCTTTTGATATTCCCCTTCTAATGCTTTCACTCTCTAGTTCATTTTCATTACCCATTCCTAAAAATAAAATAGTGTTAAACTTACCTTTTTTAATGAAATTTAAGATAAATATTTCTTCCAAATCTCCCTTAAATTTTTTATTTCTTAATAAATCATTTACTACTCCCTTAAATTCTTCTGTTAGATGTGCATTATTTCCATTCTTAAAAACTGGAATAATAAAAGAATTATTATCATATTGTTCATTTTGGCTTAACAAAGTTATATTCACAAATTATCCCCCCAAATATTTTACTTATTATAGTTATTATATTCTAAATAATTTTGTCCTTCAACTTAACTAATTTTAACATTTAATATTTTTTCTTGAAATTTTATTTATTTTCTAGATAAATTTGATATAATTAATATGTATAAATTTTCTTTTTTTTATAAATTTTTAGAATCTTTACCGTTTCAACATATATTATATATTATATGGAAAATATTTTTACATACATTCAAGGAGGAAATTCATGAATTCTAAAGAATGGGTTTTAGTTAAAACTAAGGATTTACAAGAAGGAATGATAGTAGCTAAAGATATTTTTAATGAAAAAGCAAAACTTATTACTAAAGACTTAAAATTAAACAATAAATTAATAAAAAAAATTCAATATATTTTTCCTTTCGGGAAAATTGAAATTTATAAGCACTCTGTTCCTAATGCCTTAGAAATTTGTGCTAAAGAAATATCTACAAAAAAATTAGAAAAAGTAGAACAAGTTTTTGAAGATATTTCGTCAAATGTTGATCAAATGTTAAGTTATATTACCATAAATACAAAACCAAAATTAAATAATATAAAAGAAATATCCTCTAATATATTAGAAGAAGTTAATGATTACACATATGCATTAAAAACCATAACTAATGAAAGAGAAATTGATGAATATTTGGTTAGACACTCTGCCAATGTTGCTGTACTTGCGTCTATTTTAGGTAGATGGCTAAATTTTTCTGATAGAGAAATAACTTTATTAAGTCATGCTGGTCTTTTACATGACATTGGGAAAACAAAAATAGATCCTAAAATATTAAATAAACCAGCAAAATTAACAAAAGAAGAATTTGAAATAGTAAAAAAACATCCTGTTTTAGGATATGATTTATTAAAAGATTTACCATATATATCTCCTCTTGTTTCTAATGCTGTACTGATGCATCACGAAAGAATAGATGGTTCAGGTTATCCACTAGGTATAAAAAATGATAAGATAACTAATTTAGCTAAAATTATAAGCATTGTAGATATATTCGATGCCATGACTTCCAATAAATCTTATTCTAATAAAGTATCTCCTTTTAAAGCACTAGAAGTTTTACAAAAAGAATATATAAATAAACTAGATCCTATCTATTTAACAACATTTATTGAAAAAGTAGGAGATTATTTTACTGGGGAACTTATAGTTCTAAATACAGGGCATATAGGTAAAATAATTAAGACAAATATATATGATATATCACGACCTCTCATTTTAGTAGATGAACAATTTATCGATCTAAGTAAAACCACAGAATTATATATTGAAGACTTATATATTGAGGAAGTTTATTCAAAAAATTAAAGTGTATAGGAAATCCCATACACTTTTTTCTTTATATTTATAAATTATAAAAAGACATAATTTCATTAACTTGATTTTTAAGTTCCATATATCCTTGGCTTTTTTTACAATCTATAGAAGGTTTAATCCCTATAAAATTAATATCATAAAATTCATGTTGTATTTTTGAATTCACATCTTGCATTGGATAAACAATTATAACTCTATTAATACAATTTCTTTTAACTCGTTTTGTTATCTTATCATATATACTTACTGTTAAATAATCTCTAACTTGCTCTATGGTGTCTGTCTGTGCATATTCATTATATATATATGAAAATTTTCTACACTTAACTTCTACTATAAAAGATTCAAGAAATATACTATCCTTAAATATTGAAACAATTATATCAGGTGATCTATGATAAGCATTGGATATAAGTTCATAATTATTTAAATCTGTTGGATTTTTCTCTATCCTCTTTTCATATTGTATAGAAACTGTATAATTATCTTTTTCTAATGTTATTTTAGTATTCTTAGGTAACTCATTAAAACAATTAAAAGTTTCATCTTTGTCCATAAGCCAACCTTTCATCCATCTAAAACCAAAATCTTCTATAATTTGTTTTATAGTTAAAAAAACATAATATTCAAATAGCTTAGGTGTATTTTTATATGGAAATTTACTTATACTATTTCCTTTATCCTGTAACTCAAATAACGCTTCATAAAAATGATATACCTCTGAATATCTTCTATCCTTCATAACTTTAAAAGATGGTTTTATAATTTCTTTATATCCATTAATTTCTTTAAGCCATGTATCATTTATATAGTATGCGAGTTTATCCCTTAGTTTAGTTATATTACTTAAATAATAATTTAGGTTTTTTTTTCGTTTATCTATTTTTAATAATGTTCTATCAATCTCTTTTAAATCTCTAATTCTATCTTTCATAAAACCCTTGCTAAAAAGTTCACTTTTAAATCTATTTTTATCTTTTTCTTCTAAAAAGCTTCTTTTTTCACACAATGTTTGCTCTTCTCTTAAAACTTTACATAATAAATTATAGTAATAATTTTCAATATTTTTCATTTCTAAAAACATGTCACTTAATATCTTTTTTAGCCATTTATTTTCATAATTATCTTTAGTAAAATCAGTATGTTTTTCATAAAACTTTGTTGGATTATAGGTATTACTATTTAAACTCATTCCTTTATTAACCAACCAGCGTTGAGATTTTAAATCTACTTTATTAGAATAGTCTCTCTCACTATATTTTTTAGTAACCTCTCTTATGGGATCTCTAAATATATTCAATAAAATACTATCTAAATTCTTATAATTTTCTTCAATATATTTATAAAATTCTAAAAAACCCCAATCACTATTTTTTGAATCATTAGTTACTATATTCTTATTTTTATACACATCATGAGAGAGTCCTTTTAAAATACTTTCTAAATATACTCTCATGTTAGTTAATCCTTCCCAAGACATTGCAGAAGGTCTAACCGTAAAATATGTTTCAAAACTATTATTAATAGTTTTTACTTTTAGTACATAATTTCCAGGAACCAACATTTTATCAGTTGTATTTATAGATGATAATTGATATATCTCTCCAACTTTAAGTTTCTTTACTTCCTCATCTATCTCGTACAATTTAAGATATGCATCTTTATCATTGCTCTCTAAACATATATTAATACTTTCATATTCATAAAAGTAAAATAATTCTTTCTCAGTATTTACATTAAAATTATTATTAAGTGAAAATATCTTTTTTTTATTTTCATTTTTAGCTTTATTTTCTATTTCCAAGATAATATTAGCTTGTATATCCATACATACTTAACTCCTTAGCTTTTCTACATATTTCTTTTTTAGTAAGTCTAAAATGACTTATCTTTTGCGCTTCTGCACTATTAAAGAAATTATATAGTTCGCTATTTAAAGGTTCCCCCTCCATTTCTTTAAGTATGCCTATTAACCTTTCAAATTGTTTTTCACTTCCTCTAATTTTAGTAAGCAATCTTTGCTTAATTTGAATATCAAAAGCATCTTCTCTAGAAATCAAGTACTCATCTTCATTGATTTTAGGAATATTATTCAAATAAGATCCGATTCTATTAAATATCCTAAAAGAGACCCCTTTTTGATAATCATACTTTTGAATTAACTCATGTAAATCATCCAAAAATTTAAGTTCTTCATCTTTATATGCTTCCAAAGGTGTCTTTTCATTATTAATCCATGTTTTATATTGTGAAAAACTATATTTATTTCTAAAAGTCCTAATTATCTTTCTATCCTTGTTTTCTTCTTTCTGTATTTTTAAAGAAATAAATGTTCTTTTTTGGGGTACTACTATATTAGCACGATCCAAAAGTCTATCCGAAAAATCCCTAGTAGTTTCATCCATATTAACAGTTCCTACAAAAATAATGTTATTTCTTAAATGTATATATCTTGGATACTTATCTTTATTGTCACATATTACATTTTCAGCATATAACTTAATTTTTCTTTCCTCACCCTCAAGTTCTAATACTGATATAAATGGAGCAAACCAATGTTCTATTTGTGATAAATTCATTTCATCAAAAATTACCATATGCATTTTATAAGGGTTGTTTTGAGCATGAACAAGTAAATCTACAAGTCCAGTTTCTGAAGGCATGTACATTTTATTTATATTATTTAAATATCCCAATATATCTCCTGGCTCAGTATAAGATGGACTAACTGGCAGAATCAACAGTGTATCTTCTGATTCCTCAACTCCTAAAATTTTGGCATAGGCAGAAGCAAGTCTAGTTTTTCCTGTTCCACTCATGCCCGCAATTATAGTTAAGGGATTTGTTTTAACACTTAAATGAAAGTTATATAAATCTTTTTCATCATAACAAAGTTCATTTTCTATAGTATATTCTTTTAAACATTGTAAAAATTTTAATTCCGTATTATCCTCCTGAGTCTTATTAATTCTTTCTATTTCCTCTGTATTTTCTGCTGAATCTATAAAACTTTCCTTTTCTTGAGTTTCTATAGATTTGTTTTCTATTTTCTCAAAATTGAACTGAACCGTATTCATAACTATTTCAAATTTATCTTTAAGTTTTTCAACAATATCATTTTCTAAATATATTCTCTCTGCAAACTCAAGATTTTTTGTTCCAATTATAAATTTTTTACGTACATCTTTATTTTTAAAATCCAACTTTATTTTTTTTATATTGTTTCCCATATGGCGCCATAATTTATTTTTATTCTCTACTCTTTTCCATTTTGTAAAATTAGTATATAAATATTCTCCACATAAAATATACTCTGGAGAAGTAACCATATAATGACTATAATCTTTTAATATTATATATTCCTCGTTTAATAATCTTTTTTCAAACTCCCCATTACTTATATCTATCCTTGGCACATACATAAATTCCATATTTAAATTTAATCCTACATAATCCTCTGTGGCTATAACATCTAAATTTTTATAAATTTTTTCAGTTACTTCTTTTATATTTATTTTGGGCTTGAACAATATTAATTTATTTTCAAATTTTTGCCTAACCATTGAAATCTTTTTATTAATATCGGAGGTTAATCTATAAGAACTATCAAAAATTGATTGTGACTGATACACATCAATTCCAACATAATAATCAGATTGCATAACAGAATTTAAAGAATAACTTATAGGGGTAGGCTCATAAGTTAAAGATTTTATATAAAAAATTATATTATTGAAATCACTATTTCGCATTATAGCTACTGCGTCTTGTGTATCCCCTATAGTTGGGTATGTTTCTTGTTCTGTTGCTAATATTCCTAATAAATAACATTCTTCATTGCATTCCAATAGTTCTCTTTTATCACATTGATTTATACTCATATTTATCCCCCCCTATATTTATCTTTTCTTTAACTAGTTGCTCTATTAATTCTTTTTCATTACATGCCATAAAAATATTACATTGAATATCATATTTTTTTGCAAACTCTTTAACTTTATTTATAATGTCATTATTTAATCCATGTCTTTGAATATATATTTTGTTTATAAGTGAAAGGTCTTTTTCTTTTAGTTCTTTATCTATACTATTTCCATCTAAAAATATCATTTCTGGAAAAATATTTTTAAATATTCCTTCTTTTATTGAATATACTACAGCAAAAATTTTCTCTTCCGTATTAGTTCTAAAAGCACAATTATTATATACATCTAATTTTGTTATTCTTTCTTTTAAACTTTCAATTTCTTTTTTTAGCTTTAAATTTTCTTTTTCTATGGATTGAAATTCAGTTATACTATCTTTTCTGTTTTCTTGTATATCATGCTGTAATTCTTCATTTCTGGTATTTAAAATTTTCACTTTATTTTTTATATTATATAAGTTAGATTCATAATTTTCTATTTTTTTTCTTAGTTCTCTGTGTTTTAGTTCCACATCATCCATTATAGATGTAAAATTTCTTTGTTTTTCTTGAATGTATCCATCTATTATTTCCATGATTAAACCATTTTTTATTTTATTTGTTTCATGTTGATTATTTTTTAAATATAAATATTGAATTAAATAAACTGGATATTTCTTAGATTTATCTTTTATTTTATTACTTAAATCACTTAAACCCCACTCTTTAATTTCTTTATACAATTCATGATATTCTTCAATATTAAATCCATCTAATTCTTCTTCACAATATGTAATAAATACTTCATATAAATCTTCTTGTACAAAAGGATTTATTTTACTATAATACTCCCTAATTTCATCTTCATTACAATCACATTCTCTTTTTATAAAAATTTCATTATACAATTTATAATTTTCAATTAATTTAGGTAGCATTTTTTTAGTTTCTTCTGGATAAAAACATAATGCATTAGCAAATTTTTGATATTCCTTTATACCTTCGTTTTTTTCACAGTTACTTAAAAAATAAAAAAATTCTTTCTTTTTTAAGGCCCCTAATTTCTCTATTTCATATCTTTTTAGAATCATGTAAAAAGGTGTTACTTTATGTTTTTTATTATATATTCCTGGATTATTAATACAATTCTTTATCTTAAACTTTTTAAAAGATAAATCTCTTTTCTTAGTATTATCACCTAAAATTTTCAAAACCTCATCTGCACCCTTATTATCTAATAGACTTAGAAAAAATTCTACTTCATTCATATTTTCCTCCCAAACTATTAATTCTTAAACAATCTCCTTATATCAAATTAACCAAAATATACTATTTTAAAACACATTTCATTGAAATAACTTAATATTAAACTTATTATAATATCACAATTCTATTATATATTAAATATTTTTAATTGTAAAAAAGCAACGACTTCTTCTCTAAAAAAAAACAATACCTTTAAACTTATACTAAAAAGCATAAAAGTATTGTTTTATAAATATTAATTTATTTTAGTTTCTTCTTTCTGATTTTCTCTACTATCACAAATAATTACCCTAGGTCCTCTTTTTATTCGTTCTACTCCACTACGTGTAAATTTAAATATATATTTTAAAAATACATCTTTACCCATAGAACCCCTTTCCATATCCGCCAGTGCCTTTTCCATTCTTCCGGTATAATCTGTATCTAAAAGTTCTTTTACTGGGAAAGAATGTATTAATCTAAGTCCTCTTTCTGTAATTAAAAGTGATTTTCCTTTAGGTTCCACATATCCAGCATATTTTAATTTATTTATTATTTCAGCCCTAGTTGCAGCTGTACCAATAGAATATCCACTCAAAACTTCTAATGAAGTTTCTTCCTTATCATCATCATTACTGTCATTATTTTTTCCACAAGTCTCCATAGCTTTAAGTAATGTTTTCTCTGTATGATGCGCTGGTGGTTTAGTTTTTTTACTTTTTATTTTAAGTTCTAAAACATCAACTTTTTCTCCCTTTTCAACGCTAGGCAATAACTCATCCTTTTTATCAACACCATCAAGCTTTAACCACCCTTGTTTTTTTAGAATTTTACCTTTTGTTGAAAATAATCTATCAAATTTGTCACCTTGAATTGTAGTAATTATCTCTGTATGTTCAAATTCTGCTGGTTCCATAAACTGAGAAATAAATCTATTTTTTATAGCCTTATAAACTTTAACTTCATCTTCACTTAAAGATTTTGGAGTAATATATGTAGGTATTATAGCACTATGACTTTCTACTTTTGCATTATTAAATACTTTTTTAGTAACAGAAAATTTTATTTCATCCTCAAAAGCTAATCCTCGTTTAACAGAATTCAAAACCTTCTCTGCCTTATCCTTTAAGCTTTCTTCTAAAGCCGTACTGGATGTTCTTGGATAAGTTATAAACTTTTTTTCATATAAACTTTGAGCAACCTTTAAAACTTTATCAGCAGTCCACCCCTTATATTTACTTGTAATATATCCTTGAAGATTTGTTAAATTAAAAAGCGCTGCAGGATATTCTTTTTTTAATTCTATCTTTTTTTCTGTAATCTGTCCTTCTCTATCTTTAAGCTCTTTTTTTAATCTCTCAACACTTTCTTTTTTAGGAAATTTATCTAGTTTATTATGAAAAAATTTTCCTTTATATTCTCCATTTTTAGCTCCAAAATCTGCATATAACTCAAAAAATTGTTCTACTTTAAAATTCTTGATTTTCATATCTCTATCATATATCATTTTTAAAGTAGGAAGTAATACTCTACCTATGTTAAGTAAATTACCTTTTCCTCTACAATATTTTAATGTAGCCATAGACGTAAAATTAATACCTATAACCCAATCTGTTATTTGTCTGCTCATACCCGCATCTTGTAATAATTTCATTTCTTCATTTTTCTTTAAATTTTCTAACCCTCTTTTTATTTCATCGGGAGTCCACTCATTAATTAATATTCTATATATAGGTTTTTTTACTTTTATATAGTTAAATATTAAAAGTGCTATAGTTTCTCCTTCTCTATCAAAGTCTGTGGCTGAAATAACCCTTTCCACATCTTCTCTTTCTACTAATTTCTTTATAACTCCTAATTGTTTTTGTGCACCTGCATCTACTTTATTTCTTACTTTTGAATCATTTTTTATTTTGTATTTAAATTCCTCTGGTATATACGGAAAATTATCAAAACTCCATAATGCTAATTTTTCATCATAATCTTTACAATCATATAATGTTAAAAGGTGACCAAAGGCCCAAGTTATAATATAACTTTCTCCCTCTAAATACCCATCACCTTTTTTCTTACAATTTAACGCTTCCGCTATATTTCTTCCTACGGAAGGTTTTTCTGCTAAAATTAAAGTTTTCATTAAAATCACCGACTAACTCCTATTTAAATATTTCTAAAGGTTCATCCCAAAATGGTGAAGTAACTACTTCCCTATTTTTAGATTTTAAACAACACATATACATTGCCATTACGTCATATCTAGCATCATGAAAATCTATATCATCACATCCATATAACATTTTCGTTTTATTTAAAATTAATTTCTTATCAATTTTATAGAAATCAACAACTTCTTCTAACCTAGGATTTTTAAAACCTGCTCCATTTTTACTTGGTATTTTAGTTATATTTTTAAAATAATTCATAGTACAAAATTCTTTAGAATACCCAGGTAAAAGAAAACATCTTTGGAATTCTGTATCTATAAATTTCTTATCGAACCCAACATTATGAGCAATTATAATACCATCCTCAAAGTCTTCTTGGATTTCTTCTACTAAATCTTGAAATGTAAATCCTTCTGATAACATCTCTAATTTTTCTTTACTAAATCCATGAACTTTCTCTGCCTCTGATTCCATATTTTCAACAGAAAAAAAATAATTTTTCATTCCAACTAATTGTTTATCTTCTTCAACTAAATAAGTAAGTTGCGCAATTTGACCTGGCCTTAATCCTGTAGTTTCTGTATCTAAAAAAATACTTTTCATTATTTTACTAACTCCTTTATACTGAATCTGATAATTTTCATAACTATTATTAACTTATAGCTTAAATTACAAAGCCTTTATTAATCATAACATGAAGAGCATATGTATACAATTTTAAAAATAAAAATTGCACTAAATTCACTATAAATATATAAATTTAGTGCTAACTTGATTTTTAATTTTATTTTGTTCTCCGTTTATTTTTAGGTTTTATATACAATCTTCTATATTTATCCATCTTAATACTACTCAAGAAAAAGTCCTTAAAATCTATCCAATTAAATGGTGCAAAAGGTGAACCATATGGTATTGAAAAATTATTATGTGAAACTAAAGCTAAAATTATAAAACTACATGCTATTATAAAACCATATAATCCTAACATTCCTGTTATTATGAGTATAATAAATTTTAAAAGATTAATGGAATCCATTAAGCTATAATCAGGTACAACAAAGGATGCCATGGTAGATAATGCTACTATAATTACCATTAATGGACTTACAAGTCCTGCAGAAACCGCCGCCTGACCTATAACTATAGCCCCAACTATACCTATTGCTGGTCCTATTTTTTTAGGAAATCTAATACTTGATTCTACTAGTATTTTACTAATAATCTCCATGATAAACGCTTCTAAAAATGCATTTACTGGAACAAAATTTCTTGAATACGACAATGTCAATATATACTTAAAAGGTATTACATCTGAATTATATGCAACGATAGCCACGTATAATGGTGCTGCTGTCAATGTAAGCATAATACATCCTATCCTAAGTAGTTTATTAAAAACTGATATATAATATGGTTCATAATGATCATCTCCAGAATCAATAAACGCACCTATTGTAGATGGAATTATTAGCGCAAGCCCACTACCTTCAACTAAAACGCAAGCCGCTCCAGTTAAAATTGACGCACTAGCTTTATCTGATCTTTCTGCTAAACTGGTTTGTGGAAAAAACTCAAGATCTTTATTCTTAAAAAATTTTTGTAAATATCCTCCTTCTAAAACTCCATCTACCTCTATACTGTTTAATTTTTTTTCTGTTATTTCAATAATTTTATCATTTGCTACATCTTGTAAATAAATTAAACTCACACTAGTTTTAGTTCTAATTCCAATTTCAAAATGCTTAATTCTTAAATTAGAATCTTTTATTCTGTATCTTATAAGTGATAAATTAGTATCCATATTTTCTGTAAAACTATCTTTTGGTACTCGTAATCCATCTTGAAGCTGAGGAGATTCTATAGCTCTTTTTTGAATTTCTTTTGTATTGCATACTATATACTCCTCTTCCATAGGATTTATTATTACCGAAAAACCCTTAAGTACATAATCTATTATTAAATTTTCATTATTGTCTTTTTTTAAATCGTGTACTAATATAATAGATTTATAAATTTCATTTATATTAATTTCTTCTCTTCTAGATTGAATAATAGGTTTTATAATATACTCGGATAATGCATTATGATCACTTAATTGTGAAATGTATAAGACAAAAAAATTTTTTAGCTCTTTATTTATTTCTCTTATATTTATTCCTACACCATTTTGACTTAATTCTTCAAATATCCTTTCATATTTTACATTATCTTTTTTAGGATAAATTTCACTCTCCCCCTTTCTAATTTTTAACTTTAGAATTAGGATCTTTTAGATTAATATCATTAATTTTCATTTTTACATTTACATTAATTTTTGCTTTAGGATATTCCTTTTTCCAGTCTATATTTTTGTATATGTTATAATTTTGTCCTTTAAAATATTTTCCAAAGTTTAAAAAATCAATTCTATATTCTTCCTGTGACTTTTTTAAAACTTTTTCAATCTCATATTTAGCATCTAGCTCCATATGTTGTCTTATTCTATCTAGCATTTTTACATCTAATTCTTCTCTATAGTATTGATACTTTATACTACTAACAAGTTTTAGATCTATATCTATAATAGGTGTTCCATTTTCATATCTAGTTTTTATCTTTCTTTTTTTTATACCAACTTCATAAGATATTTGATTTTCAGGATTTCCTGGTCTTGGCATAACTGTCCTTATACTAGGATCTTTTCCTAATAAATAGAGTAATCCAATATTATCTTTTCCTAATATTGTTCCTACCATCCTACCCTCTTCATTAAATATTCCATATCCAATAAAATTTACCGAACCATCTATAATTTTTATATATGGCAATAAAGATCCTATTGTTGTAAGAGATAAGTTGGTTAGTACATCCCCTACTGTAATATATAGAGCCTTACCATCTTCTTTTAAGTATAACATTGTATCATCTATACTTACTCCTACTGAAATATCATTTTTTAACTTTTTCTTAAATAAATCAGAACATCTTTCTTCACTTACAGCCATCAAAATAGATTTTCTATAATCGTAAGATAAATTAAAACGATTAAGATAAGTTTGAATTCCTTCTTTTCTTGCATATTCTTCAGAATATACTACACTCCTTATGCCACCAAAAAATTCTTGAAATGGAGTTTGTCTATCATAGTCCCATCTGGCTTCTTCAAAATTAGCACCTTTAGCTTCATAACAATAAATAGAAGTGCCTTTATTCCCCCCTTCTTCACCTTTAGCTGCCTCATAGTTACTTTTAACAATTTCCCCCGCAAATATAACATTATCCTTTTCTTTATCTATACCTAAAGAAATTATTATATTTCTACTATTTATATCTCTATAATCCCAGCACCCATTTAGAATAAGAGTAAAACATAAAAATAATACAATTATACCTTTATGATTTTTTATCATATCCCTTCACCTTCATCAAAATAAATAATATAGTTGGAATTAATGCTGTTGTAAAAATACTGAAAACGAATATAGTATACATAACAATAATCTTCTGTTCTATTAAAAAATTTGAGAAAAATGAATATATAAAACATCCTATTGTTATTATCAATCCTAGTTTATTCTTTGCTATTTTCTTATTTAAAATATAATACAAAAAATGCACTGTACCGTATGCCACTATTAATTCACCACTAACAACGCCTATATTCCATATAATAATAAATATACCATCCAATCTTGTTATTATATCTAACATAGTAATACTTATAGTTCTTAATGTGGTTAAAACTACATTTGAATATTTTATGACTTCTTCTTGACCCAAAACAGCAAGACAAGTTTGTACTGTAAGAATATACATTAGCCCAATAATTCCAATAATTATTAAGGTATATTTACAACTTTTTTTATTTTTTTTACTAAATGTAGTCAAACATATCGCTTCTATTCCTACAAAAGAAATTAAATTATATATCATTCCTTTAAAAAATTCTTTTGGATTATAAAAATTAAATAACGGAAATAAATTTATAGGATCCCCTTCCAATAATGTAGTACTTAAAATTAAAGTCATTAATATTATTTGTAAAACGCCATAAATTTCACATATTCTTGCTATTCCCTTTAATCCCTTACATATTCCATAATAACAAAGTAAATATAATGCTAATTCTAATACCCATATAGGAGTCCTAGGATACACTATAAGTTTTAAAGTATTAGAATAAAATTTAGGTATATTTACATATATAACTAGAAATAATCCAAAATAAATAATCTCTATTATTTTTGTCCATTTTTTTCCTGTAAGAATAGTTATATATTCACAAAAATTTTTTTCTAAAAAAACAGTATTTAATTTAATCACAAAAAAAGCAAATATCCCCATTAATATAGTTAAAATAATAATTCCTATCCAAGCACTAGTTCCCATATATTCAACTAAGTCCTTTGGCAATGTTATTACTTCATATCCAATAGTCATACAAAACACTAAAAAACATATTTGAAAGTCTGTTAAATACTCTTTCATATACTCACATCCAAATAAATTTAATAAAACTAAAAAAGATTACTTTTATTTTGCTTAAAAGTAATCTTTTTTATTCTTTATTTAACTTATTATTTATTTAATATAAACTTTTGAATAACTTTCCCAACCCCATCTTCTTCATTAGTTGATGTAATATAATCTGCTATTTCTTTTACTTCTTTAAATCCATTTTCCATCGCTACACCTAATCCAGCATTTTTGATCATATGATAATCATTGCCGGCATCTCCTACACATATAATCTCTTCTTCTTTGATTCCTAATTCTTCTCCTAATACCTTAACTGCTGTCCATTTATTTATTCCATACTTAAGAAATTCAAAGAAAAATGGTGCACTTTGAACTAATGTGTATTTTTCTCCTAGTCCTTTATCTTTTACTTTTTTTATAATTTCTTTTAAGTACTCTGGTTCATCTACATACATTACTTTAATAATATCTGTATTCTCAGCTAATTTATCTATAGGTATTTCCTTTATAGTAATTCCATTTAATTCAGCTTCTAACTTGGTATATTTACTATTTTTAGGTGTAACAACTGCTTCATTAGTTAATGCGTGAATATTTACCTTTAACTCTTTACTTAATTTATATAATTCTTTAAAATCATTCATTCTTAAAGGCTGGTCAAAAATAATATCTCCTGATGTATTATTTTTAACTATAGCTCCGTTATAACATACTGTATAGTCATCTTCATTTTTTAAATCTAATAAATCTATTAACCATTTAACTCCATCTATAGGTCTCCCCGTACACAAAACTACTTTAACACCTTTTTCTCTAGCTTTTTTTATCATTTCTATATTATTCTCAGAAACAGTTTTATCATTTCTAAGTAAAGTTCCATCTAAATCTAAAGCAATTAACTTATACATATTTTTCCTCCTACGTTTTTAAATAACCTTCTTTTAATTCCAAAATATTATATCACAAAAAAAACCTATCCCCTAATATAAGAGATAGGTTTTATAAGAAATTTTTTTAAATTTAATTAAAATTGTCCATAAACATATGTGTAACCACCTGTTGATATAAAACATGTAACTAAAAGGGTACTTATTAAAATACAACTATAAAATACTATGTTTAATATATTATTTTCTCTAATTTTTTTTAAAATAATTTGCAATTGCTTCATTAGTATTTAGCCATCCTTTCCACCCTAAATGTACACCATCTATCATAAAATATTTCTCATATTCCTTTTGTCTAAAATCTAAGGTATCAAATCCTGCATTATTTATGATCTTTTCTACCTTATCATAAAAACTATATCTTTTCTCCTTAGGAAGTCCTAAGTAATCATACCATACCCCATTAACAGGAATAATGATAAATAAAGGCTTTATTTTTGATTCTTTACAGGTTTTTAATAATATATCTAGATCATTATATTCTATAGAATTCAATGGATCCATCTGTTTAACAAGATGTTTAATCTTCGGAATATAATTTTTATAAAATTTTTCAAAACAATAATCTTGCATATTAAATTGGTTATTTTTACTTTCTTCTTTTCCCTGTGCTATTGCCTTAATATATTCATCTTTCCAATTAATTTTTTTTGGATTATTAATATTAAAGTTGTTCCTTGGAGTACGTTTTATTAAGTTATACGCTTGAATATTATCTTTTGTTTTTAAAATTAGTTTATCTAATGCAAAATAAGGTTTAAGCATATAAAATCCAATTTTCGTTAACATATTATTACTATTATATAATTTACAATACATACTAACATCTTTATAATTTTTATCTTTCTTAACGAGTGATCCAACCCTACTACATATATTTTTCTTTAACTCTTTACTAAGATTTTTATTCTCCATAGCTTCTAAAAATTGTAGTTCTGAAAAATTCATAAGGAAATGTTCTGGGGTTACCCCTTTGTTCCCTATATCCTCCATAAACCATGTCATAGAAATGAAAAATACTGGCCTACTATTTTTTAAATTCTGCGATACTGCTCCAAAATTTATTGCATGTTGCAACTCTTGAACAAATCCTCTTCCTACAGGATTAACTACTTTATTTATCTTATCATTTGGGAAAAAACTTTTAGGATTTTGCTCTATGTGTGCTCCTAACTCTGAAGATCCATAAAACATTAATTTTCCTCTTTTAATCGCCTCTCTTTGCAGAATTACTCCCATATTTTTAACATCATTATTATATAAAACAGAAATACTATCATTATAATATTTTTCTATTTTTTTCTGCAATATATTATTTAATTCCACTGTGAATATAAGTAGTATAACTAAGGCAATACATATTTGACCTAATTTTTTCATATACTTATAGCCTCTTTGACACTGTTTCTATAATTTTGTTAGGGGTTAAGATATGTTCCCTTACTATCTCTGTTGGTTGAATAACTACTCCTAATTGTGATTCTATTTCTAATAATAATTCAATTGTTCCTAATGAATCTAGTAATCCTGCATCAAATAAATCAATACCTCTATCCTCTAAAATTTCATCATCACCACATAAATCAACTAAAATTTGCATTATTTTTTCTTCCATTTTCAATACCTCCATTATTTATTAAATAAGTATCCTGAAAATAATAACATTCCAAAACATACTAAATGAAATGTTATAAACATTGATACATATTGAAACCATTTTTTCTTTTTGTTTTTTTTATAGAATTTACTATTTCTTTGGAAATAATCTGTACCAGCTAAAATCAGTCCTTCATAAACACCATAAATAATATAATAAAAATATATACCATGCCATATCCCCATAGTTAACATAGTTAAAAAATATCCTATATATGAAGATGTGTATCTACTCTTAAATCTTTTTTTTCTCATACTACTCATTACAAATCTTGTATAAATAAAATCTCTAAACCAGAATGATAGAGACATATGCCACCTATTCCAAAATTCTTTCATATCTTTACTTAAAAAAGGTTTATTAAAATTCTCTGGAAGTTTTACCCCCAAAAAGTATCCAGTTCCAATGGCTAAGAAACTATATCCAGCAAAATCAAAGAATAAATATAATGTATATGCATACATATAATTTAATATAGTAGTAAAACTATGAATTTTTGAAGCATTAGTAAGTATGTCCACTTTAGGTATGTTATTAAGCCATAAATTATATATTAACGTAGCTATTACAAACTTATACAATATACCCATTAAAATTTTATGGATTCCTACAGGTAAATACTCATTTATATATTCTTTTCTACTTATTTTTTTATTTATATTATTTTGAAAATCTCTTGAACGATCTATAGGTCCACTAGATATACTTGGAAAAAATATTAGAAAATACGTATATTCTAATAAATTCATTTCTTTAATTAAGCCATCATGAATTTCTATTAATATTTGGACTGTCCTAAAAGTTATATATGAAATGCCTATAAATCCCAATGTCTTAGGAGTAATAAATCTATTAAATTTAACTAATATTAAAGGTAAGATAGATAATAAAACCATAATTCTCATTATCCATATACTAGTATTTTTTCTTGCAATATATAAATATAGTTTCATTAAAATAACTTGTCCTATGTAAAATAATCCAAAACAAACTATACCTTTTTTATTATTACCAATAAATAGAATTAACATCGTTGCACTTAAAAATGTTCCATAATACTTTATTCGTTTTTCATATATACCTAAAATTATTGCAGGAATTAATCCTAAAACCATTATATAGAAGAAAAATAAATTTCCATAAGGTGTTAACATCCTAATTCCTCCATAAGTACTTTTCTATCAATTTTGCCATTTACATTTAATACAAATCTTTCTTTAACTTTTATCTGTCTAGGAATCATATATTCAGGAATTTTAGTTTTTAATTCTTCTTTAACTTTTTTAGCTAATTTCAGCCCACTTTCTTCCATATCTTTGTTTAGTGTAATAAAAGCTGTTAAATGATTAATCTTCTCATTTTTCTTTACGGGTATGACGACAGCGTTTTCCACAAATTCAATAGAACATAAATTTTCTTCAATATCTTGTAGTTCTATTCTAAATCCATTTAACTTAATTTGAAAGTCCTCTCTTCCTTTATAATAAAACAACTGATTTTTTTTATAACCTAGATCACCAGTTTTATATGCCCTTCTCTGTGTTCCATTTAGCTTTGTATTAAAAAACACCTTTTTAGTCATACTTTCATTATTATAATATCCAGTGCTTACACTATCACCATATATAACAATTTCTCCTATATCTCCTTCGGTAACTTCCTTGCCCATTTTATCTAAAATCTTTATATGTATATTTTCCCCACTATATCCTATTGGTAGACTCTCTTTTGATTCTATCATTTCTTTGCTTATCTCTACAGATGTGACTAATACTGTAGATTCTGTTGGTCCATATCCATTAATAAGTTTAACTTTAGGAAATCGTTCATAAAATTTCATTGCTAATTGTTTAGTTAGTACCTCACCGGCAACAACAACTTTTTTTAAATTTGGGAGTAAAGTTTCATTAAATTTTTCATCTACTAAACACATTTGAATAAAGGCTGGAGTAGTTGCTATAAAACCTATGTTAGACTGCCCTAAGTTTAAAAATAACTCTTGAAAATTTTCTATCATCTTTTTATCAATTACGAACAGTCTTCTTCCTAGTGAAAGCCCTATATACATTCCTATTACAGAAACATCAAATGAATAAGATACTTGATTCATATAGTCTAAACTAATATCTTCTAAGTTAGCTTCTTTTTCAAACCAGTTCAAAAAATTTTCTAAACAATTATAAGTTATCTTAACACCTTTAGGTTTTCCAGTACTTCCTGATGTGTATAATATATAATATATTTCTTCTCCCTTAACTTCAAAATCTTTATCTGGAATTTTTCCATTATATAAGCTAAAAATATTATTTATTTCTTGCTTGTCTAATTTTCCTATAGTCTTAGGTAGCTCTATTTCTCTATCTTCTATATGAAAAATCAAATCTGCATTACAATTTTCTATAACATCTTTAACTCTTGTTTCTGGAAATGTTATATCTATTGGTACATATGGATAGCCTGCTTTAGTACAAGCCAAAAAACAAATCAACATTTCTTCCTCTTTATGCCCATAAACTAATATAGGTTTTTTATTCTTTTCATACTTTTCAATTAAATAACATGCTAAAGCATCTGATTTATATTTTAACTCTTTATAAGTTAGTATCTTTTTATCATATATTTGGGCTTCTTTTTCATACTTACTATAACTATCAATTCTGTCAATGATACTCATTTTTTCCCTCCAATTTATATTATTTTCTTATATATAAGCATACTATTGGTTTTAATATATATCAACATTTGAAAGATAAATATTGATTAAATAAAGAGACCATTCTACCTTAGCAAAATAATCTCTTCAAATTATATTATTTATTTTTTCTTATAGTTCTTCCTTCTTTATCTAATATTTTATTAGCATCATATAAATCTAAAAATTCTTTTCTTTGATTTCTTAATGATACTCCATCCACATGCCTTCTATCTGTTTGCGCCACGTCCTTAACTAACTCTTCATATGAAGTAGGTCCTACTGCACAAAATATATTAAATCCTTTTGATTTTAAATATTGAAATTTAGTATCTTTATATTTTACTGCATCTCCATAAGGATAAATAAATACTGATGTATCTCCCACAAGAGATTTAACTTCTTTTTCCCATTTATCTGTATCATTTTTTAATTTATTATAAGAAATTTGAGCTATGTTAGGATGTCCATAACTATGTGATGCAAAGTTCCATCCAGTTTCCTTTAATTTTTTTATTACAGGAATAACCTTATTAACTTCTAAATCATAGTTTTTATTTTCATGTTGTGTTCTATATCCTAAAATTCCTTCAAAACCAGTTAAAGCTATAGTAGCTTTTGCACCATTTAAAGAAAAATCAGGATGTTCTTGTACAAATTTATCTAAAATAGGAACAATAGCATTATCATATCTAACTTCTCCTTTTCTATCTTTTGTAGGAGTATATGAAGCTATCTTTCCTTCATTATCAATAATTAATTTACCTACTGTACCATGTTCTATCATATAACCATAATAATTCATATCATCTATAGAAATAATTAGTGGTTTTTTACCCTTAGGTACTTTAATAGGTTTTCTTTTCATTGTTATTATTCCATTTTCTTTTTTTTGTTCATATATTGAATTAATATTGATTAGAATATAATTATTTTTATATAACTGTTCTATAACTTTATTAAATTCTTTTACAGTAACAAACCAATCATCCATACTTTTAGTTTGATAATCCCCAACAAAAGCCAATTTGGTATTAGCTATTAATGGATGAAAAAATATATGTTCTGCATTTCCTGTAAAAGTTACAGTTTCAAGGTCTTTTTTTACTTCTTTATGTACAACCTGTTGTTTAACTTCGTTGTTATTTAAAATCTTTTTATTAGCTTTTAAATTATCTGTGTCCTTTGTACTTATGACATTAGCCACTTGTTTATTTTTGTTTATATATTTAATTATTACGCCTTTTTCAATAATACCTGTACATATAACTAGAGTTAAAATTCCAAATAAAAATATTATATTTATTGATTTAAAAACTGCACTTTTCCTTTTCAATTTTACCCTCCTAAACATAAAAATTTATTTTCTTTTATATTGTACACATATTATACAAAAAATAATAAACCATATAGTTACAAACTTATTACATACATTTTACTATATGGTTACATTTAATAAAATTTTATTAAATTTTTATGTAAAAATAGCAATTACCTAAACAAAACTAAGTAATTGCTATTTAAGAAGATACTTTTTAAATTATGCTTGTTCAGCCCAGTTTGCTGGATATGTTACATACATAAATCTAGCAAAGTTTGGAACTGTGAAATTAATTGAAGATCCGTTTGGTATATAGATAATATCACCTTTATTAGCTACAACTTTTCTTCCGTCGATATCTATTTCTAATGTTCCTTCTATAATATAATCAATCTCATCATAGTTTAAAGTCCATGCAAAGCTTGTTTTATCCATTTCCATAATTCCGCAACCTAATCTTGGACTTTCTTCTAAAGTTACCACATCTTTAAGATATACCTTATCTCCTGCTTTTCCTGTATCAAATGGTTCTGGTTTAACTGTGTCTAATTTTACAGACATTATACCGCTCTTATCAACATCTTTTTCAAAATCGCAAGCTGGAGTTTGAGTTGAGTTTGACATTTGTTCTGTTATTATTTTTCTAACGATTTGTTCTATAATCTTTTCATCTAAATTTTGCATTTGTATCTCTCCTTTAAATAAGATGTACTCTTTAATTTATTCAAGATAAAGTACTTAAATATTTAAGTACTTTATACTTAATATCTACTTATAAACTATTTTGCTTCTTCTTTTTTAGTTTTAGAAGTCATTAACATAGCAACTATAACAGCTGTTATACCACCAACTAACTTACCAACGATCATTGCAGCTATCATACTCTTATTAACACCAGCTGCAAATCCTAAGTGATCTCCAAATACGAAAGCAGCACTTACTGCAAATGCAACGTTGATAACTTTTCCTCTTTCATCCATATCCTTCATCATACCGAACATTGGAATATTATTAGCTAATGTAGCTATCATACCTGCTGCAGCTATATCATTCATTCCTAATAATCCACCAATTTTCATTAATGGTTTAGAGAATACTTTTGTTATAACATGAACTAATGGATATGCCCCTGCTAAAATTATAGCAATGCTACCAACAGTTGTTATACCTTCTGAAAGTGGAGCCATTCCTGGAATAACTTTAATACCTGTTAAAGTCTCTAAAACTATTGCAGCTAAACCAATAGTAAGAACTGCAGTTATAAATTTACCGAAACCGATGAATCCTTTAATCATTTTTTCTGGAATTGCATATAAACCTATAGCTATAATTATTGCGAACAAAATAATTGGAACTAAGTTCTTTATTACTAACATAAATGGTAAACCTGCTACTAATCCACCAATAAGACATCCTATTGGAATTGTAACTATACCAGCTAAAACACCTTTTGCTAAAAATTTATGATCATCTTTACTAATAATTCCTAATGATACTGGAATAGTAAATACAATTGTAGGTCCCATCATTGATCCTAAAATTAATCCAGCGAATTCACCTACTTGTGGATTTGCTGCCATCTCTTTAGCTAAAGAATATCCACCCATATCACAAGCTAATAATGATGTTGCAAACATTGAAGGGTCTGCACCTAATGCTTTAAATACTGGAACAATAACTGGTTGTAATACTTTTGCAAGTACTGGGGCTAAAGATATAGCACCAACCATTGCTAATGTTAATGCACCCATTGCCATAAAGCCTTCTTCAAATTGTTCGCCTAAACCAAATTTGTTTCCTATAACTTTGTCTAAAGCTCCTAGAACCATGAAGATGGCCATAATGTAAACTATGACGTCATTAATTTGCATAAATTATACCTTCTTTCTTAGTTTATTTATATATATGTAAATAAAATTACAGACAAGATATTAAATTTTTATCTGGTGAAGGAATTATGGCACTGTGTATTATCTTTTTAGAATCAATTAAATCTTCAGCTACTTTCATTGATTCACTCACAGAACTTAAAACTCCAGTTATTATAAAATAACATTTTCCACCTATTAGATTTCCCAAAGTAAACTTAACAAGTTGAACTTCTCCATTTTTTAAGGCTTTATCTAATGCTATGATTCCACAAGCTACAGAAGTAAATTCCATTACTCCTATAGCCTTTATTTCAATATTGTTATATTTTTTATTAATGCCATTTATAATTCGTTCATCAGCATTAGGTAATATAAATGTTGCTAAAATATATTTATTGTCTAATTTTTTTATAGTCTCTACAGCCTCGTCAACAGAACCTACATCTCCAGTAAGTATTATCATATACTTTCCTGGACAAATATGCCTAGAGTATATAACTTCAAGTTCTGCTGATTTTAACATAATATCTGTAATCTCTATTCCTTTTGCAATACTATTTAATTCAACTATACCTAATGCATTCATAATTCAAACCTCTCTAAATGTAAAGTTTAATCTTCTCTTACTTCTACAGAATCTACAATACCAACTATAGTAGCATCTACAGGAATTCTTTCATTAGTTCCACTTGGCTTACTTGCAGAACTTCCCTTAACAATTAAAACTCTGTCTCCTACACCGGCACCTACACTATCTGCTGCTACCATTGT
This sequence comes from Hathewaya limosa, assembly GCF_030815255.1. Lineage (NCBI taxonomy): Bacteria > Bacillati > Bacillota > Clostridia > Eubacteriales > Clostridiaceae > Hathewaya > Hathewaya limosa. Next base: position 75,061 of record NZ_JAUSWN010000013.1, read on the forward strand.
AGAATCTATTCTTTTGCTACTACTACCATAATTAATAGGTCTTACTACCATAAGTTTTAGTCCATTAAGTCTTTCATCTTTTCTAGTAGCCCAAACACTACCTATTACTTCACCTATCATCATACCAATATATTCCTCTCTTAGATTACATCTCTTTCTTAATTTCCATATGATTTATCCTTGCAAAATCTTTAGCCAATGGTGTTATTAAGGTTTTTTTAGAAACAAATATCTCTCTAATACCTTCTCTAAATAACTCTCTTACATCCATTTCAGAAATTAACTTTTTAGTAACTATATTTGAATTTATAGTTTTCTTTTGTATCTTTTCTTCATTTTCTTCTTTTATAACTGGTAAATTACCGCTACCATCTATTACATTAATAAGTGTACCTTTTTCTTTTTCATTCTTAAGAACATTAGATATTTCATTCATTTTCTTTATTTTCATACCATAACTTATTAACTTATCTTCATATTCTGAGAACATTTTAAAGAAAACTTTATTAGCAGTTTTAGCAAATTGTCTATAAACTAAACCTTCTTCTAATAAATATACTGGGATTCCTTGTAACATTGCATTTATTATTATTTCTTCTCTTTGGCTACTACTTACGCCTATTCCAATATTACTTAATTCCTTTACACTAAGCTCTGGTATTATTATTCCTTCATAAGAATTTAGTGTTAAGCTATTTTCCTCTGAAGAATAAAGTTTATATCCAAAAGCTTTTAAGTCATGATCATAAAACTTATAAGCTGCACTTTCTTTTTCACCTAAAAATAAAAGATTTTTTTCTTGAATCTCTGGCTTACTTTCCATCAATTGAATTCCAGATTCTTTTATTTTTTTAATTACTTCTTTTGTAACAAGTTCGATTAACTTATTAAAGTCCATTTGTCTCCCCCTTATTTACAACAATTTATTGCTATTCCTGAAGGAGTTACTAAGAAAGGATTTAATGGTTTTACCGTAGTAATTCCTGTCTCTTTTTGTATTATTTTTTCAAAATCCTTAAGACAACATGTTCCACCTACAAGATATATTGTATCTACATTAAAACCTTTAATGTTATCACTTATTATCCTTGCAATTTTTTGAACAACAGGAGTCACCATTGGAAAAATATCATTGTAATTTTTCTTATCCTTTTTCCTATCTTCTGCTTCTTCAAAAGGTATTCTATAAGCACCTGCAACTACAAGAGATAACTGTGTTCCTCCAGTAGCTTCATCTACTGTATATATTACCTTTCCATCTTCAAAAATAGATAGTCCAGTAGTTCCACCACCAACATCTACTACTACACCATTCTCTACTCCCAATACAGCATTAGCTGCTGTTGGTTCATCTAAAACAGCTGTTACTTCCATTCCAGAACCCTCAACAACATACTTATGAGTTGCAATATCTCTTTCACCTGTTCCTGGTGGTACCGCAATAGCAGCTTCTTCTAATTCTACACCTAGTTTATCTTCAATCTTTTTCTTTAGTTTTCTTACTATATTAGTAGCTCCAATAAAATCAACCACTAATCCATCTCTTACAACCTGAGCAAATTCCATTTCACAAGCAACAGGTTTTTTGTTTTTATCTAAAACAACTATTACAATATAAGCCGTACCTAGATCTACACCAACAAAAAGTTTTTCACCTTTTTTCACTTTTCTAGGTTTTTTTATTGTATCTTCCACGGCTTTTATAAATTTATCAACTTCTTTGAAGTCCTTCATTTATAAAACCCCTTTACTTTATTATTGTTGCACGTGTCCCATTTACAAATCCACAGGCATTTGCTTCATCATAATCAATATGAACTGCTGTATTAAAGTTTGGGCTTACCCTTACAACAACCTCATCAAAAATTAAGGATCTTTCGCCTTCAATTTTTAATTTAACAACTTGTTTGTCTTCTATATTGAATCTTTTAGCATCTTCTGGAGAAATGTGTATATGTCTTTTAGCTGCAATAGCGCCCTCTGGAAGCTGTACAATACCTTTTTCCGTAGCTATAACTATTGGAGCACTTCCCTTAAGATCACCAGACATCCTAACTGGTACCTTTGTTCCTAAAATAACACAATCACTTTTAGAAAGTTCTACTTGAGTTTCTTTTCTTGCAGGCCCTAACACTACTACATTTTGAATCATACCTTTAGGTCCTATTAGCGAAACTCTTTCTTTACATGCATATTGACCTGGTTGAGATAATTCCTTAACCTTTGTTAATTCATATCCTTTACCAAATAGTAAGTCTATATGTTCTTGTGAAAGATGTACATGACGTCCTGAAGCTTCTACTAAAATAGTATTTTCTTGATTTTTCAATCTCTTAACAACTTCTTCTACGATGTATTCTATTTTTTGTTCTAAAGAGCTCAATCCATTCACCTCTATTTTTGATTATCCTTAGTGCATTGTAGCATCATAATATATAGACAACTACTCAATCTATTTAAATATCTTACTATGTCACCTCTTGAAACCTCTCCATCTTCATTCTTAAATGCAGTTAATGCAGAAATTTCTACTTCTCTTACCTGACTTCTTAAAATATTTAATGCTACTGCCATTTCACCAATTTCATAAGATGGATAAAATAAATGATCTACATTCATATACTTCTTAGGATTATGTGAAATTGCTCTAAGATCATCTTCATTCATTCCTAATAGAGAAAATTCTCCTAAAGTTTCGTTTAATATTTCAGCTCTTGAAATACCTCTTATAAACTTTAAAATTTCTTCTAAGTCAGAAATGACTCTTTTGTTTCCCAAATTTTTAGCTAAAACTTGAGTTTGAAGAACTTTTCCTTCTAGACTATCAATTTTCCCTCTAAATATGATTCTTTTATGGTCCTTAAAAACTAGTTTATTTCCACTAAGTTGCGTCATAAACTCTGGTTTATTTTCATAGTATCCACCCAAAAGGCCCTCATATTTGGGTAAAAATTGCTTTTCTTCCTTATGTTGAATATTCTGATTATTATCTTCAGATACTCTATCCTCTTTAAAAACCAGCTTAATATTCTTATCATGCAAATACTGTCTTGCAGATGGTGTAATTATAGTATTTTTCTCTACAATAAATTCTTTAATGTTTGCATCTTTAAGTTCTGATCTAAGTGCATATTCAGTTAATACCGCCATTTATTTCACACCTTCTTTTATATATATTTCCCGAACCGTAAGGTTCGGGATCATATATATCAATTTACATTAATTATTTAAAATTAAGCTTCAGTTTTTGGAAGTATTACTTCAACTTCTCCGTGTGGTCTTGGGATTACATGAACTGAAATTAATTCTCCAACTCTTTCAGCAGCAGCAGCTCCAGCATCTGTAGCAGCTTTAACAGCTCCAACATCTCCTCTTACCATAACTGTTACTAATCCACCACCAACTTGCTCTTTACCTATTAAAGTTACGTTTGCAGCCTTAACCATTGCGTCTGCAGCTTCGATTGCTCCTACTAAACCTTTAGTTTCGATCATTCCTAATGCATTTGTGTTTGCCATTTGAAAATCCTCCTTAAGATATATCAAAAATTATATAAATAAATTTTATATTTTTATTTTAAATTATTTTAAACCTAATTTCTCTATAATCTTGTTTACAATGATGTCAATATATTCTTCTGAAATATCGTTACATTGTGGAGTTGAAACTCCGCCTCTTATTTCTTCTAACTCTCTAACACCCATTGCAACTCTTCTTACGTTTAATAAGTTCATTGGTCCTACGTTATCAGATGTAGCACTTCCACCTACAGCTCCACAGCCTAATGTTAAAGCTGGAACTAAATTAGTTGCTCCACCAATTCCACCTAAAGCTCCTGGTGCATTTACTATTAAACGTGATACTGGAATCTTAACAGCGAAATCTCTGATAACTCCTTGATCTTGAGCATGTAGAACTAATGTATGACCTTTACCTTCATTCATTAATATTTCTACACATCTTTCCACAACTTTATCATAAGATTCTTCACAGTAAAACGCTAAGATTGGAGTTAATTTTTCTCTTGAATATGGATTAGTTTTACCAACAGTATTTTGTTCAGATATTAATACCTTAACTCCTGATGGAATATCTAATCCTGCAAGTTCAGCTAGTACTTTAACACTCTTACCAACTATTTGTGGATTCATTGTTCCATTAGCTCTTAATATGAATCTACCTAATTTTTCTGATTGCTCTTTATTTAAGAAATACGCTCCTTGTCTTTCAAGTTCAGCTTTAACTATTTCTTTCATAGGAGCTTCTACTACTACTGATTGCTCAGAAGCACATATAACACCATTATCAAATGTCTTAGAATCTATAATTCTCTTAACAGCTAACTTTACATCTGCACTCTTATGGATGAATGCTGGACCATTTCCAGGACCAACTCCAATTGCTGGAGTACCAGAACTATAAGCTGCTTTAACCATTGCCTCTCCACCAGTTGCAAGGATTAATGATGTATCTTTGTTTGTCATTAATTCTTGTGTTCCTTCTAATGAAGGCATAGTAGCTGCACTGATTAATCCTTCTGGAGCACCTGCTTTAACAGCTGCCTCAGCAACAACTTTTGTAGCTTCTAATATACAATTTTTTGCATTTGGGTGTGGTGAGAAAACTATTGCGTTTCCTGCTTTCACACTGATTAATGCTTTATATATAACTGTTGAAGTTGGATTTGTAGATGGTATTAAACCAGCTACTACTCCTACTGGAACTGCAACTTCAATAATCTTGTTTTCTTTATCCTCGTTGATTATTCCAACTGTTTTTAGGTCTTTTATTGTGTCATACATATGCTTACTTGCAAATGTATTTTTAATCACCTTGTCTTCCCACTTACCAAAACCTGTTTCTTCATTTGCCATTTTTGCAAGTCTAACTGCTTCTTTTTCTGCAGCTTCGGCCATTGCTCTAACAACTTTATCCACTTGTTCTTGAGTAAATGTTTTAAAAACTTCTTGTGCTTTTTTAGCTTTTGCTATCAATGTTCTTACTTCTTGTATAGAAAATAAATCTCTATCTAAAGTTTGCATCTAGCTACCTCCTCTTCCAGTGTTCAAGAATAGCTTGTATTAACTGTTCTTTTTTACTAAATTTAATCTGTTTTTTTGTCAAAGAAGTTAATTCCATTTTTCTAGCTAATGTTCTTAGCTCTTGAACTCTCATTACTTCAAGTTCTTCTCTAGTTTTTTCTTCTATAACTTCCTCACTAGTGTTGTCCTCGCTATATGCAAGTATTTCTTTATTTGCATCTGTTATCTTTTGTTCATCTAAAACTATCTCTTCTTCTATCTCTGTAACTGTATCTTTCTCTTCATCTTTTGTTTCTACAGCTTCTTTATTTAAAGCTACAACTTTAGTTTCTTCATGTACTATCTTATCTTCTGTTTGTTCATTCTTCTTATCTTTTGTGTTTTCTAACATTGCCCAAATCTCATCATCGGATCTTGCAATGACATGTGTTGTAATAAGAGTTCCCAGTTTTTCTACTGCTGCCCCGGCTGCCTCAACAGCAGCCTTTACAGCAGATACATCACCGGTAATTTCTATGGTAACTCTACCACCTTTAACAAATTCACGGCCTATTAAACTTACATTTGCAGATTTTAATGCAACATCTAAACCTTCTATAGCCCCTACTAGACCATATGTTTCTATTAACCCTAAGGCAGCTCTATTATTATTCATAATTTTTAAGCCTTAATTAGAAATCAGTTGGATTATCTGCTACAAATTTAACAGCTGCTGCAAATGCATCACATGCTGCCTTGCAGGCAGACTGACTTCCAGTTAATAGTGCTCCTCCGAAGTTTGTTTCACTTGGTGGTCCAAAGAATGCTTTCATTTCAACTGCAGCTGCTTTCATTGCTGCATCTAAAGCGTACATTGCTTCAAGTGGAGGTGCTATTAGATATGCAAGAGCTTCTCCTTCTTGAATTCCTGCTGTTTCAGAAAGGTAAGAACCTGTTCTTGAAATACAGTGAGCATAGTATGGAATGCTATCATCATCATTAGCACTATAGAAAGTAGCTTCTCCACCTTCAATAAAGTCAACAACAGCATTTAATCCACTTCTTACCTCTGCTGGACTTGGTCCTGAAATTATACCAATAACTTCTCCTGCTAATTTAGTACTAGCATTACCTGCCCCAGCATACATTGACTTTGCATAAGCAACTTTAACATCTGCTTTTTTAGTTGCATCATCAAGAGCTGTATATGTTACATCATCACAATCTCCTGTGATCATACCAATACTTTTATGTTCATCTGATAAATTTAATTCAGCAGCCATTTCTGGATTTACATTTGGAATTATTTTAACACTTAAAACTGATGGACGAAGTGCATCATTTTTCATAGTTTTTGCCTCCTAAACTATAGTTTTAAATCAAGTCCACTTGCTTTTTTCTCTAACATTATTTTGATTATTTCTGCTATATGAGCACCAGCTTCTACTGGAGGAGTTCCACCTTTATGAATGTTTGATAAAACTGTTCTTCTTGATTCTGGCATACCTACTGTTGCTTTATAAGCTATGTAAGCGCTCATACTTTCAGCTGTAACTAGTCCTGGTCTTTCTCCGATTAATACACATGTTACATCTGCACCAGTTTCTTCAGAAATTTGGTCCATAGCAGCAACTCTTCCGTATTTAACAAAGAATGGAGTTCCAACATCTATACCATAAGCTTCTAAGCCTTGGATTAAAGCTGGTAATACATCTTTAATATTAGCTTCTATAGCTTTTGAACTTAATCCATCTGATACATATATTTGAACTTTAGGATTCTTTTTAATCTTACCATTTAATTTGCTCATTTCTTCTTTAGAAATTTTTCTTCCTAAATCAGGTCTTGTTAAGTATTCATCTTTAGATCCACATAATGTTTTAATTGAGAATAGATTAGCTGATTCTAAAAACTCTTCTGGAACATCTGAGAATACAGAGTCTTGAGCAGCTGCGTGGTCGGCTCTGAATCTTAACATAGTTTCTGTTTTATATCTAGCTCCTGCTCTACCTATACCGATTCTTGCAGGAGTATGTTGTTTCATTTTTAAGTATCCTTCTTTATCAGCAGGATTTTCAACTAATAATTGTGCCTTAATATCAACTTCTGTAATATCTGGAATGATTCCATTTTCATCTACTACAACTTCGCATCTTTTTTCAGAAGCAGTAACGTTTGAACCATTGTTTGATGACATTTCTCCTAAAACTTGTTCTACTAATTTCTTTAAATCATTTTCAGAAAACATATCGTTACCTCCCACTATTTGTTAAGGAATATAGATGCATCCCCAGCATTTTCAGCTAACTGACCATCTTTCATTATTCCATATTTTTCTAACCACTCTTCAAACTCTTTAATTGGTCTTAAACCTAAAGTTTGTCTTAATGCAGCTGATTCATGATATCCTGTACATTGGTAGTTAAGCATGATATCATCACCGTGAGGGATTCCCATGAAATAGTTACATCCTGCTGCTGAAAGTAATACAGCTAAGTTTTCTATATCGTTTTGGTCAGCTTTCATATGGTTAGTGTAACAAGCGTCACATCCCATTGAAATTCCAGTTAATTTACCCATGAAGTGGTCTTCTAAACCAGCTCTGATAACTTGTTTATTATCATATAAATACTCTGGTCCGATAAATCCAACAACTGTGTTAACTATAAATGGATCAAATCTTTTAGCAAATCCATAACATCTAGCTTCCATAGTTACTTGGTCTGCACCATGGTGAGCATCTGAAGATAATTCTGAACCTTGACCAGTTTCAAAATACATTACGTTTGGTCCACATCCTGTACCTTCTTTTAATGCTAATTGTCTAGCTTCTTCAATTAGGCTTCCATTAAGACCGAATGCTTCGTTACCTTTTTCAGAACCAGCTATACTTTGGAATATTAAGTCTGCTGGAGCACCTTGTTTTATAGCTTCCATTTGTGTAGTAACGTGTGCTAATACACAAGTTTGAGTTGGAATTTCAAATTTATTTTTAATTTCATCGAATTTTTCTAATACTCTTTTTACTGATCCTACAGTATCATCAACAGGGTTTAATCCTAATACTGCATCTCCGATACCATATGATAAACCTTCAAATAATGAAGCTACGATACCATCAACATCATCTGTTGGGTGGTTAGGTTGAAGTCTTACTGATAATCTTCCTTCTTCACCGATTGTTGTATTACAGTGAGCTGTAACTCTAATTTTTTTAGCTCCATAAATTAAGTCTAAGTTAGACATTAACTTAGCTACTGCAGCTACCATTTCAGAAGTTAAACCTCTTGAAATTCTCTTAATATCGGCACCTGTAGTGTTGTTATCAAGAATCCACTCTCTTAACTCAGCAACTGTCCAATTCTTGATTTCATTGTAAATTCTTTCATTTACATCATCTTGGATTATTCTAGTTACTTCATCCATCTCATAAGGAACAACTGGATTGTTTCTTAAATCTGCTAATGTTAAGTGGCTTAATACAACTTTAGCTGCAACTCTTTCTTCAGCACTTTGTGGTGCAACACCAGCTAATTTGTCTCCTGACTTTTCTTCATTAGCTTTTGCTAATACATCTTTAACATCTCTGAACTGATACACTTTTCCAAATAATTTAGTTTTTAGTATCACTATGTTCACCTCTCTATAATATTATGAATTAAATACTAAGGTTTTAATTACAACTGGAACAACTTTTCCATTAGCTAATGGCTTACCAATATCTATGTAATCTCCATTTTCAACCTTTATGGAGTCTATACATATGACTTTTTTCTTAAACTTTAAGTCCATGTACATTGTTTGCCCAAGAACCTTTGCAATATCAGATTCTATAATTACAAACACTGGAAAGTCTTTTTCTAATATATCTGCCATTCCATATATTAAAGCTTGTGAAAGCTTTTTAACTTCTTCAAAGCTAGGATTCTTAGAACCCTTAAGCGCAACAGCTACTTGCTGCTGTTCATTATCTAAATTAAACCATTTTAACTTTTCTCTTAATGCATTTCCAATACTATCAAAACCACTTTGTTCATCATCTTCTGACAACTTTAAAATTGGTAGATTCTTAACTGGAAATACATCTTCAGTGTAAGTAATTGTACTACCACTAATATCAGTAGTATGAGAACCTGCACCAACTACAGTAGCTCTAATTGTTTCTACTGCATCTCTAATTTGAATTTTTCTAATTAAATCTGATTTTCTTATTTCTTCACCTAGGATAATTCCTATATCACCATATTTAAATGGATCTCCACTGTTTTCATGATAAACATAATCAGCAACTCCACCTGAGAAAGTTATTGAATTAAAGGTATAACCATCTTTAATTCCTTTTCCTCTTTCTTGATTAGTGATTGAATCGAAATAATCTTCACTTCTATTTTTTAGGGAAACAGATTCTTCTAAGATTCTAGTCATTTCTCTAGCTATTTTTCTTATTGTGTTTTCATCTGCTATTTGACCCTCTTCTATATAAACTCCAATTTTTTGAGCTAACTTCTTAACTTTATGATAAATATAGTAGATTTTTTTTGTTGCAGGATCTATCTTAATAAGTCTTCCTCCAACATCTAAACAACCAGTATCGATTACTTCTCCATTTTTGAATACAACTAGATTCGAAGTACCTCCACCAATATCCATATTTACAACTACTGAATCTTCATCATATGAAATTTTATCTGCTCCAGCACCTTTACCAGCTATAATAGATTCAAGATCTGGTCCTGCTGTAGCCACAACGAAGTCTCCTGCAAAACCACTTAAGCTTTGTAAAACCTCGTTAGCATTTTCTTTTCTTGCAGTTTCACCTGTAATGATTACTGCTCCTGTTTTAACATCACTTGGAGTAATGTTGGCTTTTTTATATTCACTTTCAATTATTTCTTTTACCTTGTTTCCATCTATCTTTGTATTTGAAATTAATGGAGTAAAGTAAATATTACTTCTGTATATTAATTCCTTGTCAACAATCTTAATTCTTGGTATAGAAAAAGTTGTGGCAGTATTTTCAATGGTTATTTTACTAAAAACAAGTTGGGTTGTTGATGTACCAATATCAATACCAACACTTAGTATTTCTTCCCTCACCTTAACAACTTCCTTTCCTAATAATTTGATAGAATATAAAAAGCCTAGAGTTATGCAGTTAGATATAATAATCTAACGGTATATGCTCTAGGCTTCATTGCCTTATGTAACAAACACATCATTGTGTTCACATAATATATTAATTTTTAAAATCAAACACGGCTTTTGTTCCTTGCTCATTAGAAAACAAATTAAGTTCTCCGTGCAATTTATCTGTTACTAATTGTCTAACTATACTTAATCCCAAACTAGTATCCTTTACACTATTTATGTCAAACCCATTACCATTATCAATTACTGATATAGTTGAGTACTTATTTCCTTTATGAATGTTTACCTCTATCTTACCTTTATCTTTATGTTTAAATGCATGTTTGATGGAATTTTGAATCAATTCATTTATTATTAAAGAAACTGATGTAGATGTTTGAGAATTTATACTAAAATCATCACCTGTAACAATTAAATCAATTTGCACATCCTCTATATAACAGTCTCTAAACATACTATATTTTATTCTTTGAATAACATCTTTTATATTTAATTCATCAATTCCTTCTCTTGCTAGAATTTCATGAGTAGCAGCTATACTTAATATTCTATTCATACTTTCATTTAATGCAGACTTAAATTCTTCATTATCTATTCTTCTAGCCTGAAGTCTCAATAAACTTGCAACAGTTTGTAAATTATTTTTGACTCTATGATGGATTTCTTTTATAGCCACTGATTTTAAAATCAACTCTTTTTCTTGTTCCTTAACATAAGTTATATCCTTAATTAGCATAGCTAAATTAAAGTTCTTATTATTTTGAAAAACATACTTCACTTGAAATACCATATCATTTATGCTAACCTCATATGAAGAAACTTGTTTATTTTCAGTCAATTCACTAAATTTGTGATCATTTAAAGAAATATTATTAAAATCCATACCAATTAAATCTTCTTTATACCCTAACTCTTTATACAGTTTATCTGCCATTGGATTCTTAAATCTCACAATACCATTTTCATCAAAAATAATAATGGCATCATCTATATGATAAGTTATATTATTATCCTCATGACTTATATACTTTTTTTGTTCCTTTTCAACTGTTTTTTCAGTTAAAATATTAGTTAGCGTTTCATTAGTTTCTGCCAATATTTCAATTCTTCTACTAGCATCGATTATTTCTTTTTCATCTTTTTCTATAATTAATGCCCCTACAGTTTTACCTGTTTTATTTTTAATAGGTTCAACTGTTTGTTTAGTATTAATATTTTCTTGCGTTATCCCTTTTACATCTTTAGTTGGCATTCCTATTTCCATGGTTCTAATAACCGCTGGTTCATTTTCCCTTAATGCCAATTGCCCTACAACATTCTTACTATACAAGGACTTGCAATAACAGGGTTTAGCTTGTGCCACTACTATAGCCTTGCCATTTTCTTTTGTTGGACAATCTATAAAAACATCTGCCTTCACTAAATCTGATATAAATTGTAATGTATTAGATATATGTTCTATTATGCCTATATCCTCATCTTTTAGATAAGTATATGCTTTGCATAATTCTTTAATATCCATATTCATTTCCCCCATTTGCATCAATTAAGTATTAACCTAATCGCTCATAATGATTATCTCTGAAATTTCCCTCATGGACACTCTTTTATCCATACTTAATTTTCTCAAATAAGCGTAAGCATCATCTTCATTAACACATCTTTGTTTCATTAAAATTCCTTTAGCTTTTTCTATAAGCTTTCTGGATTCTAATTTATCTTGTGCAGTTTTAGCCTCTTTTTTTAAACTTTTAAACTCTTGTCCTTTTGATAGTGCAATTTCCACTGCTGGTAAAAGTGCCCTATCATCTATTGGTTTTACTAAATATCCTATAACCCCTACCTCTTTAGCCTTTTTTATAAAAGTTTTATCACTATAGGCAGTTAATAAAATAATAGCATCAGCCAATTGTTCTTCATTGATAATTTTACAAGCATTAATCCCATCTAAAAGCGGCATTTTTATGTCCATAATTATTAGCTCAGGTCTATGTTTTCTACAAAGTTCTATGGCATCAAATCCGTCAGAAGCTTCTGCTACAACATTGTACCCCTCTACTTCTAACATTTCTCTCAAATCCATTCTTGTAATAGGTTCATCATCGGCTATTACAATCTTTTTACCCATTTATTCCACCTCTCTCAATAAAGATAAGAACTGAAGAAGAATTTTTCATTATCCTATATTATGCATAGTATAAATACATTTTATTTGTATTTTCGACTTTTTTTATTCTGTACTTACATTTTAACATACTTTTGTTTAAAAAATACATAAAAATTTTTGATATTTTCATATATTTTTTGATTTTCTATTTATCATTTAAAAAATCTACTAATTCTTCTATTCCTTCATTTTTAAGAGAATTTATTTTAAAAATCTTTTGTACACCTGCAATTTTTAAAAATTGTTCAGCTCTTTTAATATTTTCCTCATTATTACATTGATCTATCTTTGTAATAATTCCAACTACTGGTTTAGGAAACATACTTCCAAAGCTAGGTGGAAAAATGCTATTGGACTGAGTACAATCTTGTAGAAGTCCTATAACGTCACTATCTGCAGAAGTTACAATTAAAGCCTTATAATAGCCTCTATTTTCTATATATTCACCTGGTGTATCAATGCTATTTTCTCCATAGCTTAATGCTTGTGTTTTTTTATAATCAATCTTTTCATTATGTAAAACTTGAGTTAAGGTCGTTTTACCACACCCTGTTTTACCAACTAGCATAATTTTTTTCACCAGATTTACCTCCTACGACCTAGTTATATTTGATGCAGAAAATTGTAATACTGAAGTTAACATGTTGATAACTTCTTTTAATGCTGCCTCTACACTTGAAACATCTCCTGTGATAACTAAAGAACCACTAAATCTATCTACAAATCCAATTTCAACTCCTGCTGCCTTTGTAGAAACATCTGCAGCTATTATAGCAGCTTCACTAGGAGTTATTGTTAATATTCCTATAGCCTCACTATTATCTTCTAAAAGACCAAGTTTAGTATAAATATTTTTATTTGGATGTGCAATTAAGTGTGCCAAGGTAATCTGTTTTCCTGGAACATACTCTTGTATAATCCTTTGCTTATCTTCCATGTTATTTACCTCACTCGCAATTTAATCTTTTTTACTTTCTTTTTTAGTTTTCCTTAAATAACTTTTTTTATTATAAACATGCATCTTCGCAAAGCAAAAAAATAAAGGCTTAATAAAAATATATAAAATATTTTCATTAAGCCTCGTCGCTTCTAATTAACACAGACACACCCTTGTATCTGTAACTATTAACTTTAAACAATTACTATACCTAAATTATAGTTCAAAGTTAATATTTTGTCAATATTTTTTATTAAAAATACACAATTAAAATGATTTATCTTCCATTATATGATTTTATAAACAATTCCTCTAACTCATTTACAGTTGGAATTCTTGGATTAGTTGGTGTACATCCATCTTTTAAAGCTACCTCTGACATTTCTTTCACAAGACTATTGAACTCTTCTGTACTTACACCAGTATCTTTAATTTTAGCTGGTACTCCTAAACTCTTGATTAGATTTTGAATACCTTCTATTAAACATCTAACTCCCTCTTTAACATTACATGAACGAGTTAAGTTTAAAAATCTAGCAATTTCGGCATATCTTTCAGCAGCTCTTGTGTAATCTTTTGTATAAGTAGTTTTTAAATCAGCATTATATTCAATTACATAAGGTAATAATACTGCATTAGCTCTACCATGAGGTATATGGAATTTTCCACCTAAAATATGTGCCATACTATGATTAATTCCTAATGAGGCATTAGTAAATGCTAAACCAGCAATACATGAAGCATTGTGCATTTTTTGTCTAGCTTCTTCATCTGATCCTTCTTTATAAGCCTTTGGTAAATATTCAAAAACCGTCTTAATAGCTTTTTCTGCTAAAGCATCTGTAAAATCAGTAGCTTGTGTTGATACATATGCTTCTATAGCATGCGTTAAAACATCTAATCCTGTATCCGCAGTTATTCCCGCTGGAACTGACTTAACTAAATTAGCATCTAATATTGCTACATCTGGTAACATATTCTGATCAACTAAAGGATATTTTACATTAGCAACTTTATCAGTAATAACTGAGAATGAAGTTACCTCAGATCCTGTACCACTTGTTGTTGGAATAGCTATAAACATAGGATCTTTTGCTTCTATATTTCCACTTATTCCTCTTTTAACTATTCCTCTAAATTGTCTAATAGCCTTAGAAGCATCTATAGCGGATCCTCCACCTAAAGTTATCATAACATCTGGATCACAAGCATCCATAACTTTCATACCTTTAGCGACTAATTCAATTGGTGGATCCGGAACTATATCTGAGAATACTTCATATTCTATTCCAGCCTTCTCCAATTGAATTGTAACATTATTTATAGTACCTGATTTAACCATAAATGGATCTGTTACTACAAAAGCTTTTTTACACTTTAATGTACTTAAAAATTCTAGCGAACCCGCTCCAAAATATACTTGTGGTTTAACACTAAAGTTTTCCATCATATCACTCCTTAGAAATTTATATTAAGCTATTTACATAATAAGCCTTAATAATTATTTGATTTTAAGTAATAAACTAATGACTATTTATATAAAAATAAAAGCTTCCTAAGGACCTTTTTTTCCTTAAGAAGCTTCATTGCTCTCTCATATAAAAATAAAATACATCGTTGTATTTACATGCTACTTATTTAATTTTAATCATAATCAAAATATGCATAATTATTATTAATTCTAAGTATCATATTACTTGATTATTTTTCTTCAAATTTTTTTATTTATACTTTTAAACAAATTGTACATGTTATAATTTTATTATTGTAACTTATAATTGTCAATAATTATAAGTTTATTTAAAAACCCTTTTTCACCCTTCTAAAAAGATTTTTCTTATAATAACTTTAGAAAGTTATCTATTTCTCCCATATTTATATGTTTTTTAGGAATATATGCTGGGATCTTATCTTTAAGAGGAGTTTCAAATTTTATATATACATCATTATCTTCAGTAATATTTATGCTATTTTTATTTAATTTTATTACAGATTTTCCACTTAGAATTCCAATATTGCCATCACTACACAAACTTATTAAAACATTTTCTTCCACTATATTATTAGTCTTTAACAAATATCCTACATATGGATAAAAAACATAGAAAATGCATAAGCCGATAAATGCAATAGAAATTGCTATATTTATTTTAATAGACATTATAGCCATAACTCCAAAAATAGCTATATATGCTATATTACTTTTCTTAGAATAATATTCTTTTATATAAATTTTTTTATAATCTTCTTTATTAATACTATATGATAAAATTTTCCTTCCATTTTTACATTGATTTTCCAAGTTATTTTCCATTCCACCATGCTTTTGTATATTATCATTTAATGTATCTATAAATTCATTTAAGTTCCCTTGTAAAATTCTATCCTTTGGAATTAGGATCTCCTTAAGTATTTCTCCATTTTTAGTTATAGGTACTATTCTCACATAATATTTATCTTCGTTAATAGCACTTATATTTTTGTAATGTAATTTATTTTTTTCTTCTTTTTTCTCCATTTCTTCTTTTATAATTAAAGATTTTTCTTCTAATTTCATAGTTATGGTTTTATTTTTAACACGTATTATATTAGTAGTTAAAATTGCATAAGGAAAAATAACATAAAACACACCAAATCCCATAAGTAAACTTCCTAAAAAAGTAGAAAAATTCATGTGTCTTAATATAAATCCTATCAAAATTAATCCAGGACCCAATAAAATCTGGATCTTATTTTCATAAAATTGTTTCAAAGCCTTGGTGTACACATCTTTTTTCTTAATATTATAAACAATCTTATTATTTGTATTTTTTTCTAATCTTTTTTCCATATTAATCCCTCTAAATTTTTTTTCTATTTTTATATTATATTTTTTTATTTATACACTACACAATATCTCGTATTTAAATCATTATATCATAAATTTAATTTATCATGGTGTTTTAATATTATTTTTTGCATTATTTTAATTATATCAGTCGATATTTGTCGCATAATTCTAAAATTTGATTTCTGTTTTTTTATATGTTAAAATGCTTTTATATTTTAATTAAAAACGGAAATAAAAAAATTAAAAGTTGCTAAAAACCTAAAAAAATTAGAAGGGAGATGAAAAAAATGAATTTTTTACAAAACCTTGTTGCACAAACAAATAATTTACTTTGGTCTTTTATATTAATAATAATGTTAATTGGGTTAGGCTTATTCTTTTCTTATAAACTAAAGTTTGTACAATTTAGATACCTAAAAGAAATGTTTAGTTTACTTGGTAAAAGTGCCGTTAATAAGTCTAAACATTCTGAAGGAATTTCTTCATTTCAAGCCTTTTGCATTAGTACGGCATCTAGAGTTGGTACTGGAAATTTAGCCGGTGTTGCTATTGCTATATCATTAGGTGGTCCTGGCGCTATTTTTTGGATGTGGTTAATTGCATTAATAGGAGGGGCTTCTAGTTTTGTTGAAAGTACCTTAGCACAAATTTTTAAGGTTAAAAATAAAGATGGATATAGAGGTGGACCAGCCTATTACATGGAAAAAGGTTTAAATAAACGTTGGATGGGAATACTATTTTCCATATTAATTACGATATGTTTTGGACTTATCTTTAATTCAGTTCAATCAAATACAATTTCCCTTGCTTTTAAGGAAGCTTTTGGAATGGATACTCATCTAACTGGTATAATACTAACTATTTTAACTGCTTCTGTAATATTTGGTGGAGTACAAAGAATTGCTAAAGTAACAGAGATAATTGTTCCCGTAATGGCTATAGCATATGTATTAATTGCCTTATTCGTAATAGGTAAAAATATAAGTTTAATACCATCAGTATTTAAACTTATATTTGAAAATGCTTTTGGATTTAATGAAATAGTTGGTGGAACTCTTGGTGGTGCTATAATGTTGGGAATTAAAAGAGGATTGTTTTCAAATGAGGCTGGTATGGGTAGTGCTCCAAATGCGGCTGCAACAGCAGAAGTTGAACATCCTATCCATCAAGGTCTAATTCAAACTTTAGGTGTATTTACTGATACTATTTTAATATGTTCTGCAACAGCATTTATCATATTACTTTCAGGCGTTTATACAAATCAAAATTTAACTGGAATTCAATTAACTCAAAATGCTCTTAGTTCACAAGTAGGTTCTTGGGGCAATATATTTATAGCAATTTGTATATTCCTATTTGCATATAGTTCTATACTAGGCAATTACTATTATGGTGAAAGTAATATAGAATTTATTAAAACAAATAAACTTTGGTTAATCATTTATAGATTATTTGTTGTTATAATGGTTATGGCTGGTTCTATATTACAAATTCAAATTGTTTGGGATATGGCTGACTTGTTTATGGGACTTATGGCTATATTAAATCTTATAGCTATTGCTTTATTATCAAAAATTGTTTTTAAAACACTTAAACAATATGAAGAACAAAAAGCTAATGGCCAACCTATAAAATTTGACCCTAAAAAAATAGATTGTTTAAAAGATAAAAATTTAGATTGTTGGAAATAACTTATTTAAAAAGGATTTAAGAATTTTTTTCTTAAATCCTTTTATTATAAAAAAATAGTCAGCCAAAGCTGACTAAAATAAGGGAATACTTCGTATGTTTTTTTATCGGTCCTAACAATTTTTATTCTTGTCACTTTTTATGTCACGTTAAATTATGCTTTTTAAGTTCAAGATTTTCCTTGAACCCTTAATTATTGTATATATAAAATATTAATTGTATTTTAAAATTTCATTAATTTTCTGTAAACTAACTGGATTATATAAAAATCATCTAGGTAAATTTTATCTATTAGATATTTACTGATATTTTCAGTTACTTATTGGTACTTTCACTATCTTCTTATCTTAAATAAAGAAACCTTTTCATTTAAAATTACTTCACAAATAATTAATACAATTCCAAATAACATATATATATCCTTTAAATCTAAAAGTACATTATTTGCTAAATTAATATAGTCTAAACTTCCTCCCCAAAATATTTTATCTATTAAAGAAGAAATTAGTCCAGCTGAAGTAAATATTATAAACCAATCACTCCAAAAACTCTTTCCATATTTTTTTATATGTACATTATATATAACTATACTAAATATAAACATAAAAATATTTATACAAATTAAAACCTTCATACTAATATTTTTATTAAGGAAAGAACCATATGAAGATGCAAATTCATTTCTCATTGGATATATTAAATTACCATGAAAATTTAATCCTTTGATATTAACTATATAGGCTAATAATACTTTTATAAACTCATCAATAACAGTAAGTAATATAGTATATAAAATCAATAAATTTCTTTTACATCCATTTTTATATTTAGTACCCAATATAAAAAATATTATACCACTAATAGGTAACAACAGAAATAATATTAATTTTTCTTTCATTATTACTCCTTTCCGCTCTTTTTATTTCCACTTTTTAACTTTATTTTACCATATTTTGTATGTTGTTTTGTGTAATATTGTATTCTAAATAAAAAAAAATATTTGTGCTAATATTACAAAAAAATATTGCACATAAAAAAAAATCACAAAGTTTTTAAACCTTATGATTTAACATTTATACATATATATACTTTTTTGTATTTTTCACTAGAACTTTAGTAACAAAGACTACGCTTGAAATTTAATTTAATTGTGTTTTATTTAAATTTTATTACTCCAAGGGCTACCCCTAAAATAGATATGCAATCTTCTTCATTAATATTAATAGGATTATACTTATTATTTTCTGGAAGTAATTGCACTCTTTGTTTATCTATATATAATCTTTTAAGTGTAGCACTACCATCTAATTCTACAGCAACTATATCTTTATTCTCTGCAATAGATTGCTTTCTAATAACTACATAATCTCCATTATTAATATTAGCATTTATCATACTATCTCCTTTTACTTTAAGAATAAAACATTCTTTTTGACCCTTAAACCAATACTTAGGCAAATAAAATTTGCCTTCTTGCTCTGAAGAAATCATAATAGGTTGACCTGCCGCAATATTGCTATATACTGGAATATCTCTTAATTCTTCTCTAGCATATTCTTCTTCTTCTCCACCATTCATTACTATAATGTCATCTATATTTGCATAGTCACGCATAAATTCAAATTCTTTTCTATGTTTTATATCAACAAATTCAAATCTTTCCATAAGATCAATTTTACTTTGTTTTATATTTTTATTTTTTTTCACTTCAATTTCTTCTTTAAAATTAAATCTTCTAGTGATTTTCCCCAAATTCTTAAGCGTAACTCGTTTACCTTGCATCATACACGAATAAGGAATATCAGATAGATTATGCATAATATAAATTTCATCACTATAATTTTTTTTATTGACTATAGAATTAACAAGCTTTAATTCTAATAAACTCAATTGCTCACAATAATCAACTATAATATGTACATAGAATTTATACTGGCTATTTATAATAAAATAAATCATGTCTTCATAATCTATATATCCTTCTTGTTGTATAATCTCATTATATCGTTCTAAGATCTTATAAATTATCTCTCTTGCCTTAGAACCCTTATTTAATCTATACTTCTTAGCATTTTTCCCAGATCTTTTACAAGTAAAATATTCTTCTTTACATGTAAATCCCATATTTTTAATCCAATAAATTTCTTCTTCTATAAAACTTATATCAGCTAACCTAATAAATTTAATATTTTTATACTCATTACTAAGATTTTTTAAAATTTCTTGTACAACTCTATCTTTATCTGTATCTTCAATTATTTTTTTGTTTTCTATATTATTTAAATTCCTTAATTTATTATAAGTTTCATATACAAATTCTTTTAGATTAAAAAACTCAATATCCTTATTCATTAAAGAAAAAATACTTATGTTTTTAAATATATTTTCTTTTTGTATGTTAGATATCATTGCTTCTATATTATATTCTTTTTTTATTTCTTCATTCTTATTGCAATTTAAATATAATATTCTATCCTCATCATATAAACTATATTTGTTTTTTAAAACTAAAGCCCTAGCTATAGCTGAAATAGATTTTCCGCTATTATCTACTCCTTTTATAAACTTTTTTCCTACGGTTTTACAATATATTACTTTCATCTGATTTTTGGTAAATATCATAAAATCCCCTCCTAATACATGATATTTTACCATATTTATTGCTTATTTTTTTACTTTTTAGCACAATTTATAATATATTTATTATTTTTATACTATAAAACTTAGTTTTAAAGTTATTTTTAAAATTTATAAATAGATTTCCTTTTAAAATATATAAGTTTATATTTTAAAAGGAAATCTTGCATATATAAGATATTTTATTTATTATATTAAATAGGTTAGTCTATCAGCTAATGTTAAATTACCTACATTCCATTCCCTTTTATTACAATCTATATTTTTATAGCTAAAGTTACATCTCTTAACAAATTCAAAAAATTTATCATCTAACCATGGTGGTGTCCATGCCCCTGATCTACAAATGTGTATTGCACTTATATCTCGTTTAATATTATTATTATTATTAAAATTACATTTAAATTTTTTAAACTGAACATCATACTTATTTGTTATTTCTTCAAATTCTTCTTTACATTCCATCGTATATTTACTATAAATTATTTTTGCCTTTTTTACACTTCCTTCCTTTAGTAACTTTCCTAACCAATTAGCACAGTTTACCTCATAATCTAATGACTGTACGCCTCCATATCCCAAATCCGAATGAGCATCAAAAGAAATTACTTCTGTACAATTATATTTTTTAGCTATCTCATACGATATCTTATGAGATTCAGAAATATAAACTGGCATAGATGTTGTAAATGAAAAAAGTTTTTTTATATTTTTCCAAAATTCCTTTGCTTCTTTATCTACATATAAATATTTTTCTATATTTTCACCACATTGCTCACCCTTTATATACCTTTTATACCAAAGACCTATTATATTTCTCCTATTTTCTATATAAGAGCCTGTCCATTCTTTTTTAATAGGAATAAAATAATCCCAATCAATGCTTAAAAGTATATTATTCAACAAATCACCATCCTAAAATCATATTTATAAAGAATCAATAAACAGAATATTTAAATCATTATATAAATAATACCTCTTTTTTAAAATGTTATATAAGATTCTATGATTTATTTAAACAATATTTAAGCTTTATTTAATCTTTATTTACACTTAATATAAATCATAATAAAAAGGATCTTTAAATTATTAAAAATTTAAAGATCCTTTTTATTATTTATATTAATTATCATTATTTGAAGCAAATCTTAAAAGATATAAAAATATGTTAATAAAATCCAAGTACAATTCTAATGCGGCAATTATAGTAAATCTACTTACATCATTTGAATTCATATAGTACGCTTGCTCATGAAAATATTTTATTTTTTGCATATCATAGGCTGTTAAACCTGAAAAAAGTAACATTCCAAATATAGAAATTGTTAGATTTAATCCCTTCAATGGTAGAAAAATATTTACCAAGCTTACAATTAATAATCCTATTAATGACATAGTTAAAAACTGTCCAAACATACTTAAATCTTTTTTGGTAGTCATTCCAACCATAGCACTACTGGCAAACATCAATGCAGCTATTATAAATACCGTTCCTATTGTAGTTAAATCATATAGAACAAAGATAGTTGCAAAAGTAATTCCATTTAAAGCGGAATATATTAAAAACCAAGATGTAGCCTTGGCAGGACTCATTTTTGACACTTTACTTCTTAAATATATAACAACTCCCAGTTCCAAGAACATAGCTACTAACATTGTTGTAAAGCTTATATATCTTAGGTAATTACTTGCCAACATACCTGTACCATAAGTAACTAACAATCCTAATGCCATAACTAATAAAGTTTTTGATATGAATTTTGATTGACTTAATCTATACTCCATAATCGTTACCTCCTTATTTATAGATTATTATATCATATAGTATAACCTTATATTTTAAAATTTTAGCAAATAATATATTAACTTTAATTAATTACTCACATAAAATTGAAAAGTTCTTTAAAATTAAAAATCCTATAGTAATAAATTACTATAGGATTCTTACCTGGCGATGTCCTACTCTCCCACAAGGCTGCCCCTGCAGTACCATCGGCGCTCTAAAGCTTAACCTGCCTGTTCGGTATGGAAAGGAGTGTTACCTTTATGCCATTATCACCAGATCTACTTACAATATTATGCTAGAGAGATTGCTCTCTCAAAATTGTATAATGAATATTTATTTGGTCAAGTCCTCGACCTATTAGTATGAGTCAGCTGAACATGTTACCACGCTTACACCTCTCACC